>SMXS01000048.1 GCA_004356955.1 Alphaproteobacteria bacterium | reverse complement strand
TCGTTGGTGACGGGAATGAATTTTGATGCCCCCGACGTCGTCCCCGACGTGGTCGCAAAATAGTTGATCAGGCCAGGCCACGAAACATCCCGCAAGATGGGAAAGTCAGCCCCCCAATAGTCATCCCACATGTCTTCAAAGCGGCGCAAGGGCACGCGCGCCTGGAAATCGGCGACGGATTTAATATTTGCAAAGTCATGGTCCCGGCCAAATTTGGTGTCTCTGGCTTTGCGGACCATCCGCAGCAACACACGTTTTTGTTCGGCAATTGCATTTTGATTGTCGAGCCTGCGTTTTCGACGGCGCGCAATCTGCCGCAGTAACGCCGTGGCCCCGATCATGGGGTCAGGATGGTCTTATAGGGGAATGTTTTCTTGATCGTCTCGATGCGCATTGGGATATGCATCATTTCGCCCCGCTGGAACAATTTGGCCTGATCAATGAAGTTCTCGGCATTGATCCAGCCATCATTGCCACCCAACAGCACAAACCAGTTGCTGTCGAGGTCTGACATGTCAGATACATGCCGGGCCTGCGCGCCATAACGCGTCAAAGATTCGCTGATGCCAATGGCGTGGTCGCCTTTCCACAAAGTGTCGGTGGACCCAGGCCAGGGCATAACATCAAATTCATACCGCCCACCCAGCAAGGGCACCATAGCCAGATTGTGCTTTAGCTTCAGCGGATGCATTTCGCCCCAATTGCTGTATTCAGCCATAGTTTCCTGTGCATCATGCAGGGCCTGGCCCAGCAGCGGATTAATTTTGTCCGTCGGCATGGACAGGATAAGAGTCGCATATTCACCCAGCTGATTGCCGCCCGTTTCCAGGATCGCCAGTTGAATAGAATCCAACAATTGCGGCATCAATCGACCAGAAACACCCTGAAGGGCCACGGGACCGATGGCTTCAACCTCATAGCGACCGTTCCATCCCTCCAAGGCAACCAGAGTGGCCTGCGCTTCGTCCGTCAGGTCATCAATTTCATGGCCGCGCTCGATAATTGCATTCCGCAGCACCACCGCTGACTGCATATAGGTATCTGTCTGCAGTTTGCGGATATCGGCGACCGACATGTTTTCGCCATGACCCAAAATGTCCCGCATGCGCAGCACCCGGTCGTCGCCCGAGAAGAAATAGCCGATCGGCGCAATAGACTCAGACGGTTTGTTATTGGCCGTCGCCACGAATCCCTGGTCAGGATTGTAGGTCCATGGCAGTTCCGCCGATGTCAGCATCGTATCCCAGGCCGCCACTTTTTCCAGTGGCAGGATCAAATCTTCCGGCATTTCGTGGCTGCGCTTAGGTATGTGGGTTGCTGTTACCTGGCCAATATTGCCTTTGGCGTCGGCATAGATAAAGTTCTGTGCCGAGATCGAAAATTCTTCCAGCGCCGTCGCAAAACCTTCAAAATCTGTTGCCATGTTCAGGTTCAGCATCGCTGTCAATTCATCCGTCGGCAGATGGCCATTCCACTTGAGGGCAAACATCTCGCCCTCTTTCTTGGGGACCATCGGCACATCCGAAATAATGGGACCATAGGGGGTTTCGCGGATCGTCATTTTGCGATCGGGCCACCAGCGCACATCAACGTCGATGACCCGCTCGGTAATCTGGTCCTTGGGGATGTTCGAGACATCAAACAGATCACTGCCCGCTGACCGCAACGATGTACCACCCCAGGCGATGTCGGCGTTACGACCAACGGCCACAAAGGGCATGCCCGGGATCATCAGGCCAACCATGTGCATGCTTGGTGATTTGACACCAGCCACCAGCCAGATATTAGGCAGACCAACGCCCAGATGTGGGTCGCTGGCGATGATCGACGATCCTGTATTGGATTTGTCTTTCGAGATCGCAAAGCTGTTAGAGCCCCACTTTGCAGCCACCGTCAGTATTTGGGTAAAACGCTGCGCCGCCCGGTTATCGTCTGCGGCAAATGATGTTGCAGAGGCCGTGCCTTCTTTCAGGGCTTGGGCAAAAATTTCCGGCCAGTCGTCGCGTTCGCGCAATGGCAATAGTTGCAGCCAGATTGGCCAGTTGTAGTCCACAGACGCCAGGCGGCCGATGGTCAACAATTCGTGGGCTTCCCATCTGTCGCGCTTGCGGCCCATGACTTTATGTTCATGGGGCAATTCTTTGACCTGTGCCTGATAATAGTTCAGGCCGCGGACAAAGTTATCCAACCAGGCTTTGCTGTGCGCCGGCATGTTGGCATAGACTTCGCGAGAGGACTTGCCGAGGTCGATGGTGCGCAGCGCCCGCTCCATTTCCATGATGCCCGAAAATGGCCCGGCGATTTCCGCCAGCCGACCTTGCGAGATAAATCGCAAAATTTCCATTTGGCCCATCCGCAGATGCGCATGCACAAGGCCCAAGGCAAAGGCTGCATCGTCGTCTGTTTTGGCATCAATGAACGGGACATTGCGATCAGACCAATAGATTGTGACAAGCTGATCCACGGGCAATTGACCCGTCGGGAAAATGTCAATGCGGTCCGTCAGCGCCATGGGTTCTGGCAAGGGTGTCATCAAAGCACAGCCTGACAGCGCGCCTGACACCAAAATCGCGCAAAATAGTCGTTGCCATGGTCTTTTTGAAAGCGTTTTGATCGTTTCGCTCCGAATGTATATTGAGGGATTTTTTGCTCTTAATTGCCGCCGAATGTACTCATTCTGGCTGCATTTGGAAACAGGCTGTTTTCCGCGTTATTATACAATGACTTGCAGTTTTTCCAGCCGCTGGTGAAAATTCCGTCTACAGTTTTCGGCGAAAGCAATAAACGCCCTAAAAAGGGCCATATGGAGGCCGTCCATGCCCAACAAACCCATCCCGCCGCGGGCAGAAATTCAGGCTCTTGTCGGCCATGAATTCCCTGGCGGAAAATACACCGTCCAGCATTGGGAGAACTTCCTGCTAACCGAATGCACGGGCGCAGACCCTCTGCCTGATGGTCAAGTCCACCCTGCGGCGATGTTTCACGTGCCTATTTTGGGGGCCAACACCACCATCGGCGAAATGTTTGCCCTTGGCCAGGCAGAATCAGACGCGTCCATTGGCATTGAAAGTTATGATTGGGAGCTGTTTTCCCCGCTCTTTGAGGAAGTCGCCTATGACGTCACTGCCTCCATTACCGAGGCTGACCGTTGCGAAGAGGAAAGCGGCCGTGTGTATGACCGAATACAATTCGTCTTCAACCTGGCCGATCCGGATGGCAAATTGGTCGCTCGGTCAACGGTGACCTGGCATTACAATCGATCAAGAAACTAGGGGAATCTGCATCATGAAAGTATCTATTGGCGACGACATCCCTGAATGGGATATGCCCTCCGTGACCCGTGAGCGCATGCGCACCATGGCGGCCATTCTGCGCGATCCTAACCCGGTCCACTGGGACCCCACATCGACCGAACGCTGGGGTTTTAAAGACAAGACCATCAACCAGGGGCCCCTGGGGCTTAGTTACATGGTCAACATGCTGCATGACTGGGCCGGGCCGACAAGCATCAAGCGATTCATCATGACCTTCCCCAAAGCGGTGCTAAGCGAAGACCATGTGATTGCCCGTGGCAAGGTCACGGGCTTGCGTGAAGAAGACGGCACAATGATCGCCGAATGCGATATCTGGCTGCACAATGACGAACGCGGCACGCTGCTGAAAGGCTCTGCCGAGGTTCGCCTGCCCGCATAGGAGCCAACAATGACCGACAAGTTTACCTATGATGACGTTAGTTCATACTCGTTGGACGCTGACAACGAGGCCGCCCTGGTAGAAGCCCAGAACGAATGCACCTTCATGTGGTCCAACAAGGAAGGATGGCCCGTTGGGGTCATCATGTCCTACGTGTTCCATGACGGGTTCTTTTGGCTGTCGGTGTCTACAAATCGCGTTCGCGTGAGGGCGGTGGAACGCGACCCCCGGGTGTCGATCTCTATCACGTCCAAGGGTTCTGGCATCGCCAGTGCCCGGGCCGTGACTTATAAAGGCACGTGCGAGGTGTTGGCGGATCAAGCCACCATCGACTGGTTCCTGCCTGCGCTCGCCAAGCGCCTGCGCCCAGGCGACGAAGATGCCCAAAAACTGTTTTACGAGTTGAACAACACCCCCAACCGGCGCGTCCTAAAGGTCACGCCCGTCCAGACCATTGGCTTTGACGGCGATAAAATGCGCGCGGCCACCAAGGCAGCAACTGGTGGGAAGACCGCGACCTAGACCCCACATTCCTCGACCGTTCGTGCCGAGTGATCGCGTAGCGATTGTATCGAGGTGCGGGCACCACTAGGTCGTTGAAAGCCTACATAGAAACGCTCATACCTCGATACAATCGCCCCCACCAAGGTGGGTTCGATCACTCGGCACGAACGGAGATGCGCTTAAGCATTCAGATATTGCAGCAAGGTTTTATTCAGCCGGCGCACACGAATTTCCTGATAATTGCCCAGGGTCTGGCCTTTTTTCTTCGCGGCCTTGAAGCCTTTTTGTTGGGCGGCCAGATTGGCGGTGTCCTGATCATAGATATGGCCCAACCACTGTTCGATGCCCGGCACCGTTTCGTAGGATTCGTTGATGCCAATCTTATAGGCCTCCGGTGCCTCGGGGGGATCTTCACCCGGCGTCAAAGGCCTCAGGAACAACAGATCAAAGATTGCGCTGTCCACATCCATGCCATTGGGCCGGAAGCGATAGATCATCGGAAGCGCCACGCCGGGGAACAGGAACATGTTGGGAAACAAATGATACTCAATCGAATCCAACATTTCTGAATCTGATTTTTTCGACAGATCCACCCCGAACATCTCGCCCACGGCTTTGCGCTGATACGCCGCCGCATAAGACCGCGCAGTCATGCCTTCGGGCAAAATTTCACCGTCAGGAATGCTTGGCAGTTTATCCAGGATATCCTGTTGCGTCTGGTCTTCCGGCCAGGTCTGGTCGGGATTGCCAAATGTGTGGACGAACCGATGGGTGCGGTCGCCAAACACATCATATTGCGCATTATTGTTGGCCGAAAACGCCAGGGCCTCGGCATGTGTCTCGTAGGAATGGTATGCCTCGACAAAGGCTTCCTGGGATGCCTTCCAGTTGGCTGGCAATATCTTTTGAACATGCAGCGACGTAAACCGCGCGTCCAGGGGCCAATTGGCAAAATGTTGGGGGATGACCTCCATATATTCTTCCAACGACATGGCGTCGTCATCCATATTGATGAAGATAAACCCACCCCATTGACCGATTTTTACCTCGGGCAAATTGGCCTCGGCCTTGTTGACGTGGGGAAAATCCCAATCGCAAGGCAGGTCTTCCAGCGTCCCATCGAGATTCCAGGTCCAGCCATGATACGGGCATCGCAAATTGGCTGAATTGCCCTGGCTGTCAGCCGGTTTCAGCTGCGTACCGCGATGCAGGCACGAATTGTAATAGGCTTTGACGGCCCTGTCTTTCTGACGAACCACCAAGATCGAATGATAGCCCACGTCATAAACAATGTAGTCGCCCGCCTCGGGGATGTGTTCTTCGCGGCACACCCACTGCCAGACCTTGGGCCAGACCTTTTCCATCTCGGCGTCGAAAATTTCCTGTGACGTGTAATAGGAAAAGTCGATGTCTTCGCTGCCCATATATTCATAGGACTGCATGATCAGTTCATCCGGCACGTCCCATCCGTCAGCCAATATAATGTCTTTGGTGCTGGGCCCTGGAAAGCGTGCTTCGCCTGGCTTTAGTTTTGTCGTGCTCATGGTCGCAATCCTGTTCCCTATGTTGCTGCACCTATGTTGCTGCGGCCACCACTCTAGTGCAGTTTTTATTCATTAGTGCACTTTTTTAACCCGCTGAAGCTTCAATCCCCTTCCATCAGAGAGCCTCAGATGTTTACATGTGCGCCAACGCCAGAATCGGCGAGGAAGATTTCAACAAGAAGATTTCAACAAAAGGAAAAGACAATGGCACAAACCCATGATCATGAAATGGTATCGATTTATCCATTTACAGACGAACAACGCGACGCCCTGCTGAACGGTTCTAACGAATGCGTTTTGATGTGGTCCACCAAAGATGGTTGGCCTGTTGGCGTGACCCACGCCTTTACCTGGGATGGCGAGAAAATCTGGCTGACTTTTGCCGTGCACCGTCACAGATATGTGGCCATGACCCGTGACAACCGTTGTTCGGTCAACGTGTCGAGCGCTGGCAACCCAACCGGCGAAGGCCCCCACGGCGCCATCACCATCAAAGGCACGTGCGAGTTTTTTGACGATGATGACACCAAACATAAATTCTATACCGCCCTGTCAGAGAAGCTGAACCCAGGCAATGAAGCCGGCGCAAAGTTCTTTTATGACGTGCTGGATTCACCGCTGCGGACGATCTGCTGCATCACGCCAGAAAAGTACATCATGTATAATGCAGACACGGCAGGCGCCCACATGGCTGGCACCGCCAAACCAGAAGATCTGGGTGAACCAATGGATGTGGACGTCACCCGTATGAACGAAGAACGCAAGAAGCGCGGCCTGGACGAGCGCACCGAAGTCTAGGCACTGCGAAAGAGCAACCCTCTTTCTTTTCAAGCGATTAGCACCGCCCCGGGCCATTGTGTGGTCCGGGGCGTTTTGCGTCTATATGGCGTATAGAATTACCTACAAAAAAAATGTACACTTCGCGCGTTCAAGTCTTGGGGGCCTTTTTTAAGGGGAGGGATACGAACATGTCTCAAGTTGCTATGATTGCGAGGCTCATTGCGGTGCTCGTTGCCATTGTGGGTGCTTTTGTCGGCATTCCCTACGCAGCGACGATCCTTATTGTGTTGGGGGTTGTTGCCAGCGTTGGTGTCGAAGAAGACCAAAGAGTACTACTGTTATTGTCAACAATGGTATTGATGGCAGCCGGTATGCAGTTGGCTGTCATACCCGCTGTTGGGGATGTAGTTGCCACTATTATCCGAAATTTGGGTCTTGCTTATTTGGGCGCTTCATTGGGAGTCATTCTGACAGCACTTGCAAGAAGACTGAAACCCTGACGCAAGGTCACAATAATAATCGTGAAAGGCCCACAGTGATGTGGGTCTTTCTTTTTGAGGGGAACCAGTGTGCTGAAAAACATCAACCGACAATTTCTGATCGCGGCCAGACCTGATGGCCTGCTGAAGGAAAGCGACTTTGACTATGTCGAGACGTCTATCCCCGAGCCCGGCGACGGGCAGGTGTTGGTGCAGGTGCAAATGGTCGCGGTTGAACCCGCCCTGCGCGGCACCATGGTCGAAGACACGAACAACCCGGCCAATTTGCAGATCGGCGACGTGATGGGTGCCCTCGCCGCCGGTGAAGTCGTGGAATCAAACAATCCCGATGTGCCCATAGGCACCCGCGTTCAGGGCCTGTTTGGCTTTGCCGACTATGTCGTCAGCCACCCCAAGGCCTTCTTGTTTTCTGTCATCCCTGATGGCGTGCCTATGGAGGCCGCCCTATACATATTCGACACATCTGGCCTGACGGCCTATCTGGGCATGGCCCATGTCGGCAAGCCACAACCGGGCGAAAACGTATTGGTATCCGGCGCCGCGGGGGCTGTTGGATCGATCGCCGTACAATTGGCCAAACAGGCTGGTGCCAATGTCGTTGGTATCGCCGGCAGTGCCGAAAAATGCGACTGGTTGGTCAATGATCTGGGTGCTGACGGGGCCATCAACTACAAGTTAGGCGACATCGACGCGCAAATCACGGCTTTAATGCCGGGGGGGATCGATGTCTATTTCGACAATGTCGGCGGCGAAATTCTGAATGCAGCCCTGGGGCAAATTCGGCTGGGGTCCAGATTGGCCATGTGCGGTCGTATCTCGGAATATGAAAATACCGGCCCGGCCTATGAGCCATCCAATTCGGCCAATATCATCAAGTTCTGCCGGCATATGGAACGGTTGATGCTGTTTGATCACCAGGACAAATTCCCCGCCTGGCGCGAGGCCATGACTACCATGATCGACGACGGCTCTCTACAATATCGAGTTGATATGCTGGACGGGTTCGAGAACCTGCCACGCGGATTGATCCGCCTCTATACCGGCGAGAACATCGGCAAACAATTGATCTCGATTACCTAGCCGTCCAACTT
>SMXS01000047.1 GCA_004356955.1 Alphaproteobacteria bacterium | reverse complement strand
TGGCAATGCGCGAAGATCGCGAGCAACAGCGTCGCGAGATGCATGCAAAATTCATGTTCAACATGTTGGACGCCAATGATGATGGCGTGGTGGACGATGCCGAGCAAGCTTCAAAAGCCGACATGATGTTTGGCAAAATCGATGCCGATGGCGACGGCGAAATTTCCATGGAAGAAATGAAGAACAGTAAAATGGGCAGGCATCACGGTCCTAAATAGGGTCATCTGACTGGCAAAAATTCCCCAACCTGCCGCACCAATCCTCCCACAGGCAGGGCATGACACCGCTGGTTAGTCCAAGGGCTGACCAGCGGTCCTGATTCCGGTCTACAAGCCTGCTTGACCATTCTGAATTTCCCCACCCATTATGATAGGAAAGCGGGGAAAATCGGATTGATCAACATATCCAGGTCATTTAACGGACCACCAGGCATGGGCAATGGCGGCTATGTCTGTGGATCTTTGGCCGACCATATCGACGGGCCGGCAGAGGTGATGTTGAAAGCCCCGTGTCCTCTCGATACCGACCTGGAAATTGTTGACCATGGCGACCATCTGTCCTTGATGAATGGCGACCACGAGATTGCTGTCGGTCGCGCTGCCACCCCTGACTTGCGTGCGCGCGAACCCATCAGCTTTGACCAGGCTGTCATGGCGTCACGGGATTTTATTGGCTTTCATGACCATCCGGTTCCCGGCTGTTTTGTTTGTGGGACCGATCTGGTGGAAGGGGATGGGTTGCGGATATACGCAGGGGCTGTCGCGGGCCATGACAATGTCGTAGCCGCCCCATGGACGCCCCACGCAAACCATGCCAATGAAGATGGTGTGGTCGCAGACCGTATCATGTGGAGCGCGCTGGATTGCCCTGGTGCCTTCACGGTGACAGGCAAACCGACAAAACCTATGCTTTTGGGTAAACTGAACGCCCAGATATTTAATCGCCCCCGTGCGGGCGACGCCTGTGTCGTGCAAGGGTGGAAGATCGCCCAGGAAGGCCGCAAGATCATGACCGGCACCGCGCTCTATGGGGCAGACGGCGGGCAACTGGCCATAGCGCACGCCACGTGGATTTTGGCAAAGTAACTCTTTATAAAATAACGCTTTTCAATGGTCGTCTTGGGCTTAGCCGGGCGGGTCGTTCGGCATATCCTGCGCGGAAAAAGAACGTGGGCTTGCCTTTGGTTGGCGCCATCAGATTGGCCAATTGGTCCGCCATGGCTGAGGGGCGACCAAGCTGTTGGTCGCGGTCAACAAGCTCTGCTGGTTGATTGAGCGGATGCATGGCCATGCCCTGATCCGTCGCCCACAGGTGCATGCGCTGCCATTGCATGCCCGCCTTTATGGCCGTTGCCTTGTCGTATAAATCAGCCACACAGATTGCCCCCAGTAAAGGGGCTGTGCCGACATGCGTGTCTCGGGTGCCGCTGAGCCATTGGGAATCGCTTAATCCGGCGGACGGCGCGGGAATAATCTTGGCGCCGACGTTCATCATTGGTGGCAGGCCAAAGGCATCAATGGTGACGCCGTCGCGATATTGGTCGACATCGTCCCGGCTCATCCGAAACCACTTTGAGCTGTCGCCGGACATTTCGTGGTCTTTGATAATTTGTTCGGTTGAAGAAACGATGAGTGTGCCCAGTTCGGTAAGGGCCTCGGCATTGTCTGCCAAATAGACCTCTATGCCAGGTTGCTGAGGGTCGCGAAAAGCATCTTTCGCGGAGGCGGGTACCGAGTGGCCAAGGTCGTAGGCACCTCTGTTGGTATGGCGATGGGGGATTGCCCCGTATAGCGCCGACGGTGCAATAGTAGCGGGGGTCAGGGTGATCGTCGCAATCAACGGGTCAGCCGGGGTGTCTTCCGACAGGTGTAACTTCCCAGGCACGATGTCGATGGAGGCCCCATATCCTGAGGCACTGGCAGCGATTTCCATATTCGTCAGGGCGCAACCAAGACTGATATGCATTTCACGCAAGTAAGGATCAAAGCTCCCCAGATTGCGTGACGTGTCGGCGTAGAGTTTGATTTGGCCTTCGGCAATTCGGAACAACCAGGGCTGGGTATTATGGGCGTTGGCGGCCAATATGCCGGCGCGTACCAGGGTGAGGGGGCCTTTATCGGCGTCGCTTTGCCAATTACGCCAGGGCTCATAGGCGGGGCCTTCACCAATATTGAAGACGCCATTGTCGACGGCGCGCCATACCAGTCCGCCTGAAACCAGGACCAATGTTGTCAGTCCCGTTCGTTTGAGAAATTGTCGCCGGGTGCTGTTCATCATGACTTCTCCTGCACAAGGCCAAGCAACATGGTTTCAACAGCGTGGAATAATTGTTGCCAGCCACGATCAGATTTCAGATCCAACCCGTTAAAGTTTTGTACGTGCCGCCCCCGGGCAGCCAGGTAATTGCCCGCCGCCCCCAACAGGGCCATCACCGGTCCAAAATGCACCATATCGAGGCGGTCGGTCTGGCCGAAACGGGCCAACAATTGCTTCATGAGGTCCAGGCTGCGTTGCTCGCGGACATATTCCAGTGCGATGGTTAGTTCGTTGCGTTCGGACATTTCCCAGGCGATGATTTCCAATGTCACCGGATGGTTACGAAGGAATTCCACATGGCGTTCAAAGATCAGCGACAACCAGGCGGCCAGATTGTCACCCCCCGCATTTGGCAAGGCATCAGGCAGGTCATCACCCAGGATGTCTTCGACCGTCCACCAAAAATCTGTCTGGTCGCCATAGGCTTGTAGTAATTGGGCAAATCCGCCGAAATAGCGATAGATCAGGGCTTTATCGACGCCGGCTGCCTTGGCCACTTTGTTGACGCCAACGCTACCAAAACCATCGGCCTCGATGACGGCGCCGACCGCGTCGATCAATAATTGTTTGGTCTCTTCTCGGTCACGGGCTCTAATAGACGACATGATCCCCCCTGATTTAAGTCACCAATTGTAGACTTATAAGTCTCCATACGGTGACTAGTCAAGTTTTGCGTTCAGTATCACTGATGCTGTGGCGTCACCATTATCTTACCCATTCGTGCCGAGTGATCGCGAAGCGATTGTATCGAGGTACGTGAGGTTGCCCGCATCTCGATACAATTTGTCGCGCCCCCATTTTTTTGGCCTCCGGCCAAGGGTTGCGCCAAATCACTCGATACGAACGGTGGGGTTGGTTGTGTCAGGCTCATTCACCACTAAGGTGCAGCACAACATATCGATCATGTGGCCGGTTTCGATGTTCAAAGACAAACAGGCCCTGCCAGGTGCCCAACAGGGGTCGACCACCGTCGACGGGGATGGATAAATGCGTTTGTGTCAGGGCCGACTTAATGTGTGCCGGCATGTCGTCGGGTCCCTCGGCGGTGTGCAGATAGGGTCCTGTTTTCGGTGCAAAGCGATCAAAGGCGGCTTGCAGATCATGCAATACGTCTGGGTCTGCATTTTCCTGAATGGTCAGGGACGCGGACGTATGGCGGATATAGATGGTCAACAGACCCGTGTTGATGTCCTGATCAAGGCACCAGTTCACGGCGTCTTCAGAAAACTCGTACAGACCCGGGCCATCCGTCTGCACTGTAAGGACGCCCTGGGACTGTTTCATGATTTGGTTTCCCCCAATTAAGCAGGAGTGGTTAGAACGCCTCGGCTTTCAGCGCCATCGTGCTTTCGGCGCCGGCTTCCAACTTGGCCAGATGCGCGATGGTGTCTGGCAACATGCGTTCAAAAAAGAAACGCGCCGTGATCAACTTGTTCTTCATGTAAGGCTCATTCGCGCCGCCTTCGGCGAGCTTTTCAGCGGCGGTCTGCGCCTGCATTAACCAGACATGGCCCATGCCGACCAGCGCCATGATCCGCAGATAGTCAACGGCCCCGGCCCCGGCATTGTCCGGATTGGTCATGCCGTTTTGCATCATCCACATGGTGGCCTGCTGCAGGTGCTGCAGCGCATTGCCCAGGCCTTTGGCCAACGGTGCCAATTGGTCATTGTCGGCATTGGCCGCAACATTGTCTTGTACCAGCGCCATAAAGGCCTGCACGGCGGCGCCGTTTTTTGCCCCCAGTTTGCGGCCAACTAGGTCCATGGCCTGGATACCGTTGGTGCCCTCATAAATTGGTGCAATGCGAGCATCGCGGGCAAATTGCTCCATGCCGTGTTCGCGGATATACCCATGCCCACCATAACATTGCTGCGACAGGCTGGTGACTTCGACACCCATATCGGTGAAATAGGCTTTGATCACGGGCGTCAACAGGCCCACCAGATCCTCGGCTTTCTCGCGGACGTCTTCATCTGGGTGACGTTGCAGTAAGTCGACCTGCAGGCCCATCCACAGGGCAAGGCCGCGCGCGCCCTCGGTAAAGGCGCGGCTGGTCATCATCATGCGCCGCACATCAGGGTGGACGATGATGGGGTCGGCGGGGCCGTCTTCGTTCTTTTTGCCCGAAATTGCCCGGCCCTGCAGGCGCTCATTGGTATAGACAGCGGCGTTTTGATAGGCGACCTCGGCAATGGCGAGGCCTTGCATGCCAACGCCCAGGCGGGCTTCGTTCATCATGGTGAACATGGCCAGCAGGCCTTTATGTTCTTCGCCCACCAGATAGCCCACTGCGTCGTCATAGTTCATCACACAGGTCGAATTGGAATGGATGCCCATTTTCTTTTCCAGCGATCCACACGACACGCCATTGCGTTCACCAGGGTTGCCATCGGCATCGAGGATAAACTTAGGCACGATAAACAGGGAAATGCCGCGCGAGCCTTCAGGGCCGCCGGGGATTTTCGCCAGCACCAGGTGGATGATATTTTCCGTCAGGTCATGTTCACCCGCCGAGATGAAAATCTTTGTGCCTGTCACTTTGAAAGTGCCATCACCCTGTGGTTCTGCCTTGGTGCGCAACAGCCCCAAATCGGTGCCGCAATGGGGCTCGGTCAGGTTCATGGTGCCAGACCATTCTCCAGACATCATCTTTGGCAGATAGGTGTCTTTCAGTTCGTCACTGGCATGGGCGGCAATGGCCTCGGTGGCCCCTTTTGTGAGGCCGGGATACATGCCAAAGCCCCAATTGGAGGCAATCATCATTTCCGACACGGCCAGACCCAATGTTTGTGGCAGGCCTTGCCCGCCATAGTCAGGGCTGGATGTCAGCGACTGCCAGCCGCTTTGACAATACAGCTTGTAGGCTTCCTTGAACCCGTCTGGCGTGGTCACCACGCCATTGTCCCAGGTGCAACCCTGTTCGTCGCCGCTTTGGTTCAGCGGGTGCAGCACCTCAGACGCCAGCTTGCCAGCCTCTTCCAGTACCGCATTCGTGAGGTCGGGCGTCAGATCTTCAAAACCGGGTATGTTGGAGTGCTTGTCGACGCCAAGGACGTCGAACATCATAAACATGTGGTCTTGGATCGGTGCATTATAGATGGTCATGGTCTGGGTTCCTGAAAGAACGAGGGAAAGGATTGTTTAAGGGACGAGGGGTCTGCGCCGGATTCCAATTTCTCCAGCAGGTCACAAAAAACCGATAGCTCATCAATGGTGGCGTCAAGGTCGAGGCGCTGGTCTTGTAGCGACTGTAACTGGTCGCGGCACATTTCCAGCGTGACATGGCGCTGTTGGCTGCGGTCATCATCCAGATCATACAAATCCAGCATGTTCGAGATTTCGGCGAGGCTGAAGCCAACCCGCTTGGCCCGCAATATCCAGGCCAACCGGCCGCGATCATGGCGGGTGTAAATACGCTTTTGGCCAGACCGCTCGGGTGCCAGCAGGTCGTGATCCTCATAAAAGCGGATCGTCCTCGGCGTGATGCCGAATTCACCCGCAAGATCAGAAATGCTATAATGTTCGCTCAACGCGTGCTCCCCTTGACGTCTCGACGTTAGTTTACGTTAACGTAAACGTCAACAAATAGGCGGAACTGTAGAAATACGTTCGTAAGTTCAACAGGTTAAAGTTACTAACTGGTTACATAGCGTGAAAGGACGCCTAAAAATGTCGACGAATCGCATTGCAACGTACAAGGAATTTTTTCCGTTTTACCTACGGGAACATTCCAAAAAATTGACCCGTGGCTTGCACTATACGGGCACGTCGATTGCGCTGGCGTTATTGGCCTGGACGATTGCGACACAAACCTGGTGGGCCCTTCCATTCTATCCTGTCATTGGTTATGGCTTCGCCTGGTACGCGCATTTCTTTGTCGAACATAATCGCCCGGCGACCTTCACCTATCCACTGTGGTCGCTCGCCGGTGACCACCACATGTTTGCCTTGTTTTTGTCCGGCGGTTTGAAAAAGCGTCTAGGCGAAGCAGGGGTGCTGGTTTAGCCCCCTTTGCGAATGCGATAGACCAACATTTCCCCGACTTCCTCGGCGCTGATCAGCGCGTGCCCAGCTTCGTCACAAAAGGCGGGCATATCGGTTTTTGATGCGGGGTCGGTTGCCAAAACTTCAAGAACTTCACCTGCCTTCATAGATCGCAACTTCCGCTGCGCCCGCAGCACGGGCAGGGGGCACAACAGCCCCGTGGCATCAAGTGTTTGTGTTGGCGTGGTCATGAAACGGCGCAACTTTCTATCAATTTTTATCACGTAGACATAAGAGGTGACTAACTGGGAATACCTTTTGGCAGTTCAGGAATTTCATCTTTTGGATTGTACCAGCTGGCCCCGTTGGAACGCCAGATATGCACTGCAGGCTTGGCCTTGATCCTGGTATCAAGACAACCAAGGCGCAGCAGAACAACGGGCTCTGCTGGCCGGTCTGCTATAATGTGAGAGCCGCATGCAGAGCAAAATCTTCTGAACTTGCCTTGCGACGATTCAAACACACCAAGTAGGTCCTCGCCTCTCACCCATCTGAACCTGTCTCGCGGCACTGCCATAACACTGGCAAAAGCTGACCCGTGGGCCTTGCGACATGTCTCGCAGTGACAATGTGCGATAGGCTTTGCCTCGGTATACACCTCATAAGCAACTTTTCCACACAGGCAACTTCCTTCAAGCATATTGGTATTCCTTCACAATAGTCCCGGCGGGCATCGACGACGAAGGGTCCCGCATGACTGGTGGCAACGCAGTGGCAATCAATCCAAGTTCTTCCCGTATATGATTTGTTGTGTCTCGAATCCGCGTGATTGAAAAAACGAATGCGCGCTTTCATTTCCAGCCCAGGTATCAAGGCCAATCCGAGTGATGCCCGCGGCTTTTGCTAGGTCATCGACCTGTTGAAACAGGGCGGACGCAATGCCGTGGCGTCTGTGATCGGCATCTACGCAGACATGTTGGACGTATAGTTTCGATCGCGCGGGTCTAAACAGGCTTTTGGGGAAGCGTTGAATTTCGCACCACAGATAACCGACGCTTTGATCTGCCGTATGGGCGATGAGCAAAAGCTGGCTGTCCTCATCGATCAGCCGCTTGAAGAAATCCCGAGTGCCCTTGGCGTCAGGTTCAAAAAGGAACTCTTTGGGAAACTGTTCAGCATGCTGTTGCTGTATCTGTTTGTTCAACCGAAGCAGTCCTGGCAGGTCCGCTTTGGTGGCATTCTTGATATCCAGTTTCATCGTCGGTCCTTTGCCGAATTGACTCTCTAATCCATCCCGGCTGGTGTAGGAAAATACCAACATAATACAGGGGCTGGAGCACACAATGTTCAAGGACGACCTACTTAAAGGCAAACGAATTCTCATCACCGGTGGCGGGACGGGCCTGGGTAAATCCATGGCGGGGAAGTATCTGTCGCTGGGGGCTGATCTGTACGTTGTGGGGCGTCGCGCTGGCGTGCTGGACGAGGCGTCTAAAGAGTTGATGGGCGAACATGGTGGGTCGGTTATTCCGATCCCGTGTGACATCAAAGATGCCCAGTCGATTGAAGACATGATGGACGATATCTGGTCGGTGGCGCCGTTGACCGGGCTGGTGAATAACGCGGCGGGGAACTTCATTGCCCAGACCCATAAATTATCGCCGCGCGCGTTCAATTCCATTGCCGATATCGTCATGCGTGGCACATTCTATATGACCAATGCCGCGGGGCGTCGCTGGATCGAAGGCGGTGACAAGGGCACCATCATTTCCATCCTGACGACCTGGGTGTGGAACGGGTCCGCACACGCTGTGCCAAGCGCCATGTCGAAAACTGCTGTGGCCGCCATGACCCGCAGCCTGGCGGTGGAATGGGGTAAATACGGTATTCGGATCAATGGGATAGCGCCTGGAGCCTTCCCCACGCAGGGCGCAGGTGACCGGTTGATGCCGCAGGGCACAGACGCGGGCAAGGCCAGTGCGGACGCAGGCACGGGCTATACTGGCAACCCCATGGGCCGCGTGGGCGACCATGCGGAACATAATAATCTGGGGACTTTTTTGATGGCGGATGGTTGCGCCTATCTGAACGGCGAAATCATCGCCCTTGATGGTGGTGGCTGGTTGGCCAATGGCGGCAACTTCTCTGGCCTGACAGCGCTGGAGGACGAGCAATGGGATGCCATCCGTGACACGATCAAAGGCACCAACGAAAAAGACAAAGCCCAAAGAATCTAAAGCAGGAATTCCTACATGCGTGCATTTCTTGCCGGACTGACCTGCCTTGCCCTGGCTGCCTGTGGGCAGACAGAGGCTGATACCAAGTCCTACATTTTGACCACGGCGACAACAGGCGGGACCTATTATCCCGTCGGTGTGGCGATCAGTACCCTGGTCAAGCTGAACCTGCAGGAAGAATACGGTATCTCGCTGTCAGCCATCAATTCTGCAGGGTCTGGCGAAAACGTCAAATTGCTGCAATCGGGCGAGGCAGGCTTTGCCCTGATCCAGGGATTGTTCGGTGTTTGGGCTGAGACCGGGCAGGGGGCCTATGGCCAGGCCAGTTCTGAATTGAACCTGCGATCAATCACCATGTTGTGGCCCAATGTCGAACACTTCGTGATCTCGAAGGACTATGTGAAGACCGGCACCATGGCCGACCTGGTGGGGTTTGATGGCGCGCGGTTTTCGGTGGGCAATCGCAACTCTGGTGCCAAGGAATCCAACAGCATGATTTTTGATGCCCTGGGGATTGAACAGGGCAGCGACATCACCTGGGCCTATCTGGGGTACGGCGCAGCAGCTGACGCCTTGCAAAACCGTACAATTGGCGGGTTCAGCGCGCCTGCTGGTGCGCCGGTTTCGGCGGTGGTTCGGGCATTTTCATCGGTGGGTGAAGACATTGTCGTTTTGAATTTTTCAGATGCCGAACTGGCCAAGGTCAACGAAGGGGTCGATCTGTGGCGGCGCTATATCATCCCCGCCAACACCTATCCGGGTCAGACAGAGCCTATCAGGACGGCAGCACAGCCGAACTTTCTGGCGGTGCGGGCAGACATTGATGAAGATGTCGTCTACCACGTCACGCGCGTAATTTTTGAGAACCTGTCATTTCTGTATTCGGTGCACAAAGCGACCCAGGTCATGACGCTGGAAACGGCTGTCGAGGGATTGCCGGTGAATTTGCACCCGGGCGCAGTGCGCTTTTACCGCGAACAGGGCATCCCCATTCCCGATAGATTATTGCCGCCAGAGCTGCAGCCAGCAGATGGGACCCCCGATGCCGATGGATGATCTGAAGGACTTGCGCAAAAAGCTGATCTTCTTTGGTGGGATCGTGATTTCGCTGTGGCATATCTATGCCAATACGCTGGGCACGATGCCGGAGCTGACGACATCGGCCCTGCATTACGGCCTGTTTGCGGCCTTGCTGGCATTGATTTTACCAGGGCTTTCAACGCGCGTGGCTATCGGTGTGGGTGTCTTGGCGTTGAGCACCGTTGCCTATGTCATCTTGGCCGAACAGGCGCTGTTTGATCGGGGCTTGCGCTTCAGTACCTGGGACTGGATATTTTCTCTGGCGACCATCATTCTGGTGCTGGAACTCGTCCGCCGAACGTCGGGGTTTTTCATCCCCGCTGTGATTTTGGTAGCGCTGTCCTATGTGATCTGGTGGGGACAATATGTCTCTGGCGTGATGCAATTCCCGGGCCTGTCGATAGAGACGATGGCGTTTCGGTCGTATTTTGGATCGGACGGCATGTTCGGTCCCATCGCCCGGATTTCCAGCACTTTTGTGTTCATGTTTATCCTGTT
>SMXS01000046.1 GCA_004356955.1 Alphaproteobacteria bacterium | reverse complement strand
TTCGTTCGGTAGACCCGCATTGGGAAAAGCGCAAATATTGGTGCCGGCCAGTCGCGCCAGCTCGGCAATAAAGGGCCGCATCTGTTCGGCACCAAACGCGCAATTAAGCCCGATGGACAAAGGCTGCATATGCTTGACCGAATACCAAAAGGCCTCGGCAGTCTGGCCCGACAGCGTTCGACCTGATGCATCGGTGATCGTACCAGAAATCATCACTGGCAGATCAAGGTCCAACTCATCCAGCACCGAAGATATGGCGAACAAGGCAGCCTTGGCGTTGAGTGTGTCAAAGATCGTTTCGACCAACAAGGCGTCGACACCGCCTTCGATCAAGCCATGGATCGATTCTGAATAGGCGCTGACCAGCTGATCAAAGGTGACATTGCGCAGGCCGGGGTCGTCCACATCTGGCGAGATGCTCGCCGTCCGATTGGTCGGGCCAATAGAGCCTGCAACCAGTCGGGGCCTGTCGGGTGTCTTCAGCGTCATGGCGTCAGCGGCGTCGCGCGCCAGACGAGCACCGGCCAGGCTGATGTCACGCGCATAGGCCTGCAGCCCATAATCTGCCTGGGCAATGGCCGTTGACGAAAACGTATTGGTTTCAATGATATCCGCGCCTACCTCAAGATATTGCCGGTGGATATTTTCGACCATGTCAGGCTGCGTCAGGTTCAGGATATCATTATTGCCCGCCAGGTCCTGGGACCAATCAGCAAATTGTTCGCCCCGATAATCGGCCTCTGTCAGGCGAAGCAACTGAATCATGGTGCCATAAGCCCCATCGAGAATAAGGATGCGATCTTGCACGACGCTGCGCAGCCAGCTCACTCGTTCTTCACGGGTCATTGGCCCTGTCCTTCGTTCAGGTTGTGTCCTGTTTGGGGGCGAATGCCCAGCAGGTGGCAGATCCCTGCCGTCAGTTCAGCCCGGTTAAGCGTGTAAAAGTGAAAGTCTTGCACATCAGCAGCAATCAGCTGGCGGCATTGTTCGGCCACAATGGCACTGGCGACCAATCGCCGTGTGGCCATGTCATCGTCCAGCCCGTCAAAGTGGTGCTCCAGCCAGTCAGGCACCACAGCGCCGCAACCCGCCGAAAACCGCTGCACCTGCTTAAAATTGGTCACCGGCATAATACCCGCCACGATGGGGACGTTGATCCCGGCAGCCGCCGCCTTGTCCCGAAATCGCAGATAGGTTTCAGGCTCAAAGAAATATTGGGTGATCACCCGGTTGGCTCCGGCATCAACCTTGCGTTTCAAAAAGTCCAGATCGCTTGCTGAATTAGATGCCTCTGGGTGTACATCTGGATAGGCCGCCACCGAAATGTCGAAGTTACCAATATTGCCCAGGCCCTTGACCAGGTCTTCGGCATAATCGTAACCACCGGGATACGGCTCATAATGCGTCTGGCCCTCGGGCGGGTCGCCGCGCAGGGCCACGATGTGTTTGACCCCATCGTCCCAATATTGCTGGGCAATGGCATCGATCTCGTCCCGGTCTGCACCCACACACGTCAGATGGGCAGCCGGTGTCAGGCTGGTTTCTTTCAGAATGCGCGTAACGGTGCGATGGGTGCGTTCACGCGTGGTGCCGCCTGCCCCATAAGTAACCGAGACAAAGTCTGGCTGCAAAGGCTCGAGCCGGCGGATGACCTGCCACAATTGTTCTTCCATCTCAGCGGTCTTTGGCGGGAAAAACTCAAACGAAATGCGCAGATCATCAGGCTGCCAATCCAGTAGGGAAAAAGCGGTCGCCTCGGCAATGCTTGTTTGCGTATTCATGACCGTGTGCCCTCGACAATCTTAAGCCGGGGCTGATCGCCTGCCTGCCGGTCGACCAACCAGATGGTTACCGTCAGCTCGCTGCCTTTCAGATGGCGGTAGGTGACGCTGGCGAACCCAGCCGCGCGGCACCAATTAGCCACTTCGTCGTCCTGAAACCCGAGGCGTCGGTGGGCATGATCTGCCCGTAGATATTCCAACCCATGGGGGGCAAAATCAACAATGACCATCCGTCCCTTGGGTCCGATAACGCGCGCGGCCTCCGCCACGGCAGCAGCAGGGTCATCTGCAAAATGCAGCACATGGTGGAAGATCGCCATGTCAACGGCCCCATTTGACAGATACAGATTATACATGTCGCCCTGGCGCACCTGACAGTTCTGGACTTCATCCTGGTCCAGATTGGCGCGCGCCACTGCCAGCATTTCACGGCTCAGATCGACACCGATGCCCTTGGCGATCTGTGGGGAAAACAGCGACAGCATCCGGCCCGTACCGGTACCAATGTCCAACAACGTATCAATAGGCCGATTGCCCAACAGTTTCAGGACGGCGGCTTCGACCTCGGCCTCTGGTGAATAGAGCGAGCGGATTTCGTCCCAGCGGCTCGCATTTTCCCTGAAATAGTCTGACGCCAGTTCGGCCCGGCTGGCCTTGACCTGGTCCAACCGTTCCAGATCGCGCGCCAGGGTGGGGTCGTCTTCGGGCACGAGGTCAACCAATTGTTGGATCAGCGGGGCCACAGAGGTACCCTCGGCAACGCGATAGAACGCCCAGGTACCCTCTGAAAACCGATCAATCAGACCAGCCTCGGACATCAGTTTGAGGTGACGCGACACACGCGGTTGCGACTGCGCCAATATCTGTGTCAGCTCGGTCACGGTCAGCTCGTTATGTTCCAGCAAGACAAGCAGGCGCAGGCGCGTAGGCTCTGCGATGGCTTTTAGGGCTGTCAGAAGTGTTTCCATCAGATTCAGCTTGTTGTCGTGTCGCCCCAGAGCGACATATTGATATATAAGGATATCTTTATATATGAAATGATCCAAAATGCAATAACCTATTTGCACCCCTTGAACATTGCTCGCAAAGCCCGGAAACGCTGGTTTACCCATAGTTTTATGTGACACACTGTGTTAGCAACGAAGCCCTTGCCATGGGCTAACATTACTAGGACAGGGTCCCCGAGTGTCATTTCCGCGTCTGTTTCATTGGCCGTCCAACCGCAGCTATTATGCCATCTTTTTGGCCGGCTTCATGCTGTTTGGCGGGTGCGCCACGGTGCCGCCAGCCAGCGACATAGAAGCGCGTGCCGATTTTGACCGGTTAAACGATCCCTTAGAGCCGATGAATCGGACCATCCACAAGATGAACCAAAGGTTGGATAAGGCGCTTATCAAGCCCATCGCGGTCACCTATAATTTCATCATCATCAAACCCATCCGAGAGCTGATCACCAATATCCTGCGCAATTTGCAAGAGCCGCTGACCCTGGTGAACGATATTTTGCAGGGAGAAGGCAAGCGGGCCGCGACGACCTTTGGCCGGTTCGTCACAAATTCTACCTTGGGGATCGGTGGCACGTTCGACGTTGCGGTCGGGATGAATATGCACCGTCATACCGAAGACTTTGGCCAGACACTTGGTGCCTGGGGCGTGGGTGAAGGCCCCTATCTTGTGGTGCCTTTTTTGGGCCCATCGACCATTCGTGATAGTGTCGGTCAGATTGCTGACATCTATATGAACCCGACCTTGATCGCCATCGACCAGGCCAATGTCAAAGGGCTGGGTCTTATCTATAGGGGTGCTGGCGCGTTGGACTCCAGGGCCCGCAATATCGATACGTTGCGCGAGTTAGAGGCGTCATCCATCGATCTATACGCCACCATGCGCAGCGCTTATCGACAAAATCGTCGCAAGGAAGTGCGCAATGGCGCACCCCCGAGCAATCTAGATCAGTTTGACATTTTTGACAATTTCGATGCCTTTGACGACGAAGAATAGACGCCCTAAATAGACGGTGCTAAACCGCAAATTTCTTGAAGTTCACCCGATGCGGCTGGTCAGCATCTGTCCCCATACGCCGATGACGGTCGGCTTCATAATCTTGGTAATTGCCTTCGAAGAAGACGGCCTTGGAATCCCCCTCATAGGCCAGAATATGGGTCGCGATACGGTCCAGGAACCAGCGATCATGGCTAATGATCACAGCGCAACCGGCAAAATTATCCACCGCATCTTCAAGCGCCCGCAAGGTGTCGATGTCCAGGTCGTTCGTTGGTTCATCGAGCAGCAGCACATTGTGGCTCTCTTTCAACATCTTGGCGAGATGCACCCGGTTGCGTTCACCGCCGGACAGCTGGCCAACTTTCTTTTGCTGGTCACCACCCTTGAAGTTAAAGGCCCCGACATAGGCACGGCTTTGAATTTCGGATTTACCCATGGTCAGGATATCCAGCCCGCCAGAAATTTCTTCCCAAACATTCTTTTTGGGGTCCAGGGAGTCCCGGGATTGGTCCACATAACCCAGATCGACCGTGGAGCCGACACGGATCGTGCCGCTGTCAGGTTCTTCCTGCCCGGTGATCATCCGGAACAGGGTCGTCTTGCCCACACCATTCGGCCCGATAATACCGACAATGGCCCCTGGTGGAATTTTGAAGCTGAGATCGTCGATCAACAGCTTGCCGTCATATCCCTTGGAAACATTGATGGCCTCGATCACCAAATCACCCAATCGCTCGCCCGCAGGCATTACGATTTGTGCTTTGGTGATCTTCTGCGCTGCAGATTTGGCGTACAGTTCTTCGTAAGAACGAATACGCGCTTTTGATTTGGCCTGGCGGGCACGCGGCGACTGGTTGATCCAGTCCAATTCATGCGACAGGGTGCGCTGGCGGGCAACCTCTTCGCGGCCTTCCTGTTGCAGGCGTTTTTGTTTATTCACCAACCATTGCGAATAATTGCCTTCATACGGGATGGCTCGACCGCGATCAATTTCTAAAATCCAACCGGTCACATTGTCGAGGAAGTACCGATCATGGGTCACCATCAACACTGTACCGGCATATTCCTTCAGATAATTCTCCAACCAGGCAACACTTTCGGCGTCCAGATGGTTGGTGGGCTCATCAAGCAACAACAGGTCTGGTTTTTCCAGCAGCAGGCGACACAACGCCACGCGACGACGTTCGCCACCTGACAGCGTGGTCACATCCGAATCACCCGGTGGGCACCGTAACGCATCCATAGCAATATCGAGGGTACGGTCGAGGTTCCAGCCATCGACAGCGTCGATCTTTTCTTGCAGGTCACCCATCCGTTCATACAACTGGGCCAATTCATCGTCGTCAGTGACGTCGCCAAGCTTGCCCGTGACCTCGTTAAATTCGTCAATCAACGCCTGAATTTCGCCAACGCCATCCATGACATTGCCGAGCACGTCCTTTTCCGGGTCCAGACTGGGTTCCTGTTCCAGATAACCAACACGGCAGCCCTCGGCAGCCCAGGCTTCACCGGAAAATTCGGTATCGATACCGGCCATGATGCGCATCAGAGTCGACTTACCGGCACCATTGGGCCCCAGCACACCGATTTTGGCGCCCGGCATAAACTGCAGGTGCACGTCGTTCAGGATTGGCTTGGCGCCAGGATAGGCCTTGTTCAGGCCCTTCATCACATAGATATATTGGTAAGAAGCCACTTGGGTCTCCGCTGATGAGTCGTGGAAATTTTCCGCCAATATAGCGATCCGGACCGGCGCGTCGAGTCTTGGTACAAAGTTTAATGCACAGGAATGCACAGGAACGCACAGGCATTTACACCGCCCACGCCCTCGCCTATCGTAACCAGACAGATTGGTATAGGAGCACCCCTTGTCAGCATCGCGCCGTGACCACTTGGTCGAAACCGCCACAGGCCTGTTTGAACGGGATGGATTCCACGCCACCGGCATTGACCACATTCTGGCGGTCAGCGGTGTTGCCAAGATGACTTTGTATAATCACTTCAAATCAAAGGAAGAGCTGATTATCGCCGTTCTCGATTTTCGGGATCGTCAGTTCATGGCCTGGTTGCGGGCACAGGTAGAACGGTCGGCCAATAGTCCTGAGGACCGCCTGCTGGCGATCTTTGACGCATTGGAATCATGGTTTCGCACCGACACATTCAACGGTTGTCTGTTTTTGGGGGCTACGCTGGAATATGCCGACCGGGATCATCCGATCCACGTACAGGCGGCTATCCACAAGCGCCATGTGTTCGACTACATCATGTCCCTGGCTGAACAGACAATCGGCCTTGATGCGCGGCTGCTAAGCCAGCAATTTCTGGTGCTGTATGATGGGGCGATCAGTGTCGCCCACACAC
Source organism: Alphaproteobacteria bacterium (assembly GCA_004356955.1). Taxonomy (GTDB): domain Bacteria; phylum Pseudomonadota; class Alphaproteobacteria; order SMXS01; family SMXS01; genus SMXS01. The sequence goes on along the minus strand of SMXS01000046.1, from coordinate 625 downwards.
TGGGGGCACCCATTGCCGCGCGCCAGGCCAGACGGGCCGCCGAGGCGATCCTGGACGCACAAGGCTAAGACGCTAAAACGGAAACCTCAGACCAGAGATCCAGACAAGAAGCGCGGCCAGCAATGCCGACCACAAAGCGATGTTGCGCAGGATAAGCCGTCGTGAATCGGCCTTTTCGGTTAGGGTTCTGGGGCCCAGTTTTTTCATCACCAGGACCACCTGGCCTGCAACATTGACGCAGACGATATTGACCGCCAGCAACAGCGCCGCACCGATAGATTGGTCGATCAATCCCCCGCCCGCCAACATGCCCATGGTCACGGCTGGGGGCAGCAATGCCACGGCAACCATTACCCCGACCAACGTGGAAGACACACCCGTCGTCAACGACAAGACCGCTGCTGCACCCGCCGCCAGTGCCAAGGCGACATCCTCAAAACCAACGAAAGTTCGGTTCAGGACTTCCTGGCTTTCAAAGCCATAGGGCCAGATCATGCCCAATAGCGCGCTGGAGATCACGACCAGCAAAAGCCCGGCCGTCATGGTTCTGATCGACTGCCCCATCAGGGTGCGATCACCAATGGCCGTGGCAAATATGAAAGCCAGGTTAGGGCCCAGCAATGGC
>SMXS01000045.1 GCA_004356955.1 Alphaproteobacteria bacterium | reverse complement strand
CGCAGGGTGGCCTTTATGCCCGCCTGGCCAACCTACAATTTGGCGCCGACCGGCTTGGTTTGGGCAGTAGCGAGGCTAGCGCTGCGTTAGTTTGAACTCGATCCGCCGATTGCGACGGTTCGCCTCGGTATTTACGTCATTGATTATGGGTGCGAATTCACCAAAACCCGTGGCCGCCAGTCGGTTGGGGGGGATGCCCTGGCTGATCAGATACCGCACGACTGCGGTGGCGCGTGCTGTCGATAGCTCCCAATTTGATGGGAACTGAGATGTGCTGATAGGGACCGGGTCCGTATGGCCGTCGACACGCAAGACCCAGTCAATCTCGGCAGGGATGCGCTGAATGACGGTGCTGAGGGTTGTGGCCAATTTGGTCAGCTCGTTGGCTCCCTGTGGATTCAGCTGGGCGGACGCGGACCCAAAAAGCACTTCTGACTGCATGACAAAGCGATCACCAACGATCTGGATGCCCGGATGGTTGCCAATGGCTTCGCGCAATTTGCCGAAAAATTCCGACCGATAGCCCGCCAGTTCCTGCACCCGTTGGGCCAGGGCGACATTCAGCCGACGTCCCAGATTAGAAATCACGGCCTGTTGTTCTTTATCCCGCTGTTCAGAGGCGATCAATGCGGCTTCCAGGCGGGCAAGCTGTTGGCGCAGGGCCGCGATCTGCTGGTTCAGTAGTTTCAACTGATCTTGGGCGCCGGTCAGTTTTTGCTGGCGATCGGACAGGGTGGCTTGCAGATCGGCAATTTGGGCTGCCTGCCTGGTGCTGTCTTCAATGTCGCCAAGGGCGGTCTGCAGGCCACCTTCTAACTGGACAGTACGGGCCTCAAGCTTTTCACGGGTCAGATTGGCCGATTGCAGCGAGGCCGACAATTGCGCCAGGTTGAGGCGCATGTTTGAGGCGTCTTCGCGTTCCATGGCCAGGGTGCGTTGCAGCTGGGCGATGGTATCGTTCAGTCGGTCCATTTCTTCGTCCTGACCGCTGAGGGTCTGGGACAGGAAGACTTGCGCCAGCACAAATAGCGACAACAGAAAGACGATCACCAGTAACATCGATGACAGAGCATCGACAAAGCCGGGCCAGTGGTCGGCGTTCGATCGGCGACCTCTTTGTCGGTTGAAGGCGGGCATCTTGGGGTCGCCCTCTACTTTTTCTGCTGGTTTTCGATGGACCCGGCCACCGTGCGGGCCAACAGCTTAATTTCGCTGCGTAATTCATCCATCATGATGTTGCGGCTGTCGGTCATATGCTGCTTCATCTGGCTGACCTCGATATCAAGATTGCGCAGATGCTCGCGGCTGGCATCATCCAGCCCGCTTTGAGCATTGGCCATCGTATCAGCCAGGGCACCCAGTTTTTCCGTGAGGGCCAGCACTGCCTTATTGGTGGCGTCGCGGCCTTCTTCAGACCGAGTAAATGTTCGTTGCAAATTGTCGAGGGTCTCTGCCGTTTGTTCCAACAGCGCGCCGACATAGGCCGGAATGGATTGTTCTCCATCGCCGGCGATGCCGCCACCAGCTGACAGATGGGTCATGCCTGACAGCCATTCTTCCAGGTCATTGTAAAACCGGTTCTGCGCCTGTCCTGCCTGCAAATCCAGCAGGCCCAGGATGACCGACCCGGCCAGACCAAACAGCGAAGAGCTAAACGCGGTGCCCATGCCGCTCAGGGGCGCTTTCAGGCCGGCCTTCAATTCGTCGAACATCAGGGCAAAATTACCCGAGGTTACCGACAGCGAATCAATGGTCGCGCCGATAGAGGATATCGTTTCCAACAGCCCCCAAAACGTCCCCAACAGGCCCAAAAAGATCAGCAGGCTGATGACATAGCGAGAAATTTCGCGCTCTTCGTCCAGGCGTGCACCGATGGAATCCAGTAAAGAGCGCATCGACATGGTCGATAGGCTCGCGCGGCTCTGGCGTTCGGCCATCATGGTGGCCATGGGTGCCAGCAGAGATGGCGCGCCGGATGCATCACCCACGTCGCGGTCTTCGCGTCGATAGTCGATTAACCATTGCACGGCGGGACGCAGCATCAAGACCTGGCGGAATACATAAACAATGCCCAGCACCAGAACCGCCAGAATGGTTGAATTCAGGAACACATTGGCAGTGAAGGCGCCGCTGAGGGGCCCGGCCAATACAATGGCGACGATGATCACACCCACCAGCACATAGATCATGCGATTCAAATAGATTTGGGGTCGTGTCATGAAGGCGTCTCCTGATGTCCCTGACCGTTTCGTATCATTGCCGCAACATTACCTTTAAAATTGCCGGTGGCCTATAACCCTGTTGCAGGCGCCTTGTGCCAGGTCATTGCGGCAAAAAAATGGTCATTGCGGCAAAAAGATAGTCATTGTGGCAAAAAGATGATGTCGACGCGTTCTTTTGGACTATCGGGGGCGACACCGTTGGGACGCACGTCAATGCGTGTGCCGTCGATGCCCCGGCTCATCAAATAACCACGGACGGCGATGGCGCGTTTCAGCGACAGCCGACGCATCTCGCTCTCAGAAGCCTTTTCCCGTCCGGCATAGGCCATCAACTGCACGCGGACGCCTTTATTCCTGACAAGGTCGATCACATCATCCAGCGCTGTGGTCGCCTTCAGACTAACCTGGTCGCTGTCGGGCTGAAACAGAATGGGGATAATCAGATCACGCAGGCTCGCCGCCGTTCGATTGCCCGCAGGGGCCGTCGATACCACACCAGAGCGTGGGGCCGCTGGGTTCTGTGGGGAGGTTTCTCGATCCAGGGGCTGCACGGGCGCGATTTCGGGCGTGCCTGTTGTGCTGCTGGGGACCAGTATGGGCGCCGGGACCTCTGGATTGTCCTCGCGGCCCAGGTTCAACCCTTCGAGGGCTTCCAAATCAATCTGCAGGGCAGAATCAGGCTCTTGGGCTGCGATGGACGCACCAGCAAAGACATTCAGGGTCAGGCAAGCCGCCAGTAAAGAGGTATAAAATCGGTTCATGGCACTAGATTTATGCAAATTGGCATCAATTACACGGATTTATTTTATTCGGCCTTTTTGGCGGCCACTGCGCGACGGCTTTTCATGATCAATTTCTGCATGGTTATCTGCAGCTTGTCATTGGTGGCCAGCACTTCGCCGACATTCAGCACTTTGTCGCGTCCCGCGTAATCGGTCACAAATCCACCGGCTTCGGTCACCAGCAACATGCCAGCAGCAATATCCCAGGCTTTCAGGTCAAGCTCCCAATAGGCTTCATACCGGCCAGCGGCGACATAGGCCAGATCCAGCGACGCGGCACCCATGCGACGAAGGCCAGCGACCTGGGGCATCAGTTTCTCTGCAATATCCAGGAATTCTTCTTTGTTGCCACGCCCATAGTGCGGAATGCCCGTTGCCAGGACAGAATGAGACAGATCGCCACGGCTGGACACACGCAGGCGCCGATTATTCATCCAGGCACCGCGATTACGTTCGGCCCAGAACATCTCGTCTTTAATGGGGTCATAGACAACGCCGGCCACAATCGAGCCATCTTTTTGGTGGGCGATGGAAATGGCGAAATGCGGGATGCCGTGCAAAAAGTTCGTCGTGCCATCCAGCGGGTCGACGATCCAGCGGTTGTTTCTGTCCGACCCATCGATAATGCCTTGTTCTTCCAACAGAAAACCAAAGGTTGGACGGGCATTGCTCAATTCATAGACCAGCGTCTTTTCTGCCTTCAAATCGGCGTTCGACACAAAGTCTGCAGGCCCTTTCTGCGAAACCTGAAGCTGTTCGACTTCGCCGAAATCACGCACCATTCGCCGCGCGGCCTTGATGGCCGCGTTGGTCATGACACTGATGATGGGGGAATAATTGGACATAGGTTCAGGTGTTCCTAGCTGGCGCGTTCGACATATTCGCCGATCTCGGTGTTGACGACGATTTTGTCACCAATGCCAATGAAAGGCGGGACTGTGATACGAACACCATTTTCCAACGTCGCAGGCTTGTAGGAATTGGCCGCCGTCTGCCCCTTCACGATAGGCTCGGTGTCCGATATTTCCAGTGTGACCTTTTGGGGGACTTTGACACCCAAGGGGTCCATGTCGTTGAATTCAATCTCGACTTCCATGCCGTCCTGCAAATAGATCGTTTGGTCGCCGACAAGTTTGGTGCTGATAGCGATCTGCTCGTAATCTTCCATATTCATGAAGGTCAGCAGGTTTTCATCACCATAAAGATACTGGTAAGAGCGCTGTTCCAGGCGAACCTTTTCAACATTTTCAGAGGCGCGAAACCGCTCGTTGAGTTTGCTGCCGTCTTTCAAGTTTTTAAGCTCGACCTGCAGATAGGCACCGCCTTTGCCCGGCTGGGTGTGTTCGGTCTTCACTGCGCGCCACAGGCCGCCTTTATGTTCGATGACGTTTCCAATTTTGATGGCGTTACCATTGATTCTCATGTGTCGTCCCTCATGCTAGGCCCCTGGTCAGAATCAGGCTGGGGCGGCGCGGAAACTAGCAGGGGACGGGGTCTGGCGCAATCGAATGATTGAATCTGCTACCCCACTACCGGTTCGTCCTGAGTGATCCTTCGATACAAATTGGCGCGTGCGCCAATTCACTCAGGACGAACCTAGAGGGTGAGGGGGCGAGTGTTACGTTCGACGGGCTTCCCTGGCGGCCGCTTTTTCTGCTTTTACTTTGGCGGCCCTATCGGTTTCACACTGGTCGATGACTTTATTGAATTGTTCGACCGCGGCTTTGGGTCCCTCTGCGTGGTCCCAGATCCCGCCTGCAACGGCCAAAAAGTCGGTGCCTGCGTCCAATAGGGGCGCGCAATTGTCGACGGTGATGCCGCCAATGGCCACGCAGGGCACTTCCATTATCTCGTCCCACCATTGCAGCAGGTCGACCTCGGCGGTTGATTTGGTTTGCTTGGTGGTGGTCGGGAAAAAGGCGCCAAAGGCCACATAATCGGCCCCTTGTTCGGCAGCTTCCATGGCCAGATGGCGCGAATCATGACAGGTCACGCCGACAATGCGGGTGGGTCCTAGCAGGGCTCGCGCGTCGGTATAGGATGCATCTTCCTGGCCGACATGGACGCCGTCAGCGTCAACTTCTTTGGCCAGGTCTGGCCGGTCATTGATCAACAGCGCGACATCGTGTTCATGACAGATGGGCATCAGCACGTCGGCTGCGCCGACAACTTCTGCGTCAGGTACATCCTTAAGGCGCAATTGCAGGCACGCGACATCGCCACCCGACAGGGCTGCGCGCAGCTGGTCCGCAAAGGCAGACAGTTCAATTTTTGGCGGTGTGATCAGGTAAAGCTGTGGCCTCACCCGCTCTACTTCGTGCTGCTCTGCCACGGATTTACCCTTTATCGATCAAGTTAAGCGACTTCCAGCGACGCATTGTAATCGCCGGTGCGGGCCAGGCCATTCATCTTGGAACGGTGTGCGAACACGTCTTGCGCCTGCGCAACATTGCCCGCGCTACCACCCCAGGCTTTCAGGGTCGATGCCTGCAAAGCCCGACCATAAGAGAACGACAGCTGCCATGGCAGATTGCCAATGGCGTTCATGGCGTTCAGATGGGCTGTGGCCTCGATTTCGGACTGACCGCCAGACAGGAAGCAGATCCCAGGGACCGTCGATGGCACAGTGCGCTTGAACGCCTCAATGGTGCGCTCGGCCACTTCCTGGACGCCAGCTGGGTTGGCGCAATCGGCGCCAGACACCACCATATTAGGCTTCAAGATCGTGCCTTCCAGCATCACGCGATGTTCGTCGAGGGCCGCAAACAGGGCCGTTAATGTTGCCTCTGTGACGTCCTGGCAACGCGCTGCAGTGTGGCTGCCATCCATCAGAACCTCGGGTTCAACAATGGGGACAATGCTGGCTTCCTGGCACAGGGCAGCGTAGCGGGCCAAAGCGTGGGCGTTGGCGTTGATCGCATAGGTGCTGGGAATATCGTCCGTGATCGAGATCGTTGCCCGCCATTTAGCAAAGCGCGCGCCAATTTGGTAATATTCTGCCAGGCGATCACGCAGGCCATCGAGGCCCTCTGTAACGGTTTCACCCTCGGCGCCGGGCAGGGCCTTGGCGCCCATGTCGACTTTGATGCCGGGGATGACGCCTGCATCCTGCAGCACTTTGACCAAAGGCGTGCCGTCTGCGCCGTTCTGGCGAATGGTTTCATCATACAGGATCACGCCAGAAATGTGGTCGCCAATGCCTGCTGTGCGGAACAGTAATTCGCGGTAGTCGCGGCGGTTGTCTTCGGTGCATTCAACATGGATGCTCGACAGGCGCTTTTCGATGGTGCCCGTGCTTTCATCGGCGGCCAAAATACCTTTGCCTGGTGCCACCATGGCGTTTGCGACGGAAATTAATTCTCTCTGCGACATGTTCAATCCTTCCAACGATCTCTTTTGCTTTGATTATGATGCCAAAACTTTGACGCCTGGCAAATCTTTCCCTTCAAGCCATTCCAAAAACGCGCCACCGGCCGTCGATATATGGCTGAAATCCTGTCCTGCACCTGCATTGTTCAGCGCAGCAACAGTATCGCCACCGCCAGCAACGCTCAGCAATTTGTTTTCCCTGGTGAGTCGCGCGGCCTCCAGCGCGACAGCATTGGTGCCTGTGTCAAATGGGGCCACTTCAAACGCGCCCAAGGGGCCGTTCCACAGCAGGGTCTTGCATTGACGCAGCGTGTGAATCAGCTCGGCAATAGACTGGCTGCCGATATCCAATATCAGATCGTCGCTTTCGACGTCGCCAATGGCGACTTCCCTGACAGGCACATGGGCGGCAAATTCCTGCGCCACAGTCGCATCGATCGGCAGCAGGACCTTGCAATTGGTGCTGTCGGCCTTGGCGAGGATGGCCAAAGCCGTTTCCTTCAGGTCTTTTTCACAAAGGGACGCGCCGACTTCGACGCCCTGGGCATACAAAAATGTGTTGGCCATGCCGCCACCAATAATCAAATAGTCGACCTTTTCGACCAAAGTATTAAGCACATCCAGCTTGGATGAAATCTTGGCGCCACCAACCAGTGCCGCAACAGGGTGTTCGGGGGATGCCAGCGCCCTCTCCAGCGCTTCAAGCTCGGCCATCATGGCCAGGCCGGCCACGGACGGCATCAAGTGCGTGATGGCCTCGGTACTGGCATGGGCACGGTGGGCGACCGAGAAGGCATCATTGACATAGGCGTCGCCTAATTCAGCCAGGCTGGCGGCAAAGCCTTCGCCATTGGCTTCCTCTGCGGCGTGAAAGCGCAGGTTTTCCAACAGTGTCACCTGGTTTTCGGCAATGGCCTGTTTTGCGATGTCGCCAATACATTCGCTGGCGAAACCAACGTCGACGCCCAGGGCTTTGGCCAAGGGGCCCACGATAGGGGCCAGGGAAGCCTCGG
>SMXS01000044.1 GCA_004356955.1 Alphaproteobacteria bacterium | reverse complement strand
GGGACGGCTTCAACGATGGTCATATCCAGCTGCCCCTTTTGGTGGCGATGGCACCCACAACAATGCCTAAACCCAGGCCCGCATACAATGGCGCGATGTCATAAGGCAGGGTGTATCCGCTTGCCTCTACCAAGGCCGCGAAAACGGGCGCAATGAAGCCAATGCCGAAAAGCAATGGCCCATATTCAAATAGGGTGCCGATGATTTTTCCCATGCCGTCTCTCCCAATTGCTGTGTTGCGTGGGCTAGTTCAGGTCGTCGTTTAGCCAGTATTTTGTGCCCTGCAAGGTCGCCTGTAAGGCCAGCCCTTTGTCTGTCATCTGATAGACAATCACACCATTACCAATATCTGCAGCCGCCCCGGCAGAGCCACCATCTTTACCCGTATCAGCGGCAGTATCGGCCTGAGCAGAAAAGTCCCAGCCTTTTTCAACGAACTGGTCCAGCGCAGTTTGACTGGTGAAAATAAAGACTGCAGAGAACTTTTTAACCCCCAGCCCGATACCCACACCGGCAGAAAACATCGACATATAGATGTCTTGACCCGTTGCACTGAGACGTGTGACGCCTTTACCGGACCCTGTAGAGGCCAAAAACAGGTTGATCCCGCGATTCATAAAGACCGCATACCCCTTTGAATCCGCAATCTCAGACTGTGCATCTGGTTTTTCGGCATATAATTTGGTCAGGACTTCTTGACGCATTTCCTGAATGTCGGCGCGCTTTTTGTCGTCGGATTTGGCCAGGGCAGCAGTCGGTATGCTGATTACTAGGGCCAGAAACAATATTCTCTTGAACATGACACAACTCCCCGTTCATTTCGGACTTAGTAACCAAAGAAACCCTAATCCCAGCGTGGGCGGATTTGCAAGTAATTCGAGCGCATTACTTGTCGCTGTTGTCAAAGGATTCTCATGCTAAACTGCGCCCCAATGGGGAAGAAGGGGGACGCGATGACAGGCAGACTGGACGGAAAAATTGCACTGATAACCGGCGGTGCCAGCGGTATTGGGGCCGCCCATGTTGCCTTGTTTGCGGCAGAGGGCGCCAAAGTAATTTGTGGCGACGTGCAGCACGAACTGGGGCAAGCCGTTGTTGACCAAGCCAAAGCCAATGGCGGCGATGCTGTGTTTGTGCCGCTGGATGTCACCGGCGAGGCGTCGTGGCAGAATGCGATTAATATGGCCGTCACCATTTATGGTGGCCTGACGACGCTGGTGAACAATGCCGGCATCTATCACCCGGGTGGCATCGAAGAAGAAACCCGTGAGGGATGGGACAAGATGGTCGCCGTCAACCAGACTGCAGTGTGGCTGGGCATGAAGGCCGCCTTGCCAGAATTAAAGAAAAGCGGCAATGCCGCCATCGTGAATATCTCGTCGCTGTTTGGGATCATCGGCAGCCCAGGGTCGATCAGCTATCACGCCACCAAAGGGGCCGTGCGGATCATGTCCAAATCAGCCGCGCTGGAATATGTAAATGATGGTGTGCGGGTGAACTCTATCCACCCAGGACAGATCGAGACACCCATTATCGGCGATCTGACGCCCGAGAGCGATGCGGCCATCAAGGCCGCCATACCCATGGGCGAAATGGGCCAGCCGATAGATGTTGCACACGGGTCACTTTATCTGTGTTCTGACGATGCGCGCTATGTTACGGGAATAGAACTGGTCATCGACGGCGGCTGGAGCGCGTATTGAGGACCACTATTTTATGAAGATCGGTTTTTTGGCATCGCATGGCGGGTCGAACATGCAGGCCATCATAGATGCATGCTCTGCGGGTACACTAGATGCTGTGCCAGCTGTCGTGATCAGCAATAATGGCGATTCCCAGGCTTTGGCGCGGGCGCAGACTGAAGGCATCCCGAATTGTCATCTCAGTGCCAAAGTCATTCCGGATGGGGCGGATCTGGACCAGATGATTCTGGATGCTCTGTTGGATCACAATACTGACGTCGTGGTATTGGCCGGCTACATGCGCAAAATCGGCCCCAAAGTATTGGGCCATTTCAAAGGTCGCATTCTTAATATCCACCCTGCATTGCTGCCCAAATTCGGCGGCCAGGGTATGTATGGCATGAAAGTACACCGGGCAGTAGTTGAGGCCGGTGAAACAGAAAGCGGCGTTACCATTCATCTGGTTGACGCGGACTATGACACCGGTCCCATCCTGGCGCAGGCATCAGTGTCTTTGGCTTTGGGCGATACACCAGAAGATGTGGCGGCCAAAGTCCTGAAAATCGAGCACCGGTTTTTCTCGGAAACGCTGCAACGCATTGTTCAGGGTGACATCAAGCTTCCCGACTAGCTGTCATAGCCAATCGGTTGGCCATGACTAAATTCGACTATTCGGCCATCAGGGTCGGCCACACCACAAAAATACCCAACAGGCGGGGGCAATTCCTGGGTTGGCCAGGCAAGGATACTATCTGCTGCCGCTCGGGCGGCAATATCATCGACATCTGATCGGGCGGGCATATCAAAGCCCAAATGAGAGAAGTCTTCAGGATGTTTGTGATAGGGATGGCCACCGCCAATGAGAACGATGATGAAGTCGTTCTCTTTGCCCGGCTCGGCCACCCAGGTAACGCGAACGCCATTGTCGACACGCTCATGGGTAATGTTCATGCCACACCAGTCCTTGTAGAACGCAACAGACGCTTCAATATCTTCGCAATGAAGGGCAATGTGGGTTAAGGATACGGACATGATACATAACCTGTTAACGCGGAATGACTATGTCTGATGAAGTCTATCACAATCTGGATCAATTAGGACAAAGCTCTGATCTGCCAGCCTCGCCCGATGAGGCTGTGCTAGAGACGGTGCCCAATCCTCATGCCGGCACTGACTATCTGGTACGCTTTGCCTGCCCAGAATTTACCTCGCTGTGTCCTGTGACGGGCCAGCCAGACTTTGCCCATCTGCTGATCGATTACATCCCCGGTGACACACTGGTTGAAAGCAAGTCGTTGAAACTGTATCTGGGGAGTTTTCGCAACCATGGTGCCTTCCACGAAGACTGCACAGTTGCGATTGCCAAGCGGTTGGTCGCGGCCATGGACCCACAATGGTTGCGCATTGGAGGCTATTGGTATCCGCGCGGCGGCATCCCGATCGATGTGTTTTATCAAACCGGGCCCGCACCCGAAAATGTATGGATTCCCGACCAAACTGTTGATGGGTATCGCGGCAGGGGATAGGGCACCACATCGTCATGAAGGACCCCATTCGTTTCAGTCTGATGTTGCCGCACTTCGTCGATGAAGCTGCCAAGAATCCTTATCATGTAACATTTCGTCTGGCCCGGCTGGCAGATCGATATGGATATCATATGGGCACGTTCGGCCATCACTCCTTCGCACCAGAAATTGGTGACCCCTCGGCGCCCTTTGTCGTGCTGGGGGCAATTGCGGCCCAGACCGATAGACTGCGCCTGGGTACGGGGGTGTATCTGGCGGCGCTGCATCACCCCGTGACCCTGATGGAACAGGCGGCAACGCTGGACCAGCTATCTGGTGGGCGCGCTGTGTTGGGCATTGGCCTGGGCTGGCGTGCCGAGGAATATGAAGGGTTTGGTATCGACTACCGCAGTCGCGCCTCGCGGTTAGAGGAAAGCCTTACCCTGATGCGGACGGCCTGGGAGCGGGGTCATCATGGCCATGTCGGTCACCATTTCTCTATGCGCGAAGCGCCCGTGCATCCCGCCTGTGTGCAAAAACCACATATGCCTATTCTGATTGGGGCCTCTGCCGCCCCTGCGTTGGATCGGGCCGCGCGGTTGGGTGATGGCTGGTTCGCCTTGCCGCAAGAAGCTCTACCGCAGATGCAAAAGCAGGTTGCCACCTACCGCGCGGCCTGTACGACGGCGGGGACACAACCCTATGTCTGCCTGATGCGTAACGCCTGGATCGCCGATGATGTTGAAACGGTGAAAGACGAATGGATGGGCCGCATGGTCGACTTTCACAACATTTTTTCAGACGCCCGGGCGGTGGGTGAAAGTGGCGACACTGTGCTGGCGCGGCTGTTGGCGGGTGCCGAGGTCAGCTTTGAAGACTACATCAAGGGCCGTGCGATTGCTGGTACGCCAGACATGTGCGCGCGCGAAATTCACAATTGGCATGATGCTATTCAGTTTGACGAAATCTCGTTGATCTTTGGTGGATCATCTGACCTGGCGCGGCTGGAACGGGCGATCACCCAATTTGCTGAAGAAGTCATGCCTATCTTTTCCGAGGGTCCTGACCCTAGTTAGCGGTGCCCAATTTTTGTTGGGCCATGGCGATGTCTGCCATCAGCGCATCATTGGCGCGCAAGCGGCGAGAACTCCGGACGGCGCGTTCCTGCCAAAGGGCGCGGGCTTGCTCTTTGCAACTACATTCCGCAGTCACACCCCAGGCAAAATTTTCGCCGACAGGCTTCCACTGACCATCCAGTGACCCGGTAATCAAACGACGCAGTGCGCTGGTGTCGGCCTCTTGCATGGATGCCTGGCAGTCTTGCCAAATTGTATTATGTGCGTTGACTCGCTTAACATCTTCGTTGGTCATGTTGGATGTGACGAATTCAGGCTGCCCGCATAGATCAGCAGGGAATTTGAAGTTGTCCAGCGCGCGGTCATAAGACGTCTCTGCCTGGGCAAGGGAGATTGATGCAAAAGTGATGACGGCTGCAACAAATAATGTGTTTAGTTGGATCATCCAAAGGTCCTTTGATGGCGTAAGGGGCGGGGGCAGAGCAAAGCCAATGACCAGGGACCAGGGATCAGGGATTAAAATTGGGCAGGGGTGGCGGGGCAATCTTGTTCTTTTTCTTGGCAGCGTTTCTGATGGTTTCTTTTTCTGCTGCTTTTTCTTCCACCGACTTCAACATGAATTTGGCTTCTTTGGAACAGGGCAGGTAGGTGTCGATCAAGGCCTGCTTCAGCCCCGTCAGATCAAAGCTTGCGTCCAGGCCTGGCAAGGGTTCCTTGGCCCCAGACATCACGGTCATTGAAGCACCCTCGGCCATGCGTATGGGTAATGTGAGATCATGGGTGATCATTTGCGTCATCTCGGGGTCTGGTCGGGCGACAGTCCAGACCTGGGCCTTGAGTGACACGGCGTCGGCATCATTACCAACCAGCGTGTAATCAACCGCCACATGCGACGGCAATTGTTTTTTGTCGACGCCAAAATCCGATGGCCAGCGCACATAGGTCAGCGTCACCATATTGTTGCAAACGACCACCAACTCGGGTCGGCCCGGGCCTTTGTAGGATGTTGCCTGAGAAACAACGGCGTCACGTGCTGCATCATGGACCCAAGCCGCGTTAGCCGCGGATGTGGTGCAGGTCAGAAGAACAGCAATGGTGGTAAATAGGCGCATAAAGGGTCTGTCGATCATTAGGTGGAGGGACTGAATTTAGGGGTAAATCAGCGAATGCCAAGAAATTTATGTGTCTGCAGGCTCATGCGCCATTGTGGATGGTCCTGACAATACTGGATCACTTTTTTTGTGTTGGCCTCGATGTCTGGGCCATCCATGGGCTGCAGCATGAAATGGGTGAAGGCCAGGTGCTCAAATCGTTCTGGTTGAGCCTCGGGTTCTACCTGAGGATAGACCAGCTTTAGCTCGTGCCCGCTGATCTGTTTTAACGGCGCATGGGCCTTGGGGCTGACGCAAATCCAGTCCAACCCCTCGATAGCCGCGATTGTGCCGTTGGTTTCGACTGCCACCTCAAATCCTGCGGCGTGAAAGCCATCAATCAGGGGATGATCGACTTGCAGCAGCGGCTCGCCACCCGTCATGACCAGTAGGCTGGGTTTCACCCCAGCCGGCAACTGGGCCTTGGCGGCCTCTACCAGCTCGGTCACCGTTGCGAATTTGCCCCCGCCATCACCATCGACGCCGACAAAATCTGTATCGCAAAAACTACAGACGGCCTCAGTACGATCTTCCTCGCGACCGGACCACAGATTGCAGCCCGAAAAGCGACAAAATATGGCAGCACGACCGGCGTTCACGCCTTCGCCCTGTAACGTATAGAACAGTTCTTTGACGCTATAGGTCATGGCGTGCCTGCGTATCTGGTGGGGTCGGCCACGCCTGCCTCGGCAAAGCCTTTTTTGCGCAACAGGCATGAATCGCAACTGCCACAGGCAGCCCCGGTGTCGTCAGGGTCATAGCACGATATGGTCAGGCCAAAGTCCACACCCAGCGCAGTGCCGCGGGCAATGATGCCTGCCTTGGAAAGGTCCGCCAATGGCGTGTGAATGGTGATGGGCGTATCCCCCTCGACCCCCGCTTGCGTGCCCAGATTGGCCATGGTCTGGAAGGCCTTGATGAAGGCCGGGCGGCAATCTGGATACCCGCTATAGTCCAACGCATTCACGCCAATGAAAATATCTGTCGCGGGCAACACTTCGCCCCACGCCAGGGCATAGGACAAAAAGATTGTATTGCGTGCTGGTACATAGGTGATGGGAATGCCATCAGCCATGTCGTTAGGGTCGCGGGCCTTGGGCACATCGATATCGGCGGTCAGGGCCGATCCGCCGAACTGCCGCAAATCGATACTGATAATGCGATGATCTGTTACTTGCATCTGCAGGGCAATTTTTTCGGCGGCGTCCAACTCGACTGCGTGGCGCTGGCCATATTGAAACGACAGGGCATGCACGGCAAAGCCAGCCTCTTGGGCCTCAGCAATGCAGGTGGCGGAATCGAGGCCGCCGCTCAGCAAAATGATCGCGTTCTTCTTCATGTATTGGATGTACCAGCCGGGCAGGCAGGGGGCAACAAAACCTCGCAAACATTCTGACCGAACCATGTTTTTCTTGTCTCTGTCCCCTAGGGTTGATACCAAGCGGCGCATTATTGACGCATAACCCTTTTGACCATAGGCCAGATCATGTCTTCGGATTACAAGTCCCGACGTACATTCGCGATTATTTCGCATCCCGATGCCGGTAAAACGACCCTGACGGAGAAACTGCTCTTTGCGGGTGGTGCCATCCATCGTGCAGGGGCGGTGAAGGCGCGTGGCCAAGCGCGGCGCGCGCGGTCTGATTGGATGAAGATCGAACAGGACCGCGGCATCTCGGTCACGTCATCGGTTATGACCTTCGAATATCGCGACCTGACATTCAATTTGCTCGATACACCAGGCCATGAAGACTTTTCTGAAGACACCTATCGCACGCTGACAGCAGTTGATTCTGCGATCATGGTCATCGACGCAGCCAAGGGCATCGAAGCCCAGACCCTAAAGCTGTTTGAAGTGTGCCGTCTGCGCGATATCCCGATCATTACCCTGATCAACAAAGTGGACCGTGAAGGCCGAGACCCATTCGAAATCCTGTACGAAGTGCAAGATGCGCTAGCACTGGATGTCTGCCCCATAGTTTGGCCCATCGGTATGGGTGGTTTGTTCGAAGGCTGCTACGACATGGTTAACAACCGCTTTCTCAAGGCTGGTAGCAAAGGTGGCAATTACGAGTCTGCGCTGGACTGCAGCGGAGCGGGCGATGCGCAGCTTGATGAATTGGTGTTGGCCAGTACCTTGGCGCAGGCCCGCGACGAAATAGAATTGTCCGAAGCCGGTTTCCCGGAATTCGACCAGGAGTCCTATCGGGAAGGCCATTTGACCCCCGTGATCTTTGGTAGCGCCCTCAAGGACTTTGGTGTGTTGCCATTGTTGGATCTGATTGCCGATCACGCGCCAGAACCACAGCCCAGCCCGACAGACCAACGTGATGTTGACCCGTCGGAAAAACCAGTCTCGGGTTTTATCTTCAAGGTGCAGGCCAATATGGATTCCAAGCATCGGGATCGAATCGCCTTCATGCGCATTTGTTCGGGCGAATTTAAAAGGGGCATGAAGTTGCGCCAGGTGCGTACAGGCAAAGACCTGATGGTGCACAGCCCGATATTCTTCATGGCCCAGGACCGCGAGATTGCCGAGACCGCCAGCCCCGGCGATATCATTGGCATCCCCAATCATGGCACCGTGCGCGTAGGCGATACCTTTACTGAGGGCGAAAAAATCCGCTTTACCGGACTGCCAGCGTTTGCCCCCGAAATTCTACGGCGGGTGATGTTGGAAGACACCTCGAAGGTCAAACAATTGCGCAGTGCTCTTGAAGATCTGGCCGAAGAGGGCTTGGTTCAGGTGTTCCGCCCTCAAAGCGGTGGTAACTGGATTGTCGGTGTGATCGGTGTTCTGCAGTTAGACGTGCTCGTGTCTCGGGCTCTCCAAGAATACAAGATTGTCGTCCGGATTGAAGATATGTCCTATACCGCCGCGCGGTGGCTCAAGGCCGAAGACCCCAAGGCATTGGATACTTTCGTCAGGGAAAACACTTTTAATATTGTCGAAGACAGCGAAGGGCGCCCCGTGTTTTTGGCCAAGAGTGAATGGGATTTAGACTATGCGGCTCGGAATAACGAAAACATCGAATTCCTGAAGACGCGAGAACTCGAGTAGAACTATCCTCAACATCTGTTCACGGGTTCGTGAACAAACTATCTCATTGCCTTCAAAAGCAAAACGGCCCCGCAATGCCTAAGCTCTGCGGGACCGTTTCTCTCTGTATCGGAGATGTCACGACAAAGTGATTATGCCAAACAATTTCTGATCAACCTAATGAAAGTAATTGAGGTAAATTTGAAACGGCCACCAAACAAAAAGGGCTAGCTGGAAAAACCAGCTAACCCTTTGTTTTTAATGGCTCCCCGAGTCGGACTCGAACCAACGACAAGGTGATTAACAGTCACCTGCTCTACCAACTGAGCTATCGGGGATCAGTGGCCCGCTAAACAGTTAATTTAGCGCGGCCCGTGTATTACCAACAAGCACTCTCTTTGCCAACCCCAGAATTCAGCCATTTGTCTATTTTATTCAAGACCGAATCACGAAACTGTGAACAGAATCAGTTTTTTTACCGAAACCGGGCGAATTTCGACTAGGGAACCCGATTTGATCTTGAAGGGGAGTAATTGGAGGCGACGGCCGGAATCGAACCGGCGTACACGGATTTGCAATCCGCTGCGTCACCACTCCGCCACGTCGCCTCGCTGTGGTGTGTCATGACAAGCTGGCTTGCCGTGACCAGATGATCCGCCCATTGGCTGAAAATCGTGAGCCGATATAGCAAAGGCCTATGGTGAAGACAATGAAGGATTGCCTTCGATAGCCGGAAATCTGCTTTTATACCCATCCTGTCGTTGTATTTGTAGGCGCTGCCTTATATAAATCGCGAAAAGCCCCAGCCATTGCTGACTGGCGGTCCCTGGAACAAGTTTTGACGGTTAATAGAATGAGCGATTACGCAGCAGCACGTACGCATATGGTTGATGGCCAATTATTGCCAAATAAGGTGCTCGACAGACAGGTCATTGACGCCATGTCTGACATCCCCCGCGAAGAATTTTTGCCCAAGGCGCTGCGTAGCGTTGCCTATGTCGATGAAGACCTGAAGGTCGCAGAGGGTCGTTACCTGATGGAACCCATGGTCTTTGCCCGCATGGTGCAGGAAGCAAAAATTCAGCCAGAAGACGCCGTGTTGGATATTGGCTGCCTTACAGGTTATTCCAGCGCGGTTCTGTCGCGCATGGCCAACGTGGTGATGTGCTTGGAAGAAGACGAAGCCATGGCAGAACGTGCCAACAAAATATTGGTTGAGAAAAGCGCTGACAATGCGGTTGTTGTGACGGGTAGTCTGGCTGAAGGCTACGCAGCGCAGGGTCCCTATGATGTTATCATCATCGAAGGCTGCGTTGGCGCTGTGCCGCAATTCATCATTGACCAACTTGCCGAAGGTGGCCGTTTGTTGACGGTTGAATTGGTAGACGGTGTAGGGGTCGCGTCAATGTACACGTGTTATCATGGAGACATCGGTGTGCAACGTTTGTTTGATGCATCTTCGCCTTTGCTGCCAGGCTTTGAACCCGTTACTGAATTTCAGTTTTAGTCAGGGTATGATTTCTGCCAAATGCATGAAATAGTGAGCCTATAAGAATTTCTCAGAAAGAAAGCTAACATGCCATTGAATGTGTTCCTGCGAAAAGCCAGCCTGCCAGCTGTTATCGCCACCGGCATCGTCATCGGTGGCGCAATGGCGACACCCTCACACGCTGAAACAATGTTGGACGCTTTTATCGCCGCCTATAACAGCAATCCAATTCTCGAGGCTGAACGCGCCAATCTGCGGGCTATCGATGAAAATGTCGGTCAGGCCAATGCGGGATGGCGGCCATCTATTGTGGCGAGGGGTAGTATCGCACGAACCGAGAGCGATAACTTTTTTGACCAATTATCTGGAAATCCGGACGGCGCTTCAAAAAGTGTGTTGAAGCCAAAGCAGGGTTCGGTGTCGCTGACGCAGCCCTTGTTCAGCAGTTTTACAACGACAAACCAGCGGCGCGAAGCCAAGGCCGAAGTCATGGCCGGTCGCAGCCGACTAGCAGCGACTGAACAGACGGTGTTTTTGTCCGTGGTCAGTACATATATGGATGTGTTGCGGGATATTGCAGTACTGGATTTGCGCCGCAATAATGTACAAGTGCTGAACCGCCAGCTCGAGGCTGCTCGTGATCGCTTTGAAGTGGGTGAAATTACCCGTACCGACGTTTCCCAGTCCGAGGCACGCTTGTCACAGGCTGTTTCTCGCCGTATCGAAACCGAAGCCATCCTGTCCGGCAGCCGCGCGGCGTACCGCCGTATCGTCGGTGAGATGCCCGGTTCGCTGGAACAACCACCAGAATTGCCAGAGATGCCCGCCAATGAAGATGACGCTGTCTACATTGCGTTGTCTGAAAATCCGAATCTGGCCGAAGCTAAATTCATTGAAGAAGCTGCCAAGCATGCTATTGGCAGGGCCAAGGGCGCCATTGGCCCCACAATTGATTTCGTCGCTGAGTATTCGGAATCAGCAGACACCTTCATCAAGGGGTTCTCCAGCGGTGCCAATTCACTGTCACTGCAGGCGACTTTGCCATTGTACCAAGGGGGTGCGGCCAGCTCTCGTGTGCGCCAATCCAAATATATTCACGCAGCCCGTCGCATTCAGGTCACTCAGATTGAGCGTGAAGTGTTGGAGGAAGTCCGTAACTCCTGGGAAATTGTAAGAGCAACTGCTGCCATTATCGTGTCCAGTCAGGCAGCAGTCGATGCCAACACCATTGCGTTGGAAGGCGTGCGCCAGGAGGCCGATGTTGGCTCTCGTACCGTTCTTGATGTGCTGGATGCTGAACAGGAATTACTGGATACCCAGGTGGAATTGGTTCGAGCCAAGCGCGGTTACTACGTCGCTGGATTCCGACTGATGGCATCAATGGGGCGGGTCACGCCAGACCTGCTGCAATTGCCGGGCGAGCGCTATGACGTCGAAGAATCGTATAAGAAGGCCAGTCGTTCGTGGTTTGGTTGGGGTGTCGTCGAATAGTCGCTAGTCAGCAACTGGCTCTTGGCCTACCATCTGGGTAGGCAGCGTAATCATTTAGCCAAGGAAACCCTTAGCCGAGGAAAGATGGTGTCTAGAAGATTGAACAAGCAGGACGACAACGTGCCTGAAGACGCCTTTGATGAAAACATGCCCATGTCGGAAATCCTTGCGGCTATCCGTGAGTCGATTGCTGATGAAAACAAGGATGTTTCCAAGATAGCCACGCCCCCGGCGTCCAAACAGGTGGCGTCCAAGGAGGCGACGTCCAACAAGGCGGCGACCAAAACGGCTGCGTCCAAAGGTGATAATGACATTCTGGACCTGACGGTAGAGGTTGGTCCCGATGACAGGCCTAGGGCCGACGCGACCGTACCACAAGACAAAGCTCCCGTTGCTTCCATGCAGGCTGATGCCGTGGCCATTGGCGATGATATGATCGCGATGGAGATGGAAGACCCTGAAGGTGATATTGATGCCCTGTTAGAGGCAGCCGAAGCATCAGCAGAAGCATCAACCAAGGCAGAGAGCGGGGCAAGGCGGTTGACGGTCGAAGGGGCCTGTGCGGGCAGCTCAGCCATCGAACAGCTGGCCCGCGGCATCGCCAGCACCCATACGCCAAAAGATCCCGATATTGGGGCCAATGACGTATCCCCGATCGAAGCCTTCGTTGCTGACCTTGTGCGAGACTGGCTCGATAAAAACATGCCAACAATTGTGGAAGACGTCATCGCAAGAGAACTTGCGAAAAAGACAGATCAATAGGCCGATTGGTACACCCTGCATAAAGGGTGGTTTCCCGGTCTGAATTCCATTAAAAGGCAGCCCTTAAACTGACAATTAGACGAGACCAGTCGATGCTCGACAAATCGTTCCAGCCACAGACCGCTGAACCAGAAATTTATGCCCGTTGGGAAAATGCGAGGGCGTTCGCGCCCTCGGCAGACCCGGATGCCAAGCCCTATACCATTGTTATCCCGCCGCCCAATATAACCGGCAGCCTGCATATGGGCCACGCGCTCAACAACACCTTGCAGGACGTTTTGGTGCGTCTGCACCGGATGCGTGGTGAAGATGTCTTGTGGCAGCCGGGCACAGACCATGCGGGCATCGCCACGCAAATGGTGGTCGAGCGGCAACTGGAGGCGGAGGGCACGAGCCGGCGCGAATTGGGTCGCGAGAAGTTTCTGGAGCGCGTGTGGCAATGGCGCGGTGAAAGTGGCGGGACCATCATCGGCCAGCTACGGCGTCTGGGCGCAACCTGCGACTGGTCGCGCGAACGCTTTACCATGGATGATGGCCTGACCAAGGCGACCATGAAGGTCTTTGTTGAATTGCACAAACAGGGCCTGATCTACAAAGACAACCGTCTGGTCAACTGGGACCCCAAACTGAAGACCGCAATTTCCGACCTGGAAGTCGAACAGCGCGAAACCCAGGGCTTTATGTGGCACTTCAAATATCCGATTGAAGGCGAAGAAGGTCGCTTTATTACGGTTGCGACCACGCGGCCCGAAACCATGTTGGGTGACACCGGCGTTGCCGTGCACCCCGACGACCCTCGTTACACAGACCTCATTGGCAAGAATGTTGTTCTGCCATTGGTTGGTCGCCTGATCCCGATTGTTGGTGATGACCATGCCGACCCGGAACAGGGCTCTGGTGCGGTGAAGATTACACCGGCCCACGATTTTAACGATTTCGAGGTCGGCCGCCGCCATGATCTTGAGATGATCAACATCATGGATGAAAACGCCGACCTGAACGAGAACGTGCCCAAGGCCTATCAGGGCATGGAACGCTTTGCCGCCCGAGATAAAGTTGTGGCTGACCTCGATGCGCTGGGTCTGTTGGTCAAAATTGAAGACCACGAATTGCAGGTCCCCTATGGCGACAGGGGCGGGGTGATCATCGAGCCCTGGTTGACAGATCAATGGTATGTCGACGCCGCGACACTGGCCAAGCCAGCGTTGGAAGCTGTTGAAAATGGCACAATGAAATTCGTGCCAAAACACTGGGAAAATACCTATTACGAGTGGATGCGTAACATCCAGCCTTGGTGCATTTCCCGCCAATTGTGGTGGGGGCATCAAATCCCGGCCTGGTACGGCCCCGATGGCGAGATATTCGTTGCCGAAACTGCCGACGAGGCCCAAGCGGCTGCCGACGCACACTATGGTGCCCCGACCGAGATAACCCAGGATGAAGACGTCCTCGACACTTGGTTCTCAAGCCAGCTTTGGCCATTTTCGACCCTTGGTTGGCCAGACGAAACGCCTGAATTGCAGCGCCACTATAAAACTGATGTGCTGATTACAGGCTTTGACATCATCTTTTTCTGGGTCGCCCGGATGATGATGGCGGGCCTGCATTTCATGGGTGAAGTACCGTTTCACACGGTCTATATCCACGCCTTGGTGCGCGATGAACACGGCGCGAAAATGTCCAAATCAAAGGGCAATATCGTCGACCCGCTGGATTTGATTGATGCATATGGCGCCGACGCATTGCGCTTTACGCTGACGGCCATGGCAGCACAAGGTCGCGACATTAAATTGTCGACGCAACGTGTTGAAGGGTATCGTAATTTCGGCACTAAGCTTTGGAATTCCTATCGCTTTTGTGAAATGAATGAGGCGCTGGATGCCACGGGTTTTGACCCCGCGAGCGCGACCCAGCCGGTCAATAAATGGATTATCGGCGAAGTGGCTCGTACGGCACAAAAAGTCTCGGCAGAACTGGATGCCTATCGCTTTAACGAGGCCGCCACAGCGCTGTACCGGTTTACCTGGAATAACTTTTGCGACTGGTATGTCGAATTCATCAAGCCGCTGCTGAATGGTGACGATGAAGCCCTGATTGCCGAGACCCGCCAAACAGCGGCTTGGGTCATGGAACAGATCCTGACCCTGTTGCACCCGGTCATGCCTTTCATCACCGAGCATCTGTGGTCTCAGACCCATGACACGCTGTTGATCACCAGCCCATGGCCCGAATTGTCGTTGGATCTGGTGGACGAAGCCGCCAATGCCGAGGTTGAGCTGGCGATTAATCTGATCACCGATGTGCGCACCATCCGGGCGGAAATGAACGTCCCAGCCGGTGCCAAAATCGGTGTGGCCGTCCGCAAGGGCGAAGAAGCCGCCTTTGGGCCCCTGGTCGATGAGGCATCAGTTCTGAACCCGGTGATCAAGCGCCTGGCCCGTATCGAAACTGTCGAGAGTGCAGGGGATGCCTTCCCAGCCGGCACGGCACAGATGGCCTTTGGCGAGGCAACGCTTGGCCTGTTATTGGCCGACGCCATCGACTTCGACGCCGAGCGCGCACGCCTGAACAAGGAAATCGATAAAGCGACTAAGGAAGTCAAATCTCTTGATGGCCGCCTATCCAACGAAAAATTCGTCGCCAAAGCCCCTGCCGAAGTGGTCGAAGAACAACGCCGCCGCAAGGGCGAGTACGAAGCCCTGATCATCACGCTCAATGCAGCGATTGAACGCCTAGAGGCAATGGCCTAAAACCGTCGCGTCACGCCAATCTCAACCCGATGGCGATCATAGGAATAGAAGTCGATGGTCGAGTCATTCTTGATATAGGTGTACCGAATCTCGGGTGCAAAACCCATCCATTCCAGGTCGCGTTTGATGATGGAGACACCGACGCGGTACTGCCAGTCTGTTCTGGCGGCGCCAAAGGCCTGCTGGACGCCCTTATGGGTTGTAGGTTACCTCGGGCTGCAGATAGGCAATGATGCCCCAGGGCAGCTCCTGATAGTACCCGACGCCCAGCCGTGTTTCCCAATTGCGTAGGCTTAGTGCTTTGGCTCGCTCATAGCGAAAGGCCGAGAACATGCGCAGGAATGACCGGCTCGTCAGGCCATAGGTGGCCGAGGCATATAGCGAGTAAACGGGGCCATCGAGGCTGTTGTTGTCAAAATAATTGACGTGTTCATACGCCAACGTGGTGTTCAGCCGCCATTTGCGCGACAGGTCGTGTTGCAGGGTGGCCCGACCGCCGATACTGCGATTATAGGCACTGTGCCCGAACCAGCGGTAATAGCCCGTCGCCTGTATGATCAGCGTGGTTCGTGACCAATGAAACGCTGGGCCTGAATTCAGCGAAACAAAAGTGTCGTCGAACGTGTCACCACTATATTGGCTATGGCGCACATACAGATTGGTCTGCAGTTTTGCGCGGTCGCTTAATCGCGGCAGATATTCGATGCCGCCCGAGGCAACAATGCCGACACCAGATGTCTTTTGCGCATCGCCATCCAGGGTAAACGGCAGGCCGAACAGGTCCACGCGTTCGTCTTCGGGCGCAACATTGATATTACTGTCCGGTGCGACCGCAAAGGCAAACGTATAGCGGAAGGTCCGACGGTCCCAGATGGCATCCAGGAACTTGCGGATATTCGTTGCGACCGGCCCCTTGGGTTCTGTTGCCAGCACGAGGCGAAAATGATGTTCAGAAGCCTCGTATTCCTCGTTGAGAAACAACGTGCGGGGCAACTCCAGCCGCACGCGGGTCAACCCAGGCTGGTCGGTCAGAATATCGCGGTACAGGTCGATGGCATCGTCAAACCGTTTTTCTGCCACTGCAATAGACGCCAGCAGAAAAGTCACTTCGACCGGGTCTTCGGCTTCGTCGGCGATATCCAACAACAGGCGACGGGCAGGGTCTGTCTGTCCGGCGAGTATGAGGCGCTTGGCCACGGCAATCACATCGGTGGGCGACATCACGCTGGAGAGTTCAGACAAGGGTACTGAAACACCCGCCGCAGGTTGTTGTGCATGGGAAGTACTAGTCAGGGCGACGACACACAATGCCGTTAGGTAATATAGTTTGAGCGTCTTATACAATTTTTCTAAGGGTGCTTGAAAGTGGTCGCCCTTATTGGTCAGAACCTGTCGACTGTCAACAATCCACTAACCAGTCAATTTCTAACCGCCTCGCTTCTTTCTCTGTTGGACCCTATGACATGCGGTCGGTATAAGGGCTCGATCATTCCATCAGTTTCCTGGGGAGGGAATATGAGCACCCAGACAGGCACCAAGCCAGTGCCGCCAGTCGCGCAGACCGACGCGGGTACGCAGGGCCAGCATTTCAAGTATTATGATCTGTGCATGGCAGCGTTTGTCACTTTACTAATCTGCGCCAACGTTATCGGCGCGGCCAAGCAAACGACAATTCTGGGTGTTACCTTTGGTGCTGGCATCCTCTTTTTCCCACTTTCTTATGTATTGGGGGACGTGCTGACGGAAGTTTATGGATATGCCCGTGCCCGACGGGTTGTTTGGGCGGGGTTTGCCGCTGGCGGTTTTGCTGCTTTCATGAGTTTCGTCATTGTCGCCATGCCGCCCGAGGCAGGTTGGACCAGTCAGGCGGCCTACGAGACAGTGTTTGGTCAGGTGCCGCGCATCGTCTTTGCTTCACTCATAGCTTTCTGGGTTGGCGAATTCGCCAATGCCTATGTCATGGCCAAAATGAAAGTCTGGACCCAAGGCAAGCATTTGTGGAGCCGGACCATCGGATCGACCATTGTGGGGCAATCCTTCGACAGCCTGATCTTCTATCCCGTGGCGTTCCTGGGCGTGTGGGAAACCAGTACGGTCCTGACAATCATGGGCACGAATTTTGCTTTCAAGGTGTTGTGGGAAGCCTTCCTGACGCCCGTGACCTACAAAGTCGTTGCCGCCCTTAAAAAGGCAGAGAACGTCGATATCTTCGACAAAGACACCAACTTCACGCCGTTTACGCTGAAGGGTTAATCCGCGATATCAATCCACACCGGCGTATGGTCTGACGGCTTTTCTTTGCCGCGGGGTGCACGATCGACCCCTGAGCCTGACAAGCGGTCTGTCGCCTGGGGTGAACACAGCAGATGGTCAATACGCAAACCGTTGTCTTTTTGCCAGGCACCGCGCTGATAGTCCCAGTAGGAATAAATCGTTTCCTTGTGGTGCACACGGATCGCGTCGGTCAGGCCCAGATTGATCAGTGTCCGCAATCGGGCGCGGCTTTCTGGCTGGGTCAGGGCATCATCGACATAGGCCGACGGGTCGTAGCAATCGATATCAGTGGGGATGACGTTATAGTCACCCGCCAGCACAAAGGCCTCTTCCCATTCCAGCAATTGCTTGGCGCGGTCGATCAGACGGTCCATCCAGCCAAGTTTATAGTCGAATTTTTCGCCGGGGCAGGGGTTGCCATTGGGCAGATAAATCGTCGCCACACGAACCCCGCCAGTGAAGGCCTCGATATAGCGGGCCTGGGCGTCGCTTTCGTCGCCAGGCAGGCCCTTCATTACGTCTTCGATGGGAAATTTAGACAGGATCGCGACGCCATTGTATGACTTTTGGCCATGGGTCACGAGATTGTAGCCCAGGCTTTCAATCTCTAGCGCCGGGAAGTTCTCATCAACCGATTTGACTTCCTGCAATAGTGCGACGTCGGGCGAAAAGTCCGTCAGCCATTCCAGCAATCGAGGCATCCGCGCCTTGATCCCATTAATATTCCACGTCGCAATGCGCATGCTGTCTTTCCAATAGGTGACGGTCAGGCGACATCATGCAATGTTGGTGAAACGGATGGAACCGGTTTGTTGGGGGAAAACACACCACCGTTCGTGCCGAGTGATCGAGCCCACGTCGGTGGGGGCGATTGTATCGAGGTATGAACGCGTCAATGTCGATCACGGACAATCGGTTAGATGCCCGCACCTCGATACAATTTGTCCCCGCTTATGCGTGGCCAAATCACTCGGCACGAACGGTTTTGGAATGAACGGTGGTTTTCTAGACCGAGAAAGATGTCCCGCAACCGCATTCGCTTTTGGCGTTGGGGTTGCGGATCTGGAAGCTGGAACCGATAACATCTTCAACAAAGTCGATTTCAGAGCCCGCCAGGTATAGCTGGGACATCGTGTCGACCAGTACCACGGCACCTTCTTTTTCGATGACAAGGTCGTCATCATTGCGGGTGTCATCCAGCGAAAAACCATATTGAAAGCCCGAACAGCCACCGCCATTGACGGCGACACGAAGGGCACCATTGGCGAGGCCTTCCTGTTTGACCAAGAATGCAACACGCTTTGCTGCGCTGTCTGTGACAATGACGAGTTCTGACATATTTGGTTCCTGACGTATTCTCTGGCCACCATATGTGGTGATTTAGCTGTCAATGTCAATATTGGTGGTATGTTGGGGTGTTACACCTTGGCCTTTTACCCGCCATGGCTGTACATTGACAGGATGTCAGGAAAACCCAGCAAACCCTTTGGCGATAAAGCCATTTTTGCCAGTGATCCGGCGCAATCGCGGGGACGTCTATACCCGGAAGAAGAAAGTTCGGTGCGCGATGCATTTCAGCGTGATCGGGACCGGATTATCCATGCGGGCGCGTTCCGGCGACTGAAACATAAAACCCAGGTCTTTGTGTCCCATGAGGGCGATTATTATCGCACGCGACTGACCCATTCGCTGGAAGTGGCGCAAATATCGCGGACTGTCTGTCGATATTTGGGGCTGAATGAAGATCTGGGCGAGGCGCTGGCGTTGGCCCATGACTTTGGCCATCCGCCCTTTGGCCATGCCGGTGAAGACGCGCTGTCGGCGTGTATGCAGCCCTATGGTGGGTTTGACCATAATCTGCATTCCTTGCGGATTTTGACCGAGCTGGAACAGCGTTATGCCGATTTTGACGGCCTTAACCTGACGTGGGAAACCCTTGAGGGCATCGCCAAGCATAATGGGCCGCTGGGGGCCAAGGGCATGGAAGACCTGTTGGATCCTTTGCTGACGACCTATCTGGCGCGGCATGATCTGGAGATCCATACATTTGCATCGCCCGAGGCCCAGGTCGCCGCAGCATGTGATGATATTGCCTATAACAATCACGATATTGATGACGGGTTGCGTGCCGGTCTGTTTACTCTCGAAGATTTGGTAGACCTGCCGCTGGTGGGCAATACGCTGGCCGAGGTGCGACGTGACCATCCAAGCCTGAGCGTTGAGCGTACCCGGTTTGAGCTGGTCCGACATGTTATCGATTCCATGGTCCGTGATCTGCTGACAGAAACCATCAGGCGACTGCAAGAGGCCGCACCGCAATCAGCCCAGGACATTCGGGATCTTCAGCGGTCGGTGGTGGCGTTTTCCCCGCAGATGCAGGAAGACGAACAGGCCATCAAGGCCTTCCTGATGACCAACATGTATCGCCATGATCGTGTTACCGATATGTCCAAAGTTGCAAAGCGGGTTGTCGCAGACCTGTTCTCCCGCTATATGGCGGAACCCGATTGTTTGCCTGACGAATGGCAGGCAAAAGTGGCAGATGGCACCGGTGACGAGGCCGCCCGAACTATCGCAGACTTTATTGCCGGTATGACCGACCGGTTCGCTTTCAAGGAGCACAATCGCCTGTATGGCGAGGCTTTGTAACTTATGAATATATTCGCCCAATTCAGAAAAAAGATCGACGCACAAATTGTTGCCCTGACAAGCGCTGGCACGTTGCCAGAGGGTCTTGATACCAGCCGCATCACGCTGGAACCCCCACGGGATAGCAGTCACGGTGACATCGCGACCAATGCAGCCATGGTGTTGTCCAAACCTGCAGGCATGAAACCGCGCGATCTGGCAGAGCTGATTGTGGCAGGCTTGCAGAGCGACGACGACGTCACCCATGCCGAGATTGCCGGGCCTGGCTTTATCAATATCTCTGTTGCGCCGGTCCTGTTGCATGCCGTAGTCGAGCGCGTGCTGACCCGGCCCGATGACTATGGTCAGTCACCTGTGGGCGCAGGCCAAAAGGTCAATGTGGAATATGTATCGGCGAACCCCACCGGGCCCCTGCATGTGGGCCACTGCCGTGGTGCCGTATTTGGTGATGCCCTGTGCGCCCTATTGGAAAAAGGCGGCTACGACGTCACACGAGAATATTATATCAATGACGCTGGCTCGCAGATCGATATTTTAGCGCAGTCAACTTATCTGCGCTATCTGGAAGCATTGGGCGAAGACATTGGTAAAATTCCCGAAGGGCTGTATCCCGGCGACTATCTGGTCCCTGTCGGGCAAAAGATCGCGCAGGAAGACGGTGACAAATGGCGCGGCTTGGATGAAGCCGATTGGCTGGAACATTTCCGGGTTACCGCATCGGGTGCGATGATGGATTTGATCCGCGAAGACCTGGCGGTGCTGGGCATTTCCATGGATGTATTTGTCTCTGAGCGCAGCTTGCATGCCGACGGTAAAATCGACCGGGCGCTGCAGGCCCTGGAAGAAAAAGGCCTGATTTACGAAGGCGTACTCGACCCTCCAAAAGGTAAATTGCCGGATGATTGGGAAGCGCGTCCCCAGACGCTGTTCAGGGCCACAAAGTTTGGTGATGACGTCGATCGGGCGTTGAAGAAATCCGATGGTAGCTGGACCTATTTTGCCGCCGACATTGCCTATCATCAAAACAAGCTGGAACGTGGCTTTTACCAACAAGTGGACGTGTGGGGCGCTGACCATGGCGGCTATGTCAAACGGATGAAGTCGGCCGTGTCGGCCATTAGCCTCGCTGTGGGTGACCAAGAGGCCGAACTCGATGTAAAATTGTGCCAGATGGTCAAGCTGTTGAAAAACGGCGAACCCTTCATCATGTCAAAACGGTCTGGGACCTTCGTGACTCTGCGTGACGTGGTCGACGAAGTTGGTAAAGACGTCGTTCGCTTTATCATGCTGACCCGCAAAAATGACGCGCCACTGGACTTTGACTTTGCCAAAGTCGTCGAACAATCGCGCGATAATCCTGTTTTCTATGTGCAATACGCGCATGCGCGGGTGTGTTCTGTGTTGCGCCGGGCAGGGGACGAGGTTGCCTCTGTCGATACAACAGACGCGTCGCTGGCCGGGGCAGAACTTTCCGGCCTGACCGACGGTGCCGAGATCAATTTGATGAAAAAGATGGCCGATTGGCCACGGACGATCGATGCCGCCGCACAGGCTCATGAACCGCACCGTATTGCGTTCTATCTGAACGAACTGGCGGCCATGTTCCACGCCTATTGGAACAAGGGAAATGATGATAAGTCTCTGCGCTTTATTCAGCCCACCGATCTTTCGATCACGCGTGCGAGATTAGCGCTTATCCGGTCGGTTGCTCTTGTGATAGCGTCGGGGCTACAGATCTTGGGTGTCACACCCGTGGAAGAGATGCATTAGGCGGGGCACTATGGCAGCGAATGAGACGAACAATTACCAGGCCCTCAAATGGGGCGCTGCGGTTCTGTCCGTCATTATCTCCGCAGGCTTGTTTTGGTATGCCTTGCAAGAGCGTAATCAGCGAGAGCTGATCACCGTTCATGCCGATGCTACACCCTATAAAGCCAAACCAGCCGACCCTGGGGGCATGCAGGTACCACATCAAGACAAACGCATTTTTGGCGAGGCCGTTGGTCGCCCGGATAAGCCCGAGGAAAACCTGGCCAAAGGCAAAGAAAAACCAGTCGACGCAGCGGCGCTGAAAACACCGCCACCACCACAGGCACCAGAACCAGAACCGGCACCCGAAGTGGTTGTCGAGGTGCCCAAGCCCGACAAAATAGAAGTGCCCATTATCAAAACCCAAGTACCCAAGATTGTGGCGCCAGAACCAGAGCCAGAGCCAGTGAAGTCTGAAACCGCCATTACCAGCTGGGGCGTGCAATTGGGGGCTTTTGGTACCGCAGATGGTGCCGAGCGTGCATGGAACATTCTGCGCAAGGAACATAAATCTGTGCTGGGTGGCAAAGAAAGTCGCGTGCAGTCGCCAGTCACGGGCGGCAACGACACTTTGCATCGCTTGTGGGCGGGCCGATTTGTCGACGAAGATGCCGCACGGGCCGCCTGCGACACACTAAAAAAGGCCAAACAGGGCTGCATGCCTGTTTGGCCTTACTAGGCACGACATGTATATGCCCATGCCAGCGATCTTTGGATTGGAAGGTCTGGCCGTCACCGATCGCGAGCGCGACCTTTTTGATGGCATGAAACCCTTCGGCTTTATTCTGTTCGCACGAAATGTCGAAACTAAAGACCAGGTCAGGGCTTTGGTGACCGATCTGCGCGAGGGCTGTGGGTGTTTGAACGCCCTGGTGTTTATTGACCAGGAAGGCGGCCGGGTTGCCCGCCTGCGCCCGCCGCATTGGCCAGAATATCCACCTGCGGCGATATTTGGAGAACTTGCCTGTATTGATCGCAACATGGGCGCACGCGCTGCATGGTTGAATGCTCGATTGATTGCGGATGATCTTTATGACCTGGGCATCCGGGCTAACTGCCTGCCAGTGCTCGACCTGCCGGCGCGGGGGTCGCACGATATTATCGGTGATCGTGCTTTTGACCCAGATCCGTATATTGTGTCGTCGTTGGGGCTGGCGGTCTGTGAAGGCCTGATGGACGGCGGCGTGTTGCCGGTCCTCAAGCACATTCCCGGTCATGGTCGTGCCATGGCTGACAGTCATGAATCGCTGCCCATCGTGTCGACCGAGGCGCAATTATTGCGTCACCGTGATTTTTCGCCCTTTAAGGCGCTGGCGCACATGCCTTTTGCGATGACGGCCCATATTGTCTATTCCGACTTTGATGATCAACACCCTGCCACAACGTCCAGCCGGATGATCCATAACATCATCCGCGATGAAATTGGTTTTACCGGCGCCTTGATGTCGGATGATCTGAACATGCAGGCCCTTAAGGGAACGTTGACAGAACGCACCCATAGTGCCCAGCAGGCAGGGTGTGATCTGGCGTTGCATTGCAGCGGTGTGTTTGACGAAATGCTAGAAGTGGCGGATGCCTTGGTGGCGGCCAGTGATCAGACGCAGGATCGGCTTTTGGCTGCCTTGGATTGTCTTTCGACCCCCAAGCCGATGGATCGCAATATGATTCTGGCAGAACGTGACGCCCTATTAAGCGAGGTAAACGGATAGTGGACGCAGTCTATGAAGTATCAACCTGGGTTGTCCCCATTTTGCTGGCGATCACGCTGCACGAAGCTGCTCACGCCTGGATGGCCTATCGATTGGGTGATGATACAGCCCAGCGATTGGGACGAATAACACTTAACCCGTTCAAACATATCGACCCGGTGGGTACCGTGGCGATGCCTGCATTGTTGATTATGTCTGGCTTGCCGCCCTTTGGTTATGCCAAGCCTGTGCCTGTGCGTTTTGATCGCCTGGTCGACCCAAAGCGTGACATGGTCTGGGTCGCGGCTGCCGGTCCCGGGGCCAATATCATCATGGCTGTGGGCGCGGCGCTGATGCTGAACCTGTTTGCCTATTCGCAGGGAGCAATTGGCGAGTGGATGTCGATAATGCTGGGAAATATGATTGGCATTAATTTGATTTTGGCCGTTTTCAATATGATACCACTGCCACCGTTGGATGGTGGTCGGGTTGCCACAGGTCTATTGCCGATGCCGCTGGCAACAAAATTCGCGCAGTTGGAGCGCTTTGGTTTTCTGATAATTTTTGGG
Source organism: Alphaproteobacteria bacterium (assembly GCA_004356955.1). Lineage (GTDB taxonomy): Bacteria > Pseudomonadota > Alphaproteobacteria > SMXS01 > SMXS01 > SMXS01. The sequence continues at coordinate 12,151 of SMXS01000044.1, read as the reverse complement.
CTGATCTTGTTGCCTTATCTGCTGCGCAACCTGATCGGTATCGATATAAATATTATTGGGATGACCATTCTTCCGGTGGCGCAATTCCTATACGATCACGTGATCTCACTTTTCATCTTTGTAGGGTAGCAGCGGGTTGGACGAGATAGACGATTTTGAAGCAGGCATAAACCAGGCCGTTCCCGTCGAACAGCTGGTACTGGATATCGACGGCTATGAAGGGCCGCTCGATGTGTTGCTTAGTCTGGCTCGCAATCAAAAGGTTGATCTGGCGCAAATATCGATCCTTCAACTTGTCGAGCAGTATCTGGAATTTGTCGCTGTTGTTCGACGTGTGCGGCTGGAACTGGCCGCGGACTATCTGGTGATGGCGGCCTGGCTGGCCTATCTGAAGTCGCGCTTGTTACTGCCTGACGAGGCCGACGAAGACGAGCCCACGGGCGACGAGCTGGCCGCTATGCTGGCCTTTCGCCTGCAGAGGCTGGAAGCCATGCGCGAGAGGGCGGTCGAGCTGATGTCACGTTATCGCCTGGGGCGTGATGTCTTTGCACGCGGTGCGCCAGAGGGCATCAGGGTTAATCGCAAGGCCAGATATAAGGCCACGCTTTACGAATTGCTGCGTGCCTATGCAGAACAAAACGCCCGCGTTTCGATCACGTCTCTGCGCATCGTGCGAGCGCCCGTATTCACGATCGAAAATGCCATGGCGCGCCTGCGGCGCCTTGTCGGGAATGTGCCTGAATGGACTGATCTACTTAGTTTTCTGCCCGATGACATTACCGATCCGCAACTAAGGCGGTCTGCACTGGCCAGTACTTTTGTGGCTAGCCTAGAGATAGCCCGCCAAGGGAAGATCGAGTTGCAACAATCCCGGCATTTTGGGCCTTTGCGCGTCCGCACAAAAAAACAAGACAAAACAACAGCCGACCAGCCAAAAGAACAGCCAAAAGAGCAGCCAAAAGAGCAGGGTGATCAATGAGCGACAATCCACAAGAACAGGCAGAATATCTGCGCATGATCGAGGCCTTGCTGTTTGCAGCCATTGAACCGCTGGACGAGGCGACCATGGCCGAACGCCTGCCCGCCGATGTCGATGTAGAAGCCTTGGTGCTGGAATTGCAGGAAAGCTATTCCAACCGGGGAGTGCATCTGGTCAAAAGAGCCAATCGCTGGATGTTCCAGACCGCACCAGATCTGGCGTTTCTGCTGCAGCGCGAAGTCGAGCAAGAACGCCGGCTGTCTCGTGCAGGGCAAGAGACCCTGTCGATCATTGCCTATCATCAGCCCGTAACCCGCGCCGAAATTGAAGAAATTCGGGGCGTCACCGTGTCGAAGGGCACGCTGGATGTGTTGATGGAAATTGGTTGGGTGCGGCCGATCGGTCGTCGTCAAACACCTGGTCGGCCAGTGACCTATGGGGTGTCAGATGACTTCTTGATCCACTTTGGGCTGGAAAGCGTCAAGGATCTGCCAGGCATCGAAGAGTTGAAAGCCGCCGGGTTGCTGGATTCTAACCTGCCACCCGAATTCTCACTGGTCGATGGCGGCCTGTCCGAAGACGGCGATGTCGAAGAAGAAGTAGACGACGTGCAATTGTCGCTGCACGCCGCCCCATTGGAAGATGAAGACTCGGTGAAAGATGAAGACTAGTGCTTCAAAATCTTAAGGTCGGATAATACTAGCGTTGTCGATGACCATTTCGGTGCCATTGACGAATTTGGATTCGTCGGATGCCAGATACAGCACCATGTAACCAACATCAGACGGTTCACCAACGCCCCATATGGGTGGGGCAGGTGGCTCAACGCCTTCGGGTAGGTCTGGTAGACCGGCCTGCATATTCGTAACCAGCGGAGTCGTGATGACGCCGGGGTGGATTGAATTTACGCGGATATTGTAGCCCTGATCCTGGCATGTGATGGCAGCCGTCTTGCTCATCGTACGGATGGCGCCTTTACACGCCGCATAGGCAAAAACGCCTGAATAACCCAACAATGCTGTCGTGGACGAGACGTTGATGATCGAACAAGGCTCGTCATTCTGGCTCATGGCCTCGATGCCGTATTTCAAGCCGTAAAAGCAGCCGTCCATATGGATCGTCTGGTGTTTGCGCCACTGTGGCGTATCGATTGTTTCGATGGTGCCAGGGATCAACATGCCGGCATTGTTCACCAACACGTTCAGTTTGCCAAAGGTTTTCAGCGTTTTGGCGATCACGCTTTTCCATTCTTCTTCGCTGGCAACATCCAGCTTCATAAAGGTGCAATCGCCACCCGCCAGCCGGACGGTTTCTTCGCCACCTTCAACATCAATATCTGTGACGACGACTTTTGCGCCTTCGCGTGCCAGTGCAATGACATCAGCACGACCGAGGCCCGAGCCCCCGCCTGTGACCAGGGCAACTTTTCCGTCTACGCGACCCATTGAAAATTCCTCGTCATTCGTTTTTGGTTATTGTTTGTGTTGCAGAACGCTAGCGATCTCATTGAGTGAAAACAAGACCGGGAATGAAAACAAGGTCGGAAATTTCCCCTAGTTTCCTGCGTAGGCTGATTTGTAGTGATAGACATAGTCATCGGGTCCGTGTTGCCCGGCCACATCTTTTGGTGCGAGGTCAAGCGCCGGTGTCGTGGGCTCTTCCAGTCGCGTCCAGTCTGTCATGCCGGTGCGATGAGTAATCTTCCAGGCGCCGTCTCTTTTTTCCCAACGGTCGAGATATCGTCCCGCGACGTAATAGTCCATTTCTGTCTCAGTGGCGTCTTCGCCGGCCATGGGGTCTTCCAACGCGCGCCTGCGGTGGAATGCGGTAAAATAGCTTTCGCTATGGGCGACATCGCCGTCAATTTCGATGAACATATTCCCCAGCTGATGATGGGTGCGGCTGAAGGTATTCAAAAACCCAGTCGCATAGCCAATAAAATCATCAGACCCATCGGTGCTGGAAGACGGCCCCTCAAAGCCATGCTTGTGCTGAGACCCGGGATGAAACAGTGTTCGAAGCGTTGGCACATCCAGATGGTCAACTGCCCGGCAATAGGTCATCAGTAATTCGGCAATAGCCTGTTTTTCCAGCATTATTTGCAATTGTTGTTCTAGGTCAGGGTTCATGCCTGTTTCTCCTGCTTGTGCTGCGCTGTTGATTGTTGCCAGAGCGCCTGCGGCTAGTCCTGTGCCTGCGGCAACTCCAGCGCTTGCCAAGACTTTACGGCGGGAAATATGACTTTCAAGGTTCTTCATTAGTTTCTTTTCATTTACCAGTCGAGATTGCGAACAGGGTCGGTGGCACCGTCCCAATTGTCTGCTTCTCTTTCTGCGGTTTTGAACAAGGAGAGATACCTGTCCAGCGTTGGCATGAACTGAATCATCACGCCGGGTGATCGAATATGATCGTAATAGGCATGGGTGCCTTTGTATCGCTGGGCCAGCACCCAATCTGCATCGTCCATGCGCTCTATCTGTGCGGGGACGTCCTCGCACCATACGGCGACATGTTGCAGGCCGCCCTCGGGATGGCTATCGAGATAATCCTGGTAAACCGTGGGGCCGCTGTCGGCGTAGGGCTCAATCAGCTCTATCTGTTGGGTGCCGGACGCTGCAAAGGCTGCTTTGATCCGGATTTTGGCCGGGGTGCCGTAATATTCCGTTTCAAGATGGTGGTCGGGTAAAACGAAGAAAGGCCCGATCCCCCGTGCAACCCAATGCGACAGGGCGACATCAAGGTCTGGGACCACGTATCCTTGTTGAACAATCGGGCCGAATGAATGGCTCATGCCTTCGCCTTTCTGAGAAATACAGATTAACAGGCTTTGCGGTCTTGGCAATTTCCTGTGTGATTGGTATCAGCGGTGTAACGAATTACTGACTTTAGGGGAAATAAGATGTCGACGAATCCAAGCGAAGAAAAACTATTCGAAGTAATGTACACAACCCGCGCTATGCGCAAGTTGAAACCAGATGAAGTGCCGGAGGACGTATTGGTAAAGCTTATCGATGCGGCTAATCGTGCTGCCAGTGGTTCCAATGCCCAGGGCGCGCGGTGGGTGATCGTGCGGGACGCCGAACAGCGGTCGAAAATTGCAGCCGTGAATAAAGTGCCGGTTGATGCCTATTACGAAGACCAGTTAAAGAATTTGCCAGAACTACCCCATCAAAATCGCGAGAAACGCAAGCGCATGTTTGACGCGGTCAAATGGCAGGGCGACAATCTGCAGCACATCCCGGCGATCATCTTCGCATGCTATGACTTTGGTGCCCCGGTGCCAGAGGCGATGCGCGGTATGGGCATGATGTCTGTTTTGCCGGGTGTGCAAAACTTGTTGTTGGCCGCCCGTGCGCATGGATTGGGCGGCACGTTGACGACACTGGGCCTGACCGATCGCGATGCGATACGCGAAATCCTGGGTTTGCCAGAATCAGTTGAAGCCTATGCGATTATCCCGGTTGGATACCCAATGGGCACGTTCGGGCCGGTCACGCGACTGCCTGCAGAAGAAACGATCCATTGGGACAGCTGGTCTTAGGCCTTATCAAACTGCATGTGGATGCCGGTTAGCGCTCGCATCCACATGCCACCAATATGGCTGAAGTCGTCCTTGTCGGGTATTGGGCGCATGTTTTTGACGCGCTTTAACAAGATGTCCCAGGCACAATTCTGTTCAAACCGGCTGAGGGATGCGCCGGGACAATGATGTTCACCCAGGCCAAAGGCCAGGTGGCGGCCAGCATTGCGGCGATGTAGATCGGGCGTCGTGGGGTCTGGGAATTGACCCGCGTCATGATTGCCTGCCCCATAACGGATCGACAACGTAGCGCCTGCAGGCACATCAACCCCGCCAATCACTGAATCTTCTTTGACAAAGCGATACAGGCCCTGGGTTGGGCTTTCGATCCGCAATACTTCTTCGACAAAGGTTTTGACCCTGGAATGGTCGGCATCAAGGGTGGCGTACATGTCGGGGTGGCGGAACAACAGCCACAGGCCGTTCGAGATAGCAAAAGTTGTGGTTTCATTGCCGCCAATCAGCAGATGGTCGGTGATGCCGATGATTTCAGTATCGGTGAGATTGCGTTTTTTGCCCGTATCCAAATCGTCAATCTCGGTGGTCAACAACCGCGTGATGATGTCGTCTTTGGGATTTTTGCGCTTTTCCTTCATGGTCTCAAAAATGTAGTGCTGCAATTCGATATGTAGTGAGACAGCCTCTTTTTCCTGTTCCAGCGTCAGGCCACGGGAAAATGGCAGCACCCAGGCTGCGGACCATTCCTTTAGCTGCGGCAGGTCCATGCGTGGAAAGCCCAGCAATTCGGCGATGACCAACATGGGCAGTGGCTCGGCAAAGTCATCCATGAAGTTGACTTCGCCATCATCAATCCAATTGTCGATCAGCTCATTGACTGTGGCGCGTATAAAGCCTTCTTTGGCGCGCACGGCGCTTGCTGTCAAATAAGGATCGACTGTGCCGCGATAGATGGGATGTTTGGGCAGGTCTTCACCCAGGGGCGTATAGCGACGCCAGCCGCTCGATTCGTAAAGCGCCAGCGCTTCGGGAAACTTAATCAGGGGCTCCGTCGCGCCCACGTCTGGCCCGGCAGTGAATTGCAAGGGCCGGCGCAGGATATATTCGATATCGTCATAATGCGTGATCACATGCATGCCGAGCTGGGGCATGAAATAGGCCGGGGATTCCTCGCGGATAATATTATAGGCATCAAACCAGTTTTCCTGGACCAACGGGTCCATGAAATCGATTTCCGAGGCCTTGGTGTACGGACAGCCGCCCGCTTCTTTGTCCATCAAACACCCTCCCAGATGTCTTACCCATTGTTGGGAAGACTATCTGGTCAGGCGGTCAATTTCAATTGAAGGGTGGGAAACTCAATTAGCAGCCGTTCGTGCCGAGTGATTTGACCTCACGTCAGTGGGGGGCAAATTGTATCGAGGTACGAGCACAGAAATATAGCGCGAGGACAACGTTGATGTGTCCTTACCTCGATACAATCCCTCCCTGCGGTCAGGATCACTCGGTACGAACGGAATTTTCCGGTCGGATGAATCTTTAGCTAGGGTAATCAGAGGTCCTTGTTCGGGTTGATCAGGAACTTCTCACCCGTCGCCATTTTGCCAAAGGCTTTGACGTTGTCTGCCATCATCACCTCTGCCAGCGATATTTCCTTGGTGTAGGTACTTTTGAAGGTCGTATGGACGTTGTCTGCAACCCGTTGTTTCAGCTTTTGGGTTTCTTCCGGCCCAATCTTGATCAAAAAATAAGTCAGCAGCCAGCCACCCAAGCCCCACGCCATGCCAAAGTTACGCGACAATGTGGTTGTCGAGCGCTCCAGCCCGCCGTAGATGTAGCACTGCTTGTGGGTCATCGAACCATAGATGGACCCGTCGCCACCCTTGAGGTTTGCCGCCGCTTCCATACCAGCCAAAATGTCACTGGCCAGTGTGCCGCCGCCGGTGGCGTCAAAGGCAACGGTCGCCCCAGTGTCAGCCAAGGCTGCAACCAGATCGTCTTTGAAGCTATCAGCGCTCATATTCACGACATGGGTCGCACCAATGCTTTTCAGCAGATCAATCTGTTCCTGTTTGCGCACGATGTTGACCAGCGGCACGTCTTCCTCGACGCAGATCTTGACCAACATCTGACCAAGGTTCGAGGCCGCTGCGGTGTGTACTAGTGCTGTATGGTCTTCCATGCGCATGGTTTCGACCATGCCAATGGCAGTCAGCGGGTTCACGAAGCATGCTGCGCCTTCAGCAGGAGTGGTACCTTCGTTGAGGACCAGGCATTCGGTGGCTTTGATGGCGCGATATTGCTGGTAGGTCTGACCACCAAGGATAGCCACTGTCTTGCCCATCAGGGCTTGCGCCGCGTCCGACGAACCAGCGCCGCAAACCACACCGGCGCCTTCATTGCCACAAGGGACAGGCGTATCGAGGCGCAGGGCGTGCATGGGCATGAACATCGGCGGTATATTGGCTGTGACAGTCGGGGCATCCGCCGTGCCGCCCTGGGCAATGCTGGCAACATCTGCCATGCCCAACACCAGGCCTAAATCGGACGGATTGATGGGGGCAGCTTCAACGCGGATAATGACTTCGTCGTCAGCTGGCGTGGGGATGGGAACGTCGACAAGCGAAAGTTCGAGCGTGCCGTCTGCTTTGACCGTCGAGGTCAGTTGTTTTCCTGTATCTGACATGATGCTTCCTAATCATATGAATTTCTGTGGCCACATTTGTAGGCGGAGCAGGGCTACGAGTAAATGGGCTGAATTCCCAAATACTATTCCATGAGTTACGCTCTTTCATCCTTTTAGGGGGGAGCGACTATCCAGAGCTTTTTGGATCGATAATATTCGTGGGGCGTGTCGATTTCACGTGGTGCCGTTCGTCTTACTTGGGAATGCACGGTTTAGAATTACATTTATGGGGGATTTCCATGACCATTACGGTAATGAGTCTACCCGTTACCGCCATCATTACCGGTTGCTTTGCCATCATGATGGTACCACTCAGTCTTCAGATATCGGTGTACTACGCCAGAACAGGCAAAACCCAGGCAGACCCATATGTCATGTCGGACGAAGTGCTGCGCCGAAAAACACGGGCCCATGGCAATTTTATTGAATATGTGCCCTTGGCATTGATTGCTCTGGGATTGGTGGAACTAAGCGGTGCGTCATCGACGATGGTCTGGTCACTGGGCGGTACATTTTTGGCGGCGCGCCTGATTCACGTATAGGGGACACTGACCCAGGACACGCCAGTCCTGCGTAGCATCGGAATGATGACGGGCCATGTCGTGTTTTTGATTATGGGTGGGTGGCTACTCTACGCCTTCCTCTAATTATCTGGATTATTCGGCCGCTTTTAACTCCGCCATGGCTTCGTCCCAGGCAGCGGATGCTTCTTCCCAACCAACAAGGGCCACTGTTGTGCCGTCGGGTTCGATGAAGTGCAGGGGGCCCAGGAAGGTCATGTAGAACTCTGAATCTTCGGGAAACGATGTTTCGTCATGGCGGGCATTGGCGGATTCGTAGCCATAGCCAGGCGCAATCGCCGTGGCACCACCAGCAGCGGCACCACCTCTTACATCCATGCGTCCCTTTGTCAGGAAATATTCACCAGGACCCATGTGGATATGGGCGGCGAATGACGACCCCTTGGGGCAGTCATAAAGGGCCGTCCAGGCACCAGATTCGGGTGAGACATGTAAGAGCTTCCATCTGATGCCGCCGCTGGCCAGGCCCTCGGGGAAGTCTGCCCAGGGCATGTCATCCATCTGGACGTATTCTTCAGGAATATGTGCTTTCATGTCTCACTCCTATGTCTTGGTGTTAGAGGTCTTGTGGCTGCGGCATGCCCTCCATATCGACACCCGCATAGTATGGCTCATCGCCCAGGGCCCCGACTTTGGCAAAGAATTCAGGCCCGATGGCGATGCCGGTTTCTTCTTTTTCCGTGGTCTGGCGGAACATGTTCCACGACGCCGGATGCAGATCGCGGCAAACGGCAAAAAGCCGGTCAGCCTCGGCCTGGTCGCCTTGTTCTTGCATGTGGCGGCCCAGTTGGAACGTTGCATGCGCCGTGGCCACATCCCCTGTCATTTCAGGGACATGCTCTTTGGCTGTCTTGGTATCGAACGCAAACTTGCTATCGGCACCATTGATAACCCAGTCGCGAATGGCATCCAGATAGGTTTTCTTGGCATCTTCGGCAAGAACCAGTTTGTCCTCAGCAAAAGTGCCGGTTTCAGGGTCGAAGAATTTCAGCATATCGATAGACCCACCTGTTTCGGGTGGGCGTACCATCATGCCGTCTTCGTCGATCCAGACCGTCTGGGGCACATTGACCATGTTATAGAGGCTCGACACCTCATGATTTTGGTCTATGAGCGATGGATGGGTTGGGCTGGCTGCTTCAATCCAGGGGCGCGCGGCTTCAATATCTGAATCCAGCGCCACTGTGATGATGGTAAAGTTTTCGTCTTTAAGGTCGTTGTATAGGTCCTGCCAAACTGGCGGATCAGCACGACATCCTCACCAACTGGCCCAGGTGGCTAGCAGCACCTTCTTTCCCCTGAAATCAACAAGCGAGTGCTCATTACCATCAAGGTCTTTGAGGGTGAAGTTGGGGGCCTGCAGGCTTTCCAGCGAGGCATTGCGATCAGCCGCCCCTTCGCCCAGGAACCAGGCATCGCCTGATGCGTTGCTGACAGCTGGCTTTTCCATTAATGCCCAAAAGGCACCAACGTTAACAGCATCGTCAGAAACAAATTCGCTTTCGCGACCGGCGGGGATGGGGACGCAGATATCGTCCTTGCAAAAGCCTTCTGGCTTTAGCGTCCAGCCAGTGGCGCCTGCCACGTCGTCGCGGGCCAGCCAGAGGCCATCCCCGCTTGCCAGGCTGACATCAGCTTGGCTTGATTCAGTTAGTATGGTGGTCATTCAGTGAGCTCCCTGATAAATCCATAGAGAGCCTATCAGCAAGATGGCCGTGGATACAAGAAAGTCCACCAAGAAAGTACAGTGAGGAGGGCGTTATTAATCAGACACTTCAGACGATACCACTGATCAATCTGGCTTTGGCCTTCGTGCCGGTGGTCGGCGTCGTCGTGTTGATGCACCTGTGGTCGCGCGAGGGACGCGAGGCTGCCTATGGCATGTCGCGCATGCTGGGCCAGTTGCTGATCATCGGCTATTTCCTGACATGGCTGTTTGCCTCTGATAATCCCCTGATCATTGGTGTGGTGTTGATTGTCATGGTTGTGGCGTCCAGTTGGATTGCCTTGCGGACGGTCCGGGCCCACCGAAAACAACAATTTCTATTCGCGTTGATTGCCGTGGCATTGGGCGGTGCCGTAAACCTGGTCATCGTGACCGAAGGCGTGCTGGGTCTGGATCCCTGGTACCAGCCGCGCATGCTGATCCCGCTTGCAGGGATGATCTTCGCCAGTTCCATGAATAGTGTCAGCATTGCCGCAGAACGGCTGATCGCCGAGTTGAAAAATGACGTGGCCTGGATTGATGCCCGCAGTCTGGCGTTAAAAGCGGCCATGATCCCAGTGGTCAACGGGTTGTTTGCGGTAGGGTTGGTGACGTTACCAGGCACAATGACAGGGCAGATCCTGTCGGGCGTGGACCCGCTGATTGCCGCGCGTTACCAGATTATGGTCATGTGCATGCTGTTTGGCGCAGCGGGGCTGTCAGCAGCAATGTATCTGACTTTGGTACGCAAGCAATTGATGCCCGAAGATAGCCTGTAGGATTCTCTAGTTGCAAATCGTTATCAACTAGCTCTATGGTGCGATCTCAAGATCAAAAGCGGGCCCGCGCCGTACAATTATTAGATTAATCTAGTATCTCGGAAGTTTGATGCAAGTATCTCTGTTACCTAAGAGAAATAGATTAGGAAGTCGATGGCAGACGTTTCTGTCCCTGACCATTGCCGTGGTGATGGCTTTTCCGCTGTTCTATGTGCTTCTGGCCGTTTTTGCGCCTGACACCGAAGGGTGGCTGCATCTGCAAAGCACCCTGCTGGGCACCTATATTTCCAATACTGTCATCCTGGCTGTCGGTGTCGGGCTGGGGACGACGATCATCGGCACCTGTTGTGCCTGGCTGGTGACCATGTGCGAGTTCCCCGGTCGACGGATTTTTCAATGGGCATTGTTTTTGCCGCTGGCCGTCCCTGCCTATGTGCTGGCCTATACCTATACGGACCTGCTGCAATATGCCGGGCCTGTTCAAAGCAGCCTGCGCGACGCAATGGACTGGGGTAGGGGGGATTACTATTTCCCAGAAATACGGTCCCTTGGCGGGGCGATTTTTGTCCTGACCTTTGCGCTCTACCCCTACGTCTACATGCTGGCGCGGGCGACGTTTAATGAACAATCCATGTGCGTCATCGAGATATCGCGGTCGCTGGGCTGTTCAGCCATGCGGGTGTTCTGGAAAGTGGCTGTGCCATTGGCGCGCCCCGCCATCATTGGCGGGCTGGCGCTGGTGTTGATGGAAACATTGGGAGACTTTGGCGCGGTCTCGTATTTTTCGGTCAAGACTTTCACGACAGGGATCTTCCACGCTTGGCGCGATTTGGGGGATATTCAGGCGGCGATGAAGCTGGCATCGATCCTGGCCATCCTGGTGATCCTGGCACTTTATCTGGAACGGTTGTCGCGCAGGTCGGCAAAGTATCATCACACGTCGGCACGCTATCGCCCGCTGCCCAACTACGCAATGCATGGTTGGCGGCGCTGGGCTGTGGTCGCCATTTGCGCAACGCCGGTCGTTATTGGCTTTGTCCTGCCAGGTGCTCAGCTGGCCTGGTGGGCTTTGACCCAGACCTCAGACCTGCATGGGTTTGGCACCCTGGTGGTGGACACGATCATGGTGGCTCTGATTGCCTCGGTCATCGCGGTGGTTGTGGCGACCCTGCTGGCGTATGGATTGCGCATGAACAAAAGCCCGCTGGTGAATGCTGCCACCCGGCTGTCGGTGCTGGGTTATGCCGTGCCAGGGCTGATACTGGCCATTGGTATTGTCGTGCCGTTTACCTGGATGGAAAATTCTATCGATGCCTGGTTCCGGGCCAATTGGGGTATTTCTACCGGATTGTTCCTCAGCGGATCATTGGTGGCGCTGATATTTGCCTATGTGGTGCGGTTTCTGGCGGTGTCGTTCAACACCATCGAGGCCAGCTTGGGGAAGGTGACCCCCAGCTATGACGCCGCAGCCCGGACATTGGGGGCAGGCGTGTTCGACACATTGCGTCAAATCCACGTGCCTCTGTTGTCAGGCAGCATGTTAACGGCGGGTTTGCTGGTGTTTGTTGATGTGCTGAAAGAGCTACCGGCGACTTATGTATTGCGCCCGTTCAACTTCAACACGCTAGCCGTGCGGACGTTTGAGCTGGCGTCTGACGAACAATTGGCGGCTGCCTCTGTGCCCGCTCTGACGATTGTCCTCGTGGGATTAATCCCCATCATTCTGATGAGCCGCGCCATCACAGCATCGCGCCCCGGCCAGCAATCAATCCCAGATGGCCCAATTTCGAATGGCCCAATTTCAAATGGAGTGCCAGCATGAGCGGCCTTAAAATAGAGAACCTGGCCCACGCCTATGATGGCACTGTGGTGTTTGATGGACT
>SMXS01000043.1 GCA_004356955.1 Alphaproteobacteria bacterium | reverse complement strand
GCCCCACAAGCCGTCGTTTTCGGCCAGGATGCGGACCGACTTCCCAACACCACCTGCATCGGCATGCCCGGTGTCCGCAATGAATTACAGGTGATGGCATTTGACCTTGAAGGGTTTTGCATCAGCGCAGGATCGGCGTGTTCGTCGGGCAAGGTTGCGTCCTCGCATGTCCTCGCAGCCATGCATGTCGATGATGCAATCGGTGGTAACGCCATCCGCATCAGCCTGGGTTGGAACACACAGTCGGCAGAAGTCGACAAGATGGTCGAGGCTTGGGAAGAGATTTATCAGCGTCAGGCCAGCAAGGCTGCGCAATAGATGTCGAACCAGCCCAAGCTGCCGATCTACCTGGATTATCAGGCAACCACGCCGCTCGATCCACGGGTGCTGGATGCCATGATGCCATTTTTTACCGAGCATTTCGGCAACCCACATTCGACCTCGCACAGCTTTGGCTGGATGGCCGAGGAAGCTGTCAACAAGGCGCGCGAACAGATCGCCAGTTTAATTGGTGCACGAACGAACGAAATTATATTCACTTCGGGCGCCACAGAATCTAATAATCTGGCCATCAAAGGCGTTGGGCGGGCGTATCGCAGCCACCGCAATAAGATCATCACCGTCGCGACAGAACACAAATGCGTGCTCGAAAGCGTTCAGGTCATGGCCGACGAAGGCATGGAAGTCGTTATGCTTGGCGTACAGGCCGACGGATTGATCAATCTGGATGACGTCGCCGCGGCGATCGATGACAATACACTGTTGGTTTCTGTCATGACGGTGAATAACGAGATAGGGGTCATCCAACCCATTGCGGAAATTGGCGCTCTATGTCGGGAAAAGAGAGCGTTTTTCCATACCGATGCCGCCCAGGCAATTGGTAAAATCCCTATCGATGTCGGTGCCATGAATATTGATATGATGAGCCTGTCTGGCCACAAAATTTACGGGCCCAAAGGCGTTGGCGCGTTCTATCTACGCGCAGGATCACGGCTAAAGCCACAACCGGTCATGTCAGGTGGTGGGCAGGAAAACGGATTGCGATCAGGCACATTGGCGCCGGCCTTATGTGTGGGCTTTGGCCGGGCCTGTGACCTGGCTTTGCAAGAAATGGATGCCGAGGCTGAACGAATTTCAGGATTGGCCGACCAGCTACTTTCCGGGCTGACCCATTCCCTGGAAGGCGTGCAGCTGAATGGTCATCCCGACAATCGGATCCCAGGCAATATCAACGTCAGCATTGCTGGCGTCGATGGAGAGATGTTGTTGGCGTCCTTGCGCGATATTGCTGTGTCCAGCGGGGCAGCTTGTGCCTCTGCAGTCGTGGGGCCGTCTTATGTGTTGCAAGCCATTGGTGTTACTGACGATCTGGCCCAGTCATCCCTGCGTATTGGTCTGGGAAGGCAAACCACAAAAGCTGAAATCACCTATGCGGTCGACCACATTGTCGGCGCCGTCAAAAAACTGAGAGTTAATGCCTGAATGCCAAAAGTCACCTTCATAGCCGCTGATGGATCGCATCGAACAGAATGTATAGCCGAAATCGGGCAATCAATCCTGTCACTGGCACATGAGAATGATATCGACATCGAAGGGGCGTGTGAAGGCTCTATGGCGTGTTCGACCTGCCATGTCGTTGTCAGCCCAGACTGGTTTGACAAAATTCCAACCGCATCAGAATTTGAAGAAGATATGCTGGACCTAACCTATGGTCTGAAGCCGACATCACGATTGGGATGTCAGATTAACATCACAGCGGAACTTGACGGGTTAGAGCTGTCGCTGCCGGGCCAAACGATCAATATGACGGGATAGTGATGGCCATCAGCCCCGAATATAACGCCTTCATACTGGAAATGCTGGAACCACTGGAGGGTGCCAGTATCCGAAGAATGTTTGGCGGCGCCGGTGTTTTTTGCCATGGGGTGATGATCGCGCTCATCGCCGACGAGCGATTATATTTCAAGGTGGACGATGGTAATCGCCCTGACTTTGAAGCCGAGGATTGTGAACAATTCACCTATTCAGCCAAGAACGGCAAGCGCGCGTTGATGTCCTACTATACCGCTCCAGATTTTCTTTATGACGAACCTGAAGAAATGGCCGACTGGGCCCGCAAAGCGCTCGACGCTGCCTTGCGTGCAAACGCGCAAAAAACAAAAAGCCTAAAAAAGAAGAATTAGATGACGGGTGCCGTTTAACCTGCGTCAGCCTGGGGAGCCTCGTCGGTGCTAGCTGGCGCTGCCTCAACAACCTTGGCTGCCTCAACCTTGGCTGCTTCTGCTGCTGCCTTTTCGGCCACTGTTTTACGCTTGCGTGGTGCCCGTTTGCGCTTGGGCTTTTCCTCGACGACTGCTTCTTTGGTAGCCTCTTCGGCAGCATCTTTAGTAGCGGCTTCTACAGTCTCGATAACAGGGGCCTCTTCAACAGCCTCAACCTTCTTGGTACGCCGGCGGCGTTTTGGCTTTTCCTCTGCAGCAACTTCTGGCTTGCCTTCAGTTTTCGACTTGGCCTTGGCTTCTTTCTTCGGCTTGTCAGCCTTTTTGGCCGCCGCTTTTTTGGCGGTAGTCTTTTTGGGTTTTTCCTCGTCCTCGGCGTCGTCTAGTTTTTTTGAACTAGGGAAAATGACCGGCTGCAGCAGGAAGGCCGGCGTATGATCACCTAGACCCTTGATGCCATTGGGCTCGGGAATTTTATCACCGTGATGCGTGCGATTACGAGATTGGGACCCATTGTCCTGCGTGTCGCCACGATTGTTGCGATTCCGATTCCGGCCACCCCGTGATCGCGAGCGGCGGGGGTTTTCTTCGGTCTGCTGTTCAGCTTTCAACTCTGCTGGTCTGTCCTCGGACACGACTTCAGCTGCAACTGCAACAGCGGCATCTGTTTGCGTGGCTGTTTGTGTGGTTGGCTGCGAGGTTGTTTCTTCAGAACGACGACCACCGCGACGACGACGATTACGCCGCCTTGGCTTGTCTTCTTCGGTTTGTGAAGTCGCCCCGGCTTCTTTGGATTGCGGGACCTCTTTGGACTGGGGAACCTCGTTGGACTGGGAGGCGTTAAACAACGGGATTTTGCGCCCGATCAAATCCTGAACCGCGGCCAAATACTTGGTGTCGAATGGCGAACAAATCGTAAAGGAACGACCTGATCGCCCAGCACGGCCCGTGCGGCCAATACGGTGGATATAGTCTTCTGCATGGTTTGGCACATCAAAGTTAAAGATATGCGACACAGCAGGGATATCCAGGCCTCGGGCAGCCACATCACTCGCGACCAATATCTTAATTTCGCTGGCCTTGAATTTAGCCAGAACCCTCATACGGCTTATCTGATCCATATCGCCATGCAATGCGGCGGCGTTGTGACCGTGTTTCTTCAGGGATTTGGCAACGATATCGACGTCTTTTTTGCGATTACAAAAGACGATAGCATTGCCAATTTCTTCACCCTGAATCAAGGTCCGCAGAAGATCTCGCTTGGACTTTGGTTCCTTGGACCTTTCCATGACCAAAAACTGTTCAACAGTCTCGGCAGGTGAGGTCGGCTTGGCCACTTCAATATGCTTGGGATCGTCCAGAAACGTATCGGACAGACGCTTGATTTCGGCTGGCATCGTTGCCGAGAAAAACAAGGTTTGGTGACGTTGCGGCATCATCTTACAGATGCGCTCGATATCAGGGATAAAGCCCATATCGAGCATACGGTCGGCCTCATCAACCACCAGCACTTCAACACCTGACATCATCAGTCGGCCACGCTCAAAATGGTCGAGCAGGCGGCCAGGGGTGGCAATCAGCACGTCCACGCCGCGGTCCAGCAATTTATTCTGTTCCTCAAAGCTAACGCCACCGATTAACAGCGCCATGGTTAGCTTGTGGTATTTGCCATAGGTTTCGAAGCTTTCGGCAACCTGGGCTGCCAATTCGCGGGTGGGTTCCAAAATCAGGGATCGGGGCATTCGTGCGCGGGCACGGCCCTGCGACAAAATGTCGATCATCGGCAGCGTAAAGCCTGCCGTCTTGCCAGTTCCCGTCTGGGCAATACCCATGACATCGCGGCCTTGCAGCACCACGGGAATGGCTTGTTTTTGGATTGGCGTTGGCGTTGTGTAGCCAGCTTCTGTTATTGCTCGCAGGGTCTCGTCAGCGAGCCCCATAAGTTCAAAGCTCATTCAAGAAATTCTTACTCTGATGCCTGTTATCAGACCGGTGCAAAGCCATCTTTGCGGGGTCAAATCGGCATCTTGTTGTCGTTGTCGGTTGACTTACTTCGGGGCAACATAGGACGTTTCCCTGATAAGTCAACGTTTCTGCGTGAATCGCAGGTGATACAAGGAAGTTTGGCCACTAAATGTCCACATCCTGCACATCGGGGGCATGCTTCTGGATATACTCAAATCGAAGCTCGGGCTTTTTGCCCATAAGGCGTTCTACGAGGTCCGACGTCTCTTCTTTTTCGACGAACCCTTTAGGCAAGACCACCCGCAACAGGGTCCTGCTGGCGCGCGCCATTGTTGTTGTTTTCAACTGGGCGGGCGGCATTTCTCCGAGGCCCTTAAAGCGGCTGATCTCAACTTTTTCATTGCCGCCAAATTCATCTTTCCAAATCCGGTCTTTCTCAGCGTCATCCATGGCATAGATCGACTTGCCCTTGTGGGCCAGGCGGTACAAAGGCGGCTGCGCCAAATATAAGTGCCCCTGGGCCACCAGTTCAGGAAGGGCCCGAAAAAAGAACGTCATCAACAGGGTGGCAATATGGGCGCCGTCGACATCGGCATCAGTCATGATGACCACTTTTTCGTAACGCAGATCACTTTCCCGATAGTTTTCGCCCACCCCACAACCCAGGGCCTGGATAAGATCTTTGAGTTCCTGGTTAGCCTTGATCTTTTCCTGACTGGCATTGGCAATATTCAGGATTTTGCCACGCAATGGCAACACGGCCTGGGTCGCACGGTCGCGTGCCTGCTTGGCAGACCCGCCCGCAGAATCCCCTTCAACCAGATATATCTCGGTGCCGTCAGCACCGCTGCGGGAACAATCGGTCAGTTTACCGGGCAGCCGCAGTCTTCGGGTGGCGGATTTGCGACTTATCTCCTTTTCCTGCTTGCGGCGTTGGCGTTCTTCAGCACGCAAAACCGCATAGGCCAGAAGGGCATTGGCCATATCGGGTGCACCGGATAACCAATGATCAAAATGATCACGCATGGCCTGTTCCACCAGGCGCGTAGCGCCAGTAGAGGTCAATTTTTCCTTTGTCTGGCCCTGGAACTGCGGGTCGGGCAGAAAGACCGAAAGGATCACGATGATGTTGCCCAGCAGATCGTCGGCCGTGATGCTGGCTGCGCGGCGGTTATTCACCAGCTCGCCATAGGCTTTCAGACCTTTAACCAATGCTGCGCGCATGCCAGCTTCGTGGCTGCCGCCTTCTATGGTGGGCACTGTGTTGCAATAGGAATTGATAAAACCGTCTCGGCTTGTCGGCCATGCAATCGCCCATTCAGCGCGACCAGCACTCCCGTCGGCAGCACCCCCTGATTTGCCTGCAGAGTTGCCATTGGCCACAAAACCAGCCTGACCCGTAAAGGCCGCTGGTGTAACGGTTCCAGAATCGCCAAGTTCCTGTTCAAGAAAGTCTAACAACCCATTGGGAAAATGGATAGTTTCACTTTCAGGCGTGTCATCTTTTGCAGTCAAATGTTTGGGGTCACACGACCAACGAATTTCAACCCCGCGAAACAGATACGCCTTGGATCGCGCCATACGGTACAATTGCTTGGCCACCAATTGGAGCTGGTCACCAAATATTTCGGGATCTGCCTTGAAAGTCACCGTCGTGCCACGCCTGTTTTTGGCAGACCCGACCTTTTCCAACTTAGAAGTCGGTTCCCCACGGCTGAAAGTTTGGCGCCAGGCTACTTGGTTGCGCACAACTTCAACGTCCAGAAACTCAGAGAGGGCATTCACAACGGAAATGCCAACCCCATGCAGGCCACCAGAGGTCTGATAGACCCCACTCGTGAATTTACCACCTGAATGCAGGGTTGTGAAAATCACCTCCAGCGCCGACTTGGTCTTGAATTTGGGGTGTTTGTCTATGGGGATACCGCGACCATTGTCCCGGATCGTCAGCGATCCATCGCCATTCAGCGACATTTCTATCCATGTTGCATGACCCGCAACAGCCTCATCCATGGAATTGTCGAGCACTTCGGCCGCCAGATGGTGCAGGGCCTTTTCATCCGTCCCGCCAATATACATGCCCGGTCGACGGCGTACGGGTTCCAGCCCCTCAAGGACTTCAATGTCCTTGGCGGAATAGTCGTCACTGCCTTTGGGAATAGCGGCAAATAGGTCTTTTGGGGTATCTTTGTCGTCCATTGGCGCCTGAAACTAAGTGAATCGATAACTCACTATACGGTAGCAAGTTAGGTTAGAACACCAAGATATGGTGTGTCTGGCGAAATATGGGGAAATTTTACTCGGACATGGTGCTGTATCTGTTGCCTGATAGTGCGGACAATGCCGCAATATTCCCGCTGTAGGCGCTGATAATCACTGCGAGTGCGGTCAAGCCCCACACATGATCGAGAATAGGCCTTACGAGGCCCGCCCAGGCATTGCCACAAAAAAAGGCCCAGCAATCACCGGGGCCTTTTCAAAGCTGTTATGTAAACAACCCTTACGAGCTGTAGTACATATCATATTCAACAGGGTGAGGAGACTGCGCAAGGCGGGTCGCTTCTTCCTGTTTCAGTTCGATATAGGCATCGATCTGATCATCACTGAACACATCACCAACCGTCAAGAAGTCGCGATCAGCATCGAGTGCTGCAATGGCTTCTTCCAGCGTGGCACAGACGGTGGGTACACCGGCAAGTTCTTCAGGCGACAGAGCATACAGATCTTTGTCCATGGCATCGCCTGGGTGGATCTTGTTCTGAATACCATCAAGGCCAGCCATCAGCATGGCCGAAAATGCCAGGTAAGGGTTGGCGACCGCATCAGGGAAGCGCACTTCGACGCGCTTGCCAGCAGGGTTTGGAGAATATGGAATGCGGCAAGAAGCAGAACGGTTGCGGGCCGAGTAAGCCAACAAGACAGGAGCCTCAAAACCAGGGACCAGACGCTTGTAGCTGTTGGTCGATGGATTGGTGAAAGCATTGATTGCCTTGGCATGCTTGATGATACCACCAATGTAGTAAAGCGCCATCTCAGACAGATCAGCATATTGGTTGCCAGCAAACATAGGCTTGCCATCCTTCCAGATTGACTGATGCACATGCATACCAGAGCCATTGTCTTCTGCAACAGGCTTGGGCATGAAGGTGGCTGTCTTGCCATAGGCATGGGCAACATTGTGCACGCAATACTTATAGATCTGAACGCGGTCAGCAGTCGTAATCAGCGTATCGAACTTGATGCCAAGTTCGTGCTGTGAGGCACCCACTTCGTGGTGATGCTTTTCAACTTCGACACCCATTTCCTTCATGGTCAACAGCATTTCCCCGCGCAGGTCTGAACCATGGTCAACGGGTGCAACCGGGAAGTAACCACCCTTGACGCGAGGACGATGGCCCATATTGCCGCCATCCATTTCGGCGCCTGAATTATAAGGGCCTTCAACATCGCTGAATTCATAGAACGAACGATTATAGCTGGATTCAAAACGAACATCGTCAAACACGAAGAATTCTGGTTCTGGACCGAAATAGGCTGTGTCACCGATACCGACAAATTCCATATATTTCAGGGCAGCTTTGGCGGTAGAGCGGGGATCGCGATCATAAGGTTCGCCGGTAGAGGGCTCTAGAATATCGCAAGTGATGATCAACTGGCTTTGCGCAGAGAATGGATCCATCACAGCGGTTTCCAGATCAGGCATCAACGTCATGTCTGATTCATTAATGGCCTTCCAGCCAGCAATGGACGAACCGTCGAACATCACACCATCGGCGAACATGTCTTCATCAACGATCGATACGTCCATGGCAAGATGATGCCACTTGCCGCGCGGATCGGTGAAACGAAGGTCGACGAATTGGATATCCTCGTCTTCAATCTTTTTGAGGATGTCTTGTACAGTAGTCATGAAGGTTTACCTCTCGAACTTGTAGGAAAGTAGTCGAATCTAAAGGGGGATGATTGGGCTGACTTATATGGCCTCGTTGCCTTTTTCGCCAGTCCGAATGCGGATCGCTTCTTCTATGTTGCTGATGAAGATTTTACCATCGCCAATTCGGCCTGTATTGGCCGCTGTCTGAATCGCTTCAATGGCCTGCTCCAGCAATTCGTCCTGGATGACAACTTCGATTTTCACCTTGGGCAAAAAGTCGACAACATATTCAGCACCACGGTACAATTCTGTGTGGCCTTTCTGGCGTCCAAAACCCTTTGCTTCAATCACGGTAATGCCGCCAAGGCCAACTTCATGAAGGGCCTCTTTGACTTCGTCCAGTTTAAACGGTTTGATGATGGCTTCGATCTTTTTCATTGTTGCTGCTTCCAATACTTAACGTTAGTCGGATGGTCGTAAATGCTCACTCAGAACCAATGCATAATGCATGCCAACCATAGTCGGATTGCAGGTTGGCTGCAATTCACTGGAGAATCAATTCCCCCAGCCATTTGTCACATCAATTTATGTCTAATTGTTGGGCAAATGAACAATAATTATGCATCCTCTCTGGTAACTTTCTAGCAGATTGAATTCCATGAAGATTAAAAACAAAACCATCGACAGTCTGGGCACGACGATTTTCACGACCATGTCGGCCCTGGCGCGAGAATATGATGCCATCAATCTGGGGCAGGGGATACCTGAAGGCGACGGCCCAAAGGACCTTAAGGCCAAGGCGGCTGAATTTACGATTGAGGGCCCCAATCAGTATCCACCAAGCCAGGGCTTGCCTGAACTGCGCCAGGCTGTCGCCAACAACAACAAAAGGTTTTACGGACTGGATATGGACTGGCAGTCACAAGTCCTGGTGACATCGGGTGCCACAGAAGCGTTGGCGGATTCTATCCTGGCGCTGACCAATCCTGGCGACGAAGTTGTGCTGATCGAACCCTATTATGATTCCTATCTACCCATCATCCGGCTGGCCGGCGCGATCCCGAAATTTGTCCGTCTGCATGCACCAGATTGGCACCTGGACCCAGCGGAACTCCGCGCGGCATGTTCTGACAAAACCAAGGCTATCATTATCAATTCACCCATGAACCCGACGGGCATTGTTTTCTCAGATAAGGACCTGCAGGCCATTGCCCAGATTGTGCTGGATTTTGACCTTTATGCCATCTGTGACGAAGTCTACGAGCATCTGGTCTTCGAAGGCTTCAAACACACGCCGCTTATCACTTTTCCCGGGATGGCAGAACGCTGTGTTCGCGTGGGTTCAGCCGGCAAGACGTTCTCTGTAACAGGGTGGAAGGTCGGCTATATCAGCGGCCCATTGCATCTGATCGAGACGATTGGCAAGGCGCACCAGTTTATGACCTTTACGACCCCGCCCAATTTACAACGGGCCGTCGCGTGGGGGTTGGGGCAGGACGACGCCTATTTTAATGACCTCGCCAGTGGGCTGCAGTCTAAACGTGATCGATTGTCGGCGGGCCTCGACAGTTTGGGGTTCAGCGTTATGCCCTGTGGCGGCACCTATTTTGTCACAACAGATATTGGCTCACTTGGTTATGCTGGCACCGACGAAGAATTCTGCGTCCACATAACCAAAGAAGCCCAGGTGACTGCCGTTCCAATGAGCCCTTTTTACGGAGAAGACCCAGCGACAAATTTCGTCCGCTTTTGCTTCTCCAAGAGCGACGACATGCTGGATGAAGCAATTCATCGCCTGGGACGACTGTTCTGACTTGCATGACGCAAAACTTGCGCGTATTAACACCTTCGATTTTCAGTGGTGGCTGTAGCTCAGTTGGTTAGAGCGCCGGATTGTGATTCCGGAGGTCGCGGGTTCAATTCCCGTCAGCCACCCCATTATCCCCCTAATAGTATGAATGATGCCGACCCATGTCGGGTGATATTGGTCAATTAGCTACAGCTGGAATCAATCAAACGTCAAAGCCCGAGACAACCCTGACTTCAAAGTTCTATCGTCCCGGATAAGTAGAGTGCTGCAGTTCCACCCACAGACACGCGATCACCCTTGTCTTCACAGAAGAGAGTACCCCCACGGGAGGATATCTGCCTGGTGAGCAATTCCCTTTTCCCGAGCCGCCGTGCCCAATACGGAATGAGGGTGCAATGCGCGGAACCAGTCACGGGGTCTTCAGGAATGCCGCTGCCTGGCGCAAAGAAACGAGACACAAAGTCCACGTCACCCTTGCCCGGCGCGGTCGCGATAACACCAAAACGGTCAATGCGCGCCAGTTTTGCAAGGTCTGGTGCCAGGTTGGCGACGTCATCGGCATGATCGAATATCGCCAGATAATCTCGCGACCCAAGCACTTCAGCTGGCTGACACCCTAGACCATCAGCGACTAGTTCAGGCACTTCAACAGCTTCGGGTGCTCGCGACGGCAAGTCCATCACCAGACGGGATCCCATCTTCTCAACCACCAGTCTGCCAGCCTGCTCGGTATCGAAAATCACTGGTTCATCTGAATTATTCAGAACGCTGGAAATGACGAAGGCAGATGCCAATGTGGCGTGACCGCAGAGGTCGACCTCCAGCGTTGGGGTGAACCACCGCAGGCCATAACTATCGCCCTGCTTTTTGAAAAACGCGGTGTCGGCCAGGTTACTCTTTGCAGCTATCGACTGCATAATGTCGTCGGGCAGCCATTCGTCCAACGGGCATACGCCAGCGGGGTTTCCCTGGAATACTTTGTCTGTAAATGCATCAACTTGGTAATAGTCTATCTTCATATTGGTAATCTCCACATCCGCAAGGTACGATATTATTGATCGATTATAGCCAATAGCCGTCCTTTGTAAGAGGCACCCCCTAAAATCATATAGTCTCGACTTATTTATCTGCTTCAAGTTCAAGGAAATTGTGATGAAAGCCATTAACCTGGAAGAGAAATCCTCAAAATTCAGCGATCATTGGTCCCCTAAAGCAGTCGCTATGTTGAACGACTATCATGTCCGGCTTGTCAAAATGCAGGGCTCGTTCGTCTGGCACAAACACGACGATACCGATGAGCTCTTCCTGGTGACCAAAGGTCAGCTAACCATTGAGATGCGTGACGAGGCTGTCCATCTAACAGAGGGTTGCCTTTTTGTTGTGCCAAAGGGCGTTGAGCATAAACCTAGTGCTAGCGAAGAATGCTGGGCCCTGGTGATAGAGCCTGCTGAGACAGTTAATACAGGTGATGCGGGCGGGGATATGACAATTGACGAAATTGAGTGGGTATGAGGACGTTAGAGGAATATTGCGATCACGCGAGAAGTCTCTAATCCTAAATCAATTTACTCTGACCCCATTGATCTAATTGGTAGAATATAATTTTTAGCCGATGGAGTATGGCAGAGGAAGTTGCTCGGCACCCAACGCCACTAACAGGGCAGATTATTTGAGGAAGGAATTTGGAATGTATCGTATGATTAGGAGCTTCAGAGACTTGGTGGCCTTTAGGATTGGTTTTTACAAATTTCTAATAATTACATTCATAGGAATGTTCATAGGATTTTTCGCCCCTAGTGTGCATGAGCTTTTAGATCCTCAGTTTTACTCTAACGCAGATCCCTTCCTTAAGACTGCCTATAGGATCTTCTGCTCATTGCTTGTTCTTGCAATCTCTATCTTTCTGGCATTCCGTCAAATTCACTCGGCTCCATCGGAGGGGAAGTATGGGGTGCAGAAAGATTTGCCTCATCCAAGATATTCACAAGAAGATCTTGATCTTGAGGGCTGGGAATTCCAGCAATTCGGCGAATTTCAATACATATATAGTCGGGTTTTGAACGAATCTCTTTGCAACGCGAATAGCTTTTTGGTTCCCCACAGCCCCGCCCCCTATCAAATTCACGATAGAGCGTTGCCATATAGGACTACCATCATTAGCAAAAACGAGCAAAAACGCAATCAATGGGGTCAGAGTAATTTGATTTTCTATCTTGGGCCATCTGGAGCATTTTCGCCTCCATACTGGTCAGTAAAGCTGTTGTGCCTGTGGCGTTCTCCTATAGTAAGATGACATTTGTATCCCTATCGGCTGAACCTGAAGAGTGTCACTTTGTCTCTTTCACCGTTGAACCCAGAATCTGTTCTTTTGACGACAGAAGAAATGTACCAGGCTGATGCCTTGGCTGAGGCGGCAGGTATCGACAGCCTTGTGCTGATGGAAGAAGCCGGTAAGGCGATTGCAGACACAATTATTGACCGTTATCCGCAAGGCCCCGTGAGCGTTCTTTGCGGTCCCGGATATAATGGTGGCGACGGTTTTGTGGTCGCAAGACTATTGTCCGAGGCGGGTTGGCCGGTAACGCTTGGCCTTCTTGGCGACAAATCAAAACTGAAGGGTGATGCTGCCACCAACGCCGACAAATGGACGGGCGATATCTTGCCCCTGTCACCCGACTTGGTGGACGGCGCCTCTGTCATTGTTGATGCGATGTTTGGGGCAGGGCTGTCGCGTGCTATGTCGCCCGAAGTCATATCGGTTGTCGAGGCGATCAACGCATCGGGTGCGCCGTGTGTTGCGGTCGATGTTGCCTCTGGCGTCCAGGGCACCACTGGCCAAATATTGGGGGCCGCAGTCCAGGCAGACATCAGCGTTACCTTTTTCCGAAAAAAGCCGGGCCATCTGTTACTGCCAGGCCGTATTCATTGCGGCGAGATCATCTGTGCCGATATTGGCATCCCTGACAGTGTCCTCGACGACATTCAGCCACAGCAGTGCGAAAACATCCCAGCAAACTGGCTGCCGCTTTATCCGTGGCCCAAAATCGATGCCCATAAATATAGCCGGGGACACGCGGTCGTTGTTTCGGGCGGGGTTGCGCAAGGTGGGG
This sequence comes from Alphaproteobacteria bacterium, assembly GCA_004356955.1. Taxonomy (GTDB): domain Bacteria; phylum Pseudomonadota; class Alphaproteobacteria; order SMXS01; family SMXS01; genus SMXS01. The sequence continues at coordinate 24,679 of SMXS01000043.1, read as the reverse complement.
CCGCCAGACTGGCCGCTCGCGGTGCCCTGCGTGCAGGCACTGGGCTGGTGACAGTGGCATCGCCTCCGGGGGCTGTGCTGGCTCATGCGTCGAAGCTAGACGCTGTTATGGTGCGGGGCTTCGATAATTTGCAAGAGCTGCTGGATGACGAGCGCAAGAATGCATTGGTCATTGGTCCTGGCAACGGCATTGGCGAACCTTGCCGTCGCAATACTTTGGCCGCACTTGGTGCTGGCCGATCCTGTGTGCTTGATGCGGACGCTCTGTCCAGCTTTAAGGACGATCCGGATGCGCTATTTGAGGCGCTTGACGATCACAGCGTGCTAACGCCACATGATGGCGAATTCCAACGTTTGTTCCCCGATCTGGCCAAAGATACTACTGCAAGCAAGCTGGAAAAGGCCCGGTCGGCCGCGGTTCGATCCGGCGCCATCATTGTGTTGAAGGGCGCCGATACTGTCATTGCGTCTCCAGATGGCCGGGCTGCCATCAACAGCAATGCACCACCAACCCTGGCGACGGCTGGGTCGGGCGATGTGCTGGCTGGCATTATTTGCGGACTGTTGGCACAGCAAATGCCGGCCTTTGAGGCAGCTTGTGCAGGTGTCTGGCTGCACGGCGAGGCGGGGCGGGCCTTTGGTGTCGGCCTCATCGCAGAAGACATCCCCGAGGCGCTGCCCTTTGTGTTGCGAAAATTACAATAGGCCCAAGAGAGTTCATCATGAGTGCAGACTCCATTGTTATTTCATCCTACGCCCGCACGCCGCAAGGCAGCTTTCAAGGCAATTTGTCAGCCTTGTCAGCGATTGAATTAGGGGCGTGAGCCGTAGAGGCCGCCATCGACCGGTCAGGTGCATCAAAAGATGATGTCGATCAAATCTTTATGGGCTGTGTTTTGCCGGGTGGATTGGGTCAGGCACCAGCCAGACAGGCCGCACTGGGCGCTGGCTTGTCACTCAGCACGCAAGCCACGACCGTTAACAAGATGTGCGGCAGTGGCATGCAGGCGGCCATCATGGCGCATGATGCCCTGGTCGCGGGTTCGGCAGACATCATTGTCGCAGGCGGTATGGAAAGCATGAGCAACGCGCCCTACCTGATGGCCAAGCATCGGGGCGGGGCCCGCGTCGGCCACGACGTCATCAAGGACTCGATGTATCTGGACGGGCTGGAAGACGCTTACGACCCTGGCAAACTGATGGGCGCCTTTGCCGAGGAATCGACCAGGCAGTACCAATTCACCCGTGAAGAACAAGACGCCTTTGCCATCGAAAGCGTGTCACGCGCCAAAGCAGCCATTGCAAATGGGGCCTTCGAGCGGGAACTGGTCTCGGTCGAAGTCAAAGGCCGCAAAGGCAGTGTCATTGTCACGGAGGACGAACAACCAGGCCGCAGCCGACCAGACAAGATCCCTCATCTGCGGCCGGCCTTTGCCGAAGACGGCACCATAACAGCGGCCAATGCGTCTTCGATTTCTGATGGCGCATCAGCCTTGGTTATGACGCGCCAAAGCGTCGCCGAAGAAAAGGGGCTAAGCATTGCAGCCATCGTCGTGGCCCATGCCGCCCATGCGCATGAACCAGCTTTGTTCACAACGGCCCCGGTACCCGCAATCGAAAAAGTTCTGGCAAAAGCTGGCTGGTCGGTTGACGACGTTGACCTGTTCGAGATTAACGAAGCTTTCGCAGCGGTAACCATGATCGCCATGCGCGACCTGGACATCCCGCATGAAAAGGTCAATGTGCTAGGCGGGGCCTGCGCCCTTGGTCATCCCATCGGTTCGTCGGGGTCCCGCATCGTGGCCACACTCATTGCTGCGCTGCAGAACAGAGGCCTAAAAAGGGGCGTCGCAGCCCTTTGTGTTGGGGGTGGCGAGGCAACAGCTTTGGCTGTTAAAATCGTCGACTAGGATACAAAATCACGGTTACGACAAAAAGAGTGAAATTTGCGATTGGCATTTTGCCGATGACATTGCTATAGGTTGCGCCGAATTTGGCAGCCCGGCCTGGTTTTGGCTGTGCTGAACCGGTCAGAACACTGAATGCGGGCGTGGCGGAATTGGTAGACGCGCTGGTTTTAGGTACCAGTGAGGCAACTCGTGGGGGTTCAAGTCCCTCCGCCCGCACCAGGTGACTGACCCTTTCAGCCCCAAGCATTGGGCACAATGCCAACAACAGAATCAACGTTTTGGATAAGTCGATGCAAATTGAACAGACAAGCGCAGAAGGGCTGACACGAGCCTACAAAATCACGGTCGAAGCAGCCGTCCTTGAAAAGAAGCTGACCGAAAAGCTGGTGAAAATCGCCAGTGAAATCCGGATTGATGGTTTCCGCCCCGGCAAAGTGCCGGTGTCGCATGTGCGCAATCTTCATGGTGATGCCCTGATGGGTGAAGTGCTGGAAGAAACAGTCAACACCACGTCTCAGGAAGCTATGGAAAAGGACGACGTTCGTCCCGCCATGCAGCCGGATATCGAAATCACCGATTACAAGCAGGGCAGCGACCTGGAATATTCCATGAATGTCGAAATCATGCCCGACATCGAAGTGGGTGATTTCTCCAAAATCTCATTGGAAAAAGAAGTCGCCAAAGTCGCCGACAGCGACATTGATGATGCGATCAAGAACCTGGCCGAACAACAGACCCGGTTTGAGAAGACTGAAGAAGAAGGCTATGCGGCCAAAGACGGCGATGCTGTCGTTATCGACTTCACTGGCAAGCTGGATGGCGAACCCTTTGAGGGTGGCAACTCAGAAGAATTCCAGCTGGTGCTGGGTTCCAATAGCTTCATCCCAGGGTTTGAAGAGCAGTTGGTCGGCGTCAAAGCTGGTGATGAAAAAGACCTGCCCGTAACGTTCCCTGGAGATTACAACGCTGAACACCTAGCTGGTAAAGACGTAATCTTTGAAGTCAAAGTTCGTGAAATACAATTGGCGGCGGAAGTCGAAATCAATGACGACCTCGCCGTTCAGGTTGGTCTGACCGACCTGGCTGAATTGCGCACCAAGATCACAGATCAGATTAGCAGTGAATTTAGCCAGTTCACGCGGGCCAAGTTGAAGCGCAGTTTGCTGGATCAGCTTGCCGATACCTATGAGTTTGATGTGCCCCCTGGCATGGTCACCATGGAGTTCGACCAAATCTGGAGTGACTTTACCAAGCAACTGGAGTCACAAGAAAAAACAATCGAAGACGAAGACCAGTCAGAAGAAGAACTGCGTGAAGAATACCAGGGCATGGCCAATCGACGTGTCCGCCTTGGCCTGTTGCTGGCCCAGGTCGGCGACACCAACGATATCACCGTTTCGGCTGAAGAGCTGAATGGCGCTATCATGCAGGAAGCCCAGCGCTATCCTGGCCAGGAACAGCAGATCTTCCAGTTATATCAACAGAACCAGCAGGCCATGCAGCAATTGCGCGCACCTATATATGAAGACAAGGTGATCAATTTTATTCTGGAATTGGCATCAGTTACCGAAAAGGAAGTTGATCAGGATACCCTGATGCAGCTGCCAGGTGCCGAGGAAGAAGAGAAGAAGCCAGCCAAGAAAAAATCTTCTGTGAAGAAGGCATCCGCCAAAAAAGCAGTGGACAAAAAGCCTGCCGCGAAGAAAGCGGCCGCAAAAAAGACTGATACCAAGGCGGCTACAGAAAAAAAGAAGGCAGCACCAAAGAAGAAGGCTGCGTTGAAGAAGAAAGCCGACTAGGCTCTGCGTGGTCATACAGCCTAGTATAGCCAAACAAGATTGGGTCATTAGACCCCAGCGCTAATAAACGGAGCACGTAATGAAGGATATTGTCGAAACAGCCAGCGCACTCATTCCGATGGTGATCGAGCAAACCAATCGGGGAGAACGCTCATACGACATCTATTCTCGTATGCTCAAAGAGCGGATCATTTTCCTGGTCGGTGGCATCGATGACAGTGTCGCCTCGGTGGTGACAGCGCAGCTTTTGTACCTGGAAGCCGAAAATCCCAACAAGGAAATCTCGCTTTACATCAATTCACCTGGTGGGGTCGTGACGTCCGGACTGGCCATCTACGACACCATGCAATATGTGAAACCAAAGATTTCTACCCTTTGCATTGGGCAGGCGGCTTCAATGGGCTCGCTATTGTTGGCTGGGGGCGAAAAAGGTATGCGTTTCGCGCTGCCCAATTCGCGCATCATGCTGCATCAGCCATCTGGCGGCGCGCAAGGTCAGGCAACAGATATCGAAATCCATGCCCGTGAGATTCTGGCAATCCGTGAACGGTTGAACAAGATATATGCCCACCACACTGGTCAGGATATCGAAACGGTCCGCCAATCGCTCGAGCGTGACAAATTTCTCACAGCTGAGGGGGCACAGGAATTCGGATTGATTGACGAAGTCGTCTCTAAACGCTCTGAAGTTGAATCTGCAGAGGGATAATTCTCTTTCAAGTTCAATGTTTTAACCATCAACTCAGCGTCGTTTCACGATTCGAACGACAAATAGTGTTGATTGGCGGGCCTTTGCGCGGCTAGCATGAATGAAATACACAAATTGGTGAAAATATGACCAAATCCAGTGGCACTGGCGATTCCAAGAATACTTTGTACTGCTCTTTCTGCGGCAAGAGCCAGCACGAAGTGCGGAAGCTTATTGCCGGCCCAACCGTTTTCATCTGCGATGAATGCGTCGAACTTTGCATGGACATCATCCGCGAAGAAAGCAAAACGACTGTCGTACAGGCAGGAGAGGGCATCGCATCGCCTGCCGATATTTGCGGCGTTCTGGATGATTATGTCATCGGCCAGGAACGCGCCAAGCGCGTTTTGTCTGTTGCCGTGCACAATCACTACAAACGTCTGAAGCACGCTAGCAAAAGCAGCGAGGTGGAATTGTCAAAGTCCAACATTCTGTTGGTTGGCCCAACCGGCTGCGGCAAAACGCTGTTGGCTCAGACATTGGCGCGGATTTTGGACGTGCCCTTTACAATGGCTGACGCCACCACGCTGACCGAAGCTGGTTATGTTGGTGAAGACGTCGAAAACATCATCCTCAAGCTGCTGCAATCGGCTGACTATAATGTCGAGCGTGCGCAACGTGGCATTGTCTACATAGATGAAGTCGACAAGATCAGCCGCAAGTCAGACAACCCGTCGATCACCCGCGATGTGTCGGGCGAGGGCGTACAGCAAGCCTTGCTCAAGATTATGGAAGGCACAATTGCCAGCGTCCCACCGCAAGGCGGCCGCAAGCATCCACAACAGGAATTTCTGCAAGTCGACACGACGAACATCCTGTTTATCTGTGGTGGTGCTTTCTCGGGCTTGGAGAAAATCATTGATGCCCGCGGCACCGACAAGTCCATTGGATTTGGTGCCAAAGTGGTGGGGCCTGAAGATCGTCGAACAGGCGAAATTCTGGCAGAAGTAGAACCCGAAGATCTGCTGAAATTCGGCCTGATTCCGGAATTCGTGGGTCGTTTGCCGGTGATCGCGACACTGACAGATTTGGATGAAAGCTCTCTGATAGAGATTTTAACCAAGCCGAAGAACGCGCTGATCAAGCAATACCAAAGTCTGTTTGCCATGGAAGATGTAAACCTGACCTTTAGCGAAGACGCTCTTGCTGGCGTGGCCAAAAAGGCGATCAAACGCCAGACAGGGGCGCGTGGTTTGCGATCCATCATGGAGTCCATCCTATTGGAAACCATGTATGAATTGCCCTCGCTTGAAGGCGTTGAAGAAGTCGTCGTCAGTAACGAAGTCGTCGAGGGCAGGGCTCAACCGCTCTATATCTACGCCGATCGCGTTGACAACAATGTCGGTCAGGGTGCCTAGAATCTAGTTTTCTATCGGAATCAGCAGAGAAATACGTCAGAGCCCTTGACGTATTCGCTTTCGCTCCCCACTTAGAATGTGTCGAAATAATTACCATCTCTCATACGAGATATGGTGTATGCTAATAACAGTACCACAATATGCAGGTAGCCATGTCCTCTGAATCAACCCATCCCGTATTGCCTTTACGAGACATCGTTGTGTTTCCACACATGATTGTTCCCCTATTCGTTGGGCGGGACAAATCAGTGCGCGCTCTCGAAGATGTGATGGCAAATGACAAAAAGATATTCCTGGTCACCCAAAAGGATGCAGGGCAAGACGACCCTGATGAAAACGACCTGTACCAGATCGGGACGATTGCCTCTGTTCTGCAATTGCTGAAACTGCCAGACGGCACGGTTAAAGTGTTGGTCGAAGGTGGGGCGCGTGCGCGTATTTCCAGTTTCGTCGACAATGAAAACTTCTTTGAAGCCACAGTCGAGATCATCGAAGAGGATACCGAGACAGGCGCCGACATCGAAGCACTGGCCCGATCTGTCGTCAGTCAGTTCGAACAATATGTGAAATTGAACAAGAAGGTGCCACCAGAGGTACTCGTCTCGGTCAATCAGATTGAAGAACCAGAACGCCTGGCCGATACACTGGCGTCGCATCTGTCCGTCAAAATATCTGAAAAGCAGGAATTGCTGGAAACCACCAGCGCCAGCGAACGGCTGGAACGCGTCTTTGGCATGATGGACAGCGAAATCGGTGTCTTGGAGGTTGAAAAGAACATCCGTGGCCGCGTCAAACGCCAGATGGAAAAGACCCAGCGCGAGTACTATTTGAATGAGCAAATGAAAGCCATTCAGAAGGAACTCGGCGACGGCGAAGAAGACGGCGATGAACTGGTTGAGCTTGAAGCAAAGATTAAGGAAACCAAGCTATCCAAGGAAGCAAAGACCAAAGCTACAGCCGAGCTGAAGAAGCTGAAGGCCATGAGCCCGATGTCGGCAGAAGCCACTGTTGTTCGCAACTATCTGGATTGGCTGCTTGGTATTCCTTGGGGCAAGAACCGCAAGGTCAAGAAAGACCTCAACAAGGCGATTGAAATTCTGGACGCCGATCACTACGGGCTAGAGAAGGTCAAGGAACGGATCATCGAATATCTTGCTGTGCAGCAACGCACCCGCAAGATCAAAGGTCCAATCCTGTGCCTCGTCGGCCCCCCAGGTGTTGGTAAGACCTCGCTGGGCAAGTCCATTGCCAGGGCCACGGGGCGCGACTTTATTCGCGTTTCGCTTGGTGGCGTGCGTGATGAAGCCGAAATTCGTGGCCATCGGCGGACTTATATTGGCTCTATGCCAGGCAAAATCGTCCAAAGCATGAAGAAGGCTGGCACGTCCAATCCGCTGTTCCTGCTGGACGAAATTGACAAAATGGGCGCCGATTTCCGTGGCGATCCATCCTCGGCATTGTTGGAAGTCTTGGACCCAGAACAAAATGGCACCTTCAACGACCACTATCTAGAGGTTGACTACGACCTTTCCAAGGTGATGTTCGTCACTACCGCCAATACGCTGAATATCCCAAGTGCATTGCTTGATCGGATGGAAGTAATCCGCATCAGCGGTTACACGGAAGAGGAAAAGCTGGAGATTGCGCGTCGTCACCTGATCGACAAGCAAATCAAGGCCAATGGTCTGAACGCTGAAGAATGGTCCATCACAGATGAAGGCCTGCGCGACCTTATTCGCCACTACACGCGCGAACCTGGCGTGCGTGGCCTGGAACGTGAATTGGCAAGCCTGATCCGCAAGGCAGTGCGCCAGATTGTGTCGTCCGACGTCACCGTGGTTAAGATTACGCCAGATAATCTGGGTGACTTTGCCGGGGTGCGAAAATTCCGCTATGGCATGATCGAAGATAAAGACCAGGTTGGCGTCGTCACGGGCCTTGCCTGGACAGAAGTCGGCGGCGAGCTGTTGTCGATCGAGGCACTAAAACTTCCAGGCAAGGGAAAGATGACCATTACCGGGAAACTTGGTGAAGTGATGCAAGAATCGATTCAGGCTGCGGCCAGTTATGTACGGTCTCGCGCTGCCGAATTCGGTATTCATCCAGACGTGTTTCAAAAACGCGATATCCACATCCATGTACCAGAAGGGGCTGTTCCCAAAGATGGGCCGTCCGCTGGTGTTGGAATGGTGACCTCCATTGTTTCGGTTTTAACGGGGATACCGGTTGACCGATACGTCGCCATGACGGGTGAAATTACGCTGCGTGGTCGTATCTTAGCCATTGGTGGATTGAAGGAAAAACTACTAGCCGCACAACGTGGCGGGATCAAGAAGGTATTGATTCCAATGGACAACGAAAAAGACCTCGCCGACATACCGGACAACGTCAAAAAGGGATTGGAAATTATCCCCGTAACAACCGTGGATGAAGTTTTGAGTCATGCCCTGACGCAACCGGTCGTGCCAATTGAATGGGAAGAAGAGATCATTGGCGCGGTTGCAGAAGAGGCCAATGGCAACCCGGAAGAGGTTGTGACCCACTAAGGTATCTGCGTCCGCCAGAAAGCAGCAAAAAAGTTGCAAAAAATGAGGGTGGACGCGGCTTTTCCTTTGACCGGGATAATGCGTCGCTCTAGACTGACGCCGTCTCTATCGGGGGATATTTTTCGAATATAACAGTTCCATATAAGGGGGGTTAGCCATGAACAAGAATGATCTTATTGCAAGTGTTGCCGAAGCATCTGGTCTGTCCAAAGCAGATGCAGGAGCCGCTGTTGATGCGGTGCTTCAATCTGTAACAGATGCCCTGGCTGGTGGTGGCGAAATTCGCCTCGTTGGCTTCGGTACTTTTAGTGTTGCAAATCGTGCAGCTACGACGGGTCGCAACCCTCGTACTGGCGAAGCAATTCAGATTCCTGCATCCAAGCAGCCTAAATTCAAGGCTGGTAAGGCGCTGAAGGAAGCTGTAAACCACTAAAACCAATTTGGTTTAGTTTAGGACGCGGTCGCTTGAAAGGGTGGCCGTTTCTTAATTGAAGACCAGTAGGGTGGTTGAGGGCGATTAGCTCAGTTGGTAGAGCATCTCGTTTACACCGAGAGGGTCGGCAGTTCGAGCCTGTCATCGCCCACCACCACCCCACGGTCTGCACAATTAGCCTGATGATATTCCATCGCACTTTGTTGCGGCATACGCACCGGGAATCAAAAACAGGCAAAATGATCAAGGTCGTTTCGGCGGCTTTTTTTATTGTGGAATCGCTCTCATAAATGACGTTGATTGACGAAATAGTATGGGTCCAAAAGGCCCAGACTTCTGCGGCAAATGAACAATTTTTAATATTATTTCAGGAATGTTATCCAAGCCCTTGACAGGTCGCAGGCTCTGCCGTACATCAAGCCCGCCTTCCGAGATTGGGGGTGTAGCTCAGTTGGTTAGAGCGCTGGCCTGTCACGCCAGAGGTCGCGGGTTCGAGTCCCGTCACTCCCGCCATTTCGCAGACACATATCTGTAAAAAATGGCAGCCCCCATCTCGGCAATTCCACCCTGCAAAACTTTCCCAGCAGACGCGCGCCATTGCCCTTTGACACGTGTGTTTGCCACTATATACTGCGCGCCGAATCAAGGCCCTATCTGGGCAGTGAATCGGACGATGTAGAGTTCGGGCGTGATCTCCTGAATAATACCCGGTACTCTGTCTAGAACGCTAATCAGCGACTTGAGAGGTTGGAATAAAATCGATGGAAGAACTGTTACTGGAATACTTGCCGATTCTGGTCTTTCTAGCAGTAGTCATTGTTTTGGCATTGCTATTCGTTGTTGGCGCATATCTTGTTGCCAAGCAAAATCCGGATAGTGAAAAACTGTCACCCTATGAATGTGGCTTCGAACCCTTCGACGACACACGCGGGCATTTCGATGTGCGCTTCTATCTGGTGGCCATCCTGTTTATCATCTTCGATCTGGAAGTCGCCTTCCTGTTCCCATGGGCTGTGACTTTGGGTGACATCGGCATCTTTGGCTTTTGGTCAATGGTCGTCTTCCTGGGTGTGCTGACCGTCGGCTTTATCTACGAGTGGAAAAAGGGAGCCTTGGAATGGGAGTAGAGGACAAAGTGGCGTCAGCCAATCAAGACCTCGCTGCCTCGACGGCGGCTTCTAGTGAATATTTTCAGTCCCTTTCCGATGACCTGGGCGACAAAGGCTATATTGTTGCCAAGCTTGATGACGTCATCAATTGGGCACGCACCGGATCACTATGGTGGATGACCTTTGGTCTGGCCTGCTGCGCTGTTGAAATGATGCAGGCAAATATGCCGCGTTACGACCTGGAACGCTTTGGCTTTGCGCCTCGTGCGTCTCCTCGTCAATCCGATGTCATGATCGTTGCCGGTACGCTGACCAATAAAATGGCCCCGGCGCTGCGCAAAGTTTATGACCAAATGCCAGAACCCCGGTATGTAATTTCCATGGGCAGTTGTGCCAATGGCGGTGGATATTACCACTATTCATATTCTGTGGTTCGCGGCTGTGATCGCATTATACCCGTTGACATCTATGTGCCTGGCTGTCCACCGACCGCTGAAGCGCTGGTATACGGCGTCCTGCAACTGCAGCGCAAAATCCGCCGTACAGGCACTCTGACAAGATAGGGGCAGGGAACCCACCATGGACCAGGCTCTCATTGAATTGGGCGAACTGATAAGCGATTCTCTGGATAACGAGATCATCAGCACAGACGTCGTGAATGATGAACTCACCATCGTCAGCCGACCCGACTGCATCATCAAAGTTCTGACCTACCTACGGGACGATAGCCAATGTCAGTTTCGTCAGTTGATGGATATCTGCGGCGCCGACTATCCCAGCCGGACCGAGCGCTTTGACGTTGTTTATCACCTCCTTAGCCTTAAACAGAACCAGCGCATACGCGTAAAGATTCACACTGATGAAGAGACGCCGGTGCCATCGGCTAGTGGTATATTCAGTACTGCCAACTGGTTCGAGCGCGAATGCTGGGATCTTTATGGCGTGATGTTCTCTAACCACCCTGATCTGCGCCGCATCCTGACGGATTATGGTTTTCAGGGTTTTCCACTACGCAAAGACTTTCCTTTGTCTGGCTATGTGGAAGTTCGCTATTCTGACGAGCACAAACGTGTGGTCTACGAACCAGTCAGCCTGATGCAGGATCTGCGCACCTTTGACTTCATGAGTCCATGGGAAGGCGCCAAATACATCTTGCCAGGTGACGAAAAAGGCACGGAAGACGCCGTAGAAGGTGAAGGCTAATGGCTGAAGTTCAACTGAAAAATTACAATCTGAATGTTGGTCCACAGCATCCCGCAACCCATGGCGTGCTGCGCCTGATTACCGAGCTGGACGGCGAGATTGTCGTACGCATCGATCCGCATATCGGTCTGCTGCATCGAGGCACCGAAAAGCTGATCGAGCACAAGACATACCTGCAGGCTGTGCCATATTTTGACCGGCTAGACTATGTATCGCCGATCAATCAGGAACATGCTTTTGCGCTGGCCGTCGAGAAGCTGCTGGATTGTGAAGTGCCTGATCGCGGCAAAATGATCCGTATCCTCTATTCTGAAATGGGGCGCATTTCCAGCCATCTGATGAACCTGACAACCCACGCGATGGATGTGGGCGCGATGACGCCAATTTTGTGGGGTTTTGAAGAACGCGAAAAGCTGATGGTGTTCCGCGAACGGGCCAGTGGTGCGCGCATGCATGCATGCTATATTCGCCCGGGTGGTGTTCATCAGGACCTTCCGCCGGAACTGTTGACCGATATTTGGGAATGGACCGAGACCTTCCCTGAAGTTCTGGAAGATATTGGAACGATGTTGATCGGCAATCGTATCTTCAAGCAACGCTGTGTTGATATCGGTGTGATCACCGGTGACGAAGCCATCGATTGGGGTTTCACCGGTCCGTGCCTTCGTGGCAGCGACATTGCATGGGACTTGCGCAAATCGCAGCCCTATGACGGCTATGAAAAAATGGATTTCGATGTACCCGTCGGTAAACACGGCGATTGCTATGCTCGCTTCATCGTTAGGTTCGAAGAAATTAAACAGTCGATCCGTATGATTCGGCAATGCCTTAACGAGATGCCCGCAGGTCCGGTTTCTTCAATGGATCGCAAAATCGTACCGCCACCGCGGGCGGAAATGAAACAGTCCATGGAAGCGCTGATCCAGCACTTCAAACTGTACACCGAAGGCTACAAAGTCCCCGAGGGTGAGGTCTATGTCGCCATCGAAGCCCCAAAGGGCGAGTTTGGTGTGTATCTAGTGTCAGATGGCTCCAACAAGCCTTATCGCTGTAAAATCAGAGCACCTGGATTTGCCCACCTTCAGGCAATGGATTTTTTGACCAAAGGCCACATGCTCGCAGATATTCCCGCGATCTTGGGCTCTATCGATATTGTATTCGGCGAAGTGGACCGATGAGTATGAGCGGACAAACCCAGGCGCAGCAGTCCGAGCACTTTGAGTTCACTGCGGAGAACCTGCAAAAAACCAAAGAACACATTGCAAAATACCCCGAAGGCCGACAGGCCAGCGCGGTCATGCCCCTGTTGGACATAGCCCAACGCCAAAACGGTGGATGGTTGCCCCAGGCAGGCATTCGTTGCGTTGCAACTATGCTGGACATGCCGGTTATTCGTGTGCTCGAAGTTGCCAGCTTTTACACCATGTATAATCTGGCACCCGTTGGCGAACATTTCGTACAGGTCTGCACCACAACCCCTTGTTGGTTGCGCGGGTCTGACGACATTGTCAGTGCCTGCAAAAACAAACTGGGCATCAATATGGGCGAAACCACCCAAGACGGTAAATTCACGATTATCGAAGTGGAATGCCTGGGTGCTTGCGCCAACGCCCCGATGATGCAAATCGGCGACGACTATTATGAAGACCTGACCGCAGACACGACCACCAAGGTTCTCGACGCCCTGCAAGCGGGCGACACACCAACACCGGGCCCTCAGAGTGGCCGCAAAAAGTCAGAGCCTGCTGGCGGCCTGACCTCTCTGCAGGAGACTTCGTGATGTTGAGTGACAAGGATCGTATTTTCACCAATCTCTACGGCCTGAAAGACCCCGGCATTGATGGTGCCAGGGCACGCGGTGACTGGGCCGGTACTGCCGACCTGATTGCCAAGGGCGATGACTGGATCGTTGACGAATTGAAAGAGTCCGGCCTGCGTGGTCGCGGCGGGGCAGGGTTCCCAACGGGCCTCAAGATGTCGTTCATGCCCAAGGTAAGCGATGGCCGTCCGCATTATCTGGTGGTGAACGCCGATGAAGGCGAACCTGGCACCTGTAAAGACCGCGAAATCATTCGCCACGATCCGCACAAATTGGTCGAAGGTTGCTTGCTCTCAGGCGTCGCCATGCGCGCCGAGGCCGCATACATCTATATCCGCGGCGAGTTCTACCGCGAGGCTGAACAATTGCAGGCCGCGATTGATGAAGCTTACGCGGCCGGCCTGTTGGGTGAAAACTGCTGCGGTACTGGCTATACATTTGATGTCTACGTTCATCGCGGCATGGGTGCCTATATCTGTGGCGAAGAAACCGCATTGATTGAAAGCCTAGAGGGCAAAAAAGGCCAACCACGCCTAAAGCCACCATTCCCTGCCAATGTTGGCGTATGGGGCTGTCCAACGACGGTGAACAATGTTGAATCCATCGCAGCTGTGCCCACAATCTTGCGCCGGGGCGGTGCCTGGTTTGCCGGTCTGGGCCGAGAAAACAACACAGGCACGAAAATCTTCAGCATTTCGGGCCACGTCAACCACCCGTGCAATGTCGAGGAAGAAATGGGCATCCCGCTCAAGGAACTTATCGAAAAACATGCAGGCGGTGTCATTGGCGGATGGGACAATCTGTTGGCCATCATCCCTGGTGGCTCGTCAGTTCCAGTATTGCCCAAAGACATCTGCGACACAGTCCTGATGGATTTTGACTCGCTGAAAGCCGAAAAATCCGGCCTGGGAACAGCGGCTGTCATCGTCATGGACAAATCCACCGATATCGTCGCTGCTATTGCCCGCCTGGCAAGCTTTTATCAGCACGAAAGCTGTGGCCAGTGCACACCATGCCGCGAGGGTACAGGCTGGATGGCCCGTGTGATGGACCGCATGGTGCGGGGCGACGCGGAAGTCGAAGAAATTGATTCACTGCTGGATGTCAGCACTCAAATCGAAGGCCACACCATCTGTGCCTTGGGTGACGCCGCCGCATGGCCCATCCAGGGTTTGATCCGCCACTTCCGGCCAGAACTTGAAGCGCGTATTGCAACTGCCAAACAAGCTGCAAATACGCGGGCCGCATAGGAGCGCCGACATGCCCACATTAACCATCGATGGTGTCGAAATTACCGTGGATAGCGGCGTGACACTGATGCAGGCCTGCGAAGAGGCTGGTGCAGAAATTCCTCGTTTTTGTTATCACGACCGCCTGTCCATTGCTGGCAATTGCCGCATGTGCCTGGTCGAACAGGAAAACGCGCCTAAGCCCATCGCGAGTTGTGCCATGCCTGCCGCTGATGGCATGGTGATCCACACAAATAGCCCCAGCATCAAAAAAGCGCGGGAAGGGGTGATGGAATTCCTGCTGATCAATCATCCCCTCGATTGCCCGATTTGTGATCAGGGTGGCGAATGTGATCTGCAGGACCAATCCATGGCCTATGGCGGCAACGACAGTCGCTATGACGAAAACAAGCGCGCCGTCACCGAAAAGAATATGGGTCCGCTGATCAAGACCGTGATGACCCGCTGCATTCATTGCACTCGCTGTATCCGTTTTGCACAAGAAGTTGCCGGTGTTGAAGAAATTGGTGCGCTCGGTCGCGGCGAACACATGGAAATCAGCACCTATCTGGAACAATCCATGACGTCAGAATTGTCTGGCAATGTCATCGATCTGTGCCCGGTCGGTGCTCTGACATCCAAACCTTATGCCTTTACTGCCCGTTCGTGGGAGCTGGAAAAGACAGAAAGCATCGATGTTCATGATGCTGTGGGTTCCAACATCCGTGTTGATGTTCGTGGCAAAGAAGTCATGCGTATCCTGCCGCGCCTCAATGAAGATGTGAACCAGGAATGGCTCGCAGACCGGTCTCGCTTTGCCTATGACGGCTTGAAGAAACGTCGTCTGGACAAGCCTTATGTTCGTATCGATGGCAAATTAACCGAAGCCACGTGGGAAGACGCTTTCAAAACTATCGCTGACAAGGTCGCTGGTACTGATGGCAGCAAAATCGCTGGTATTGCTGGTGACCTTGCAGATGTCGAATCCATGACTGCATTGAAAGACCTGTTGATTTCGCTGGGCTCTGCCAATCTTGATTGCCGCACAGATGGTGTTCAGTATGATGCCAGCAACCGCGCGTCATACCTGTTCAACTCGACAATCAGCGGCATCGATCAGGTTGATGCCCTTTTAATCATCGGTGCCAATATTCGTGAAGACGCACCCATCATCAATGCCCGTATTCGCCAACAATCGCTGACGGGCAATCTGCAAATTGCGGTGATCGGCGAAACGCTCGATCTGACTTATGATTATGATTATCTGGGTGCAGGCGCCCAAACACTGGCTGATCTGGTATCGGACAATGGCGCTTTTGCACAAACGCTGAAAGATGCCTCGCATCCCATGATCATCATTGGTCAGAATGTTCTGTCGCGGGCTGATGGTCAGGCCATTGCGGCGATGGCTGCACAACTGGCCGACAATGTTGGTGCTATCACTGCAGACTGGAACGGCTACAACGTCCTGCATCAGGCTGCTGGACGGGTAGGGGGCCTCGATATCGGTTTCGTACCACAAGATGGTGGTCGTGACGTCGCGGGTATCCTGGATGGTGCCGCCTCTGGCGATATTGAAATAGTCTTCCTGCACCATGCCGATGAAATTGATGTTTCCAAACTGCAGAACGCCTTTGTGATCTATCAGGGCTCGCACGGTGATGCCGGTGTTCAACATGCCGATGTAATCCTGCCAGGCGCCGCCTATACCGAAAAAGCCGCCACTTGGGTCAATACCGAAGGTCGGGTACAGCTTGGTAATCGTGCTGCGTTCCCACCGGGTGATGCCCGTGAAGACTGGACCATCTTGCGGGCGCTCTCTGGCGTCATTGGCAAGACATTGCCCTATGACACATTGGATGCGCTGCGTGACCGCATGGCAGAAATTGCCCCGCATCTTGCCGAAGCAGACCAAATTGTCGCCGCAGACTGGCAAGGCGCTGGTACCGCAGGCGACACGAGCGATGAGCCTTTTGCAGGCAACAGCATCGACCATTACCAGGTGAACCCGATCTGCCGCGCTTCCAACACCATGGAAGAATGCACGAATATCCAAAACGAAGTTTCTGAGGGAACCGGTACAAATGGCTGAATTTATTGACATTTACCTGCTCCCTGGCCTGTGGATTCTCGGCAAGGTATTGCTGATTGTCGTCCCGTTGTTGCTGGCCGTTGCCTATGCGATCTACTTTGATCGTAAAATCTGGGCGGCTATTCAATTGCGGCGCGGCCCCAATGTCGTCGGGCCCTGGGGTTTGCTGCAAAGCTTTGCCGATGGCCTGAAGCTGTTGTTAAAAGAAACGATTGTTCCGTCGGGTGCCAACAAGGGCGTCTTCATCATCGCACCGGTTCTGATGTTTGTAGTCGCTTTCGTTGCCTGGGCGGTTATTCCCTTTGACGATGGCTTGGTGCTATCCAACCTTAATGTCGGCGTGCTGTACTTGTTCGCAATCTCGTCCTTGGGCGTCTATGGCATCATCATGTCGGGCTGGGCGTCCAATTCACGCTATGCATTCCTCGGGGCTATGCGGTCTGCCGCGCAAATGGTGTCTTACGAAGTCTCCATTGGGTTTGTGATTGTCACCGTGCTGTTGTGCGTTGGCTCTTTGAACCTGTCTGATGTCGTTATGGCCCAAGAGGGCCTGTGGTTCTTCATCCCGCTATTCCCGGTGTTCATCATCTTCTTTATCTCGGCACTGGCTGAAACCAACCGTGCACCGTTTGATTTGCCCGAAGCCGAGGCCGAATTGGTGGCTGGTTATCAGGTTGAGTATTCGTCACTAACCTTTGCCCTGTTCTGGCTGGGTGAATACACCGCAGTGCTGCTGATGTGCGCCATGACGACTACTTTGTTCTTTGGTGGCTGGTTGTCGCCCTTCGACAATTTTCTGTTCAACTGGATCCCCGGCATGGAAGCCTTCAACGCCTTTATGCCTGGGCTGGTCTGGTTTTTGCTAAAAACGTTCTTCTTCTTCTTTGTATTCAGTTGGATCAAGGCATCGGTACCCCGGTACCGCTATGACCAATTGATGCGCCTGGGCTGGAAGGTCTTCCTGCCTTTGTCACTTGTTGCTGTCATTGTTACTGCCGGTGTGCTGGTAGCCTTTGACATGCTGCCAAACGCCAGTTAGGGGATCGATCATGAGCAGAATATCCCAGGTTGCAAAAACGATTTTTCTGTGGGAGTTCGTCATCGCGATGAAACTGACCCTGAAATACTTTTTCAAGCCAAAGCTGACAATCAACTATCCCTACGAAAAAGGGCCGCTGAGCCCGCGCTTCCGCGGTGAACTCGCCCTGCGTCGCTATGACAATGGCGAAGAGCGCTGCATCGCCTGCAAATTGTGTGAAGCCATCTGCCCGGCACAGGCCATCACAATCGAGGCCGAAGAGCGCGAAGATGGATCCCGCCGGACCACCAAATATGACATCGACATGGTCAAATGCATCTATTGCGGCTTCTGCCAGGAAGCCTGCCCTGTAGACGCCATTGTCGAGGGTCCAAATTTTGAATTCGCAACCGAAACCCGCGAAGAACTGTATTACGACAAAGCAAAGCTGCTAGCCAATGGCGATCGGTGGGAGCAGGAAATCGCTGCCAATATTGTCGCAGACGCACCGTATCGCTAGGACGACATCATGATTATTCAGGCGTTAACTTTTTACCTATTCGCAACCATTGCAGTGGCCGCCGGCTTTATGGTCATCGCCAGTCGTAACCCGGTGCATTCAGTGTTGTATCTCATTCTGGCATTCTTCACGTCGGGCGGTCTGTTTGTCCTGATGGGTGCAGAGTTCCTGGCGATGATTATGCTGATTGTCTATATCGGCGCCGTCGCTGTGCTGTTCCTGTTCGTGGTGATGATGTTGGACATCAACTCCGTCGATATGAAACAGGGATTTTTGCAATATCTGCCTATCGGCGGGGTAATCGGCGCGATCCTGGCCATCGAGCTGCTGTTTATTGTCAGTAGTTGGAGCTTTGGCGGCGACACGTCGTTGATCGCAGCAACGGCAAGACCGGTTGTTTCTGAAGTCGGCAACACCCAAAGCATTGGTCTTGTGCTGTACACCGACTATATCTACGCCTTTCAGGCGGCGGGGATTATCCTGCTGGTCGCCATGATCGGTGCCATCGTCCTGACCCATCGGTCACGGCCCGGTGTCAAAAAACAAAACATAACAAATCAGGTGCACCGCACCCCCGAAAGCGCTGTGGAATTAAAGAAAATTCCACCAGGGCAGGGCATATAGGGAGCGGACAGAACCATGGAAATCGGTCTTACTCATTATCTGACGATTGCCGCCATCCTGTTCACGCTGGGTGTGTTTGGCATTTTCCTGAATCGGAAGAACGTCATCATCATTCTTATGGCCATCGAGCTGATGCTGCTGGCTGTAAATATCAACCTGGTCGCATTTTCGGTCTTTCTTCATGACATCTCGGGGCAGATATTTGCCATGTTCGTCCTGACTGTGGCCGCCGCTGAGGCCGCCATTGGCCTGGCCATCCTAGTCATCTACTTCCGTAATCGCGGTTCTATCGCGGTCGAAGATATTAGCCAGTTGAAGGGATAACAGGCGTGTATTTCGCGATAGTCTTTCTGCCGCTTATTGCGGCAATCATTGCAGGCTTTGGTGGCCGTTGGCTTGGTGACCGTGGGGCACAATTGGTCACCTGCATTGCTGTCGTTATATCGGCGCTGCTGTCTATTTATGCCTTTACCCAGATTGGTCTGGGCCATCAGACCGTGCATGTCGAATTGTTGACCTGGGTATCCTCGGGCAGCTTTGACGTCAACTGGGCCCTGAAAATCGATACGCTGACCGTTGTGATGCTGGTCGTCGTCAATGGCGTGTCCTCGCTCGTTCATATCTATTCCATCGGATATATGAGCCACGACCCAGCCAAGCCGCGTTTCATGGCTTATCTGTCCCTGTTTACCTTTGCCATGTTGATGCTGGTCACCGCCGACAATTTCGTCCAGATGTTTTTCGGGTGGGAAGGCGTGGGGCTTGCATCTTATCTGCTGATTGGATTTTGGTACAAAAAGCCAGCAGCCAATGCCGCTGCTATCAAGGCCTTTTTGGTCAATCGCGTTGGTGACTTTGGCTTTATGTTGGGGATCCTGGCGATCTTCTTGACCTTTGGCGTGATGGATTTTGAAACCGTCTTTGCGACAGCCTCTGACCACACAGGCGAGACATTCGAATTCCTGGGCTATCAGGTCGATGTGCTGACCACCATCACGATGTTGCTGTTTATTGGCGCCATGGGCAAATCGGCCCAGCTTGGTCTGCACACCTGGCTACCAGACGCGATGGAAGGCCCGACACCTGTGTCCGCCCTGATCCATGCCGCCACCATGGTGACAGCTGGTGTGTTTATGGTCGCACGCTGTTCGCCATTGTTCGAGCTCGCGCCGTTTACACTGGATGTTGTGATCTTCGTTGGCGCATCCACGGCAATTTTTGCCGCCACAGTTGGCTTGGTCCAAAACGACATCAAGCGTGTCATCGCTTACTCAACGTGCTCGCAATTAGGGTACATGTTCTTTGCGCTGGGCGTTTCTGCTTATGGCGCGGCGATTTTCCATCTGTTCACACATGCCTTCTTCAAGGCGCTGTTGTTCCTTGGTTCTGGCTCGGTCATTCATGGCATGTCAGACGAACAGGACATGCGCAAGATGGGCGGCATCTGGAGGCATATGAAGGGCACCTATGCCCTGATGTGGATTGGGTCCCTGGCTCTGATCGGTATTTTCCCGTTCGCAGGTTACTTCTCGAAAGACATGATCCTCGAGTCAGCTTATGCCGCGGGTGAGGGCATGGGTGAATATGCCTTTGCCATGGGCATCATTGCCGCGTTTATGACGGCATTCTATTCTGGCCGATTGATCTTCATGACCTTCCACGGCAAACCACGTGCCAGCGAAGAAGTCATGAGCCATGTGCACGAGTCACCCAAGATCATGATGATCCCGCTTATTATTCTGGCCATTGGCGCTGTCATTGCCGGCTTTGTCTTCTACGAATATTTTGTCGGCCATGATTATGATGCTTTCTGGGGCGAAGCCTTGTTCGTGGCGGGTGATAACATCCTGGACGCCGCGCATCATGTCCCGGCCTGGGTCAAATATCTGCCGCTGGTCATGGGCGCTGCAGGCCTGGGGCTTTCCTGGTTCTTTTATATCCGTCGTCCCGATATCCCCAAGGCGCTGGCTGAAACCAATGGCCCAATTTATCGCTTTCTGTTGAACAAGTGGTATTTCGACGAACTCTACGATCTGATCTTTGTCCGTCCGGCCAAGTGGATTGGTTATCAATTCTGGAAGATCGGCGATGGCCGCATCATTGATGGCCTTGGTCCAGATGGCGTCTCTGGCGCCATTGCCTGGGTTGCTGGCAAGGCACGACTTATGCATACGGGCTATCTGTATCATTATGCCTTTGCCATGTTGATCGGCGTTGTCGCGCTGTTGACCTGGTACGGTGTACGGATCGGGGACGTGCAATGATTACCGATCTGCCGCTTCTGTCCTTTGTGACCTTCCTGCCCTTGTTCGGCGTGCTGATGATCTTGCTGATCCGTGGCGACAAAGCCATGGTCGCCCGCAACGCGCGTGCCGTTGCGCTGTTTGTCACCATTGCGACCTTCTTGTTGTCGCTGGTTCTGTGGGTATTGTTTGACCCAACCACAGCTGACTTCCAGTTTGTCGAAGAAGCCGAATGGCTGATGGGTGGCATCGAATACCGCATGGGCGTTGATGGCATCTCGTTGCTGTTCGTGATCCTGACCACCTTCTTGATGCCGTTCTGCATCTTGGCCAGCTGGAAGTCTATAACCGACCGCGTTCAGGACTTCATGATCGCCTTCTTGTTGCTGGAAACGCTGATGATCGGCGTGTTCTGCTCGCTCGATCTCGTGCTGTTCTACCTGTTCTTTGAAGGCGGCCTGATCCCGATGTATCTGATCATCGGTGTCTGGGGTGGCGCGCGCAAAGTATACGCATCCTTCAAGTTCTTCCTCTACACGCTGGCTGGCTCTGTTTTGATGCTGTTGGCATTGATCGCCATGTATCTGGAAGCTGGCACAACCAGCATCCCGGCCTTGATGTCCTATGGCTTTGATGCCGATCTGCAAACCTGGTTCTGGCTAGCCTTCTTCGCGTCCTTTGCCGTCAAAATGCCGATGTGGCCGGTGCATACCTGGCTGCCCGATGCCCATGTCGAGGCGCCAACTGCCGGGTCTGTTATTCTGGCAGGCGTTCTGCTGAAGATGGGTGGCTATGGCTTCCTGCGCTTTTCGTTGCCGATGTTCCCAATTGCCAGCGAGTTATTCGCACCGATGGTCTTTACCCTCAGCGTGGTCGCCATCATCTACACATCACTGGTCGCCTTGCGGCAAGAAGACATGAAAAAGCTGATCGCCTATTCATCCGTTGCGCATATGGGGTTTGTGACCATCGGCCTGTTCGTCTTTAATCAACAGGGAATCGAAGGCTCGATCTTCCAGATGCTTAGCCATGGCATTGTCTCTGGTGCCTTGTTCTTGTGTGTTGGGGTCATTTACGACCGCATGCACACACGCGAGATCGACCGCTATGGCGGCCTGGTTAATCGTATGCCGTCTTATGCGCTGGTCTTTATGATCTTTACCATGGCCTCAATTGGCCTTCCTGGTACCAGCGGTTTTGTAGGCGAATTGCTCATTCTCGTCGGCGTCTTCAAGGTCAACACTCTGGTCGCCGCGCTGGCTACCACGGGCCTCGTACTGGGCGCAGCCTATATGTTGTGGCTGTATCGTCGCGTTATCTTTGGCGAACTGGTGAAAGAAGACCTGATGGATATCCTCGACCTCGACAAGCGTGAAGTGGCTTTGTTTGCGCCGTTGATCCTGGTTGTTCTGTGGATGGGAATCTACCCAGAACCCATCCTTAATGTCTTGCATGTTTCCGTTGAGAACCTAGTGACCCATATGGAAACAGCCCTCAATGCCCACCACAATATCGGCGCAATAGCCATGGAAGGGGCCCGCTAATGCAATCTCTGGCACCAGCTATTGTAGAACTGATCATCGTTGTCGGGGCCATGGCCTTGCTGATGGTCGGCGTATTTTCCGGCAAAAAAGCCTTCAAGACCGTGTCGTGGCTCAGCGTCGGTGTCTTGGTCGTGGCGATGATATCGACTGTCAGTCTGCCAGTTGAACGCACCTACGCTTTCAATGGCATGTTTGTTATCGATGGGTTCGCGATCTTCAACAAAATCCTGATCCTGATTGGCGCAGCAATGGCAATCATGATGTCGTTCGATTTTCTGGCCAAAGAAAACCTGAAACGATTTGAATTTGCCGTCCTGATATTGTTGGCCACCGCCGGCATGACCATGATGGTGTCCGCCAGTAATCTGATTTCACTGTATATGGGAATCGAACTGCAAAGCTTGGCGCTCTACGTGTTGACCGCGATCAATCGCGATTCCAGCCGCTCGACCGAAGCCGGTTTGAAGTACTTTGTTCTGGGCGCCTTGTCATCGGGCATGCTGCTCTATGGTAGCTCGCTGATCTATGGCTTTGCAGGCTCGTTGGACTTTGGCGAGATCTCGCAGGCTGTCGCAGTCGAAAGCGTCCCTTTCGGGATGATCTTTGGCCTGGTGTTCCTGTTGTCGGGTCTGGCCTTCAAAATCTCGGCGGTCCCATTCCATATGTGGACGCCCGACGTATACGAAGGGGCGCCAACCCCGGTTACGGCCTTTTTGGCCGGCGCGCCCAAAGTGGCCGCCATGGCACTGTTGATCCGTGTGCTGTTTGACGTTGTCCCGGCAATGCAAGACCAGTGGCAACAGATCATCATATTCCTGTCTTTTGCCTCTATGGCCGTCGGTGCCGTGCTGGCCCTGGTGCAAACCAATATCAAACGTCTGATGGCTTTTAGCTCTATCGGTCATGTTGGATTTGCTTTGGTCGGCCTGAGTGCAGGGACTGAATCAGGCGTGGCGTCGGTGCTGATCTACCTGACGATCTATCTGGTTATGAACATCGGTGCGTTTGCGCTAATCATGTCCATGCGCCGGAAAGAGGGCATGACAGAAAACATCAATGACCTGGCCGGCCTTGCACGGACACGCCCCGGTATGGCTGCTGCCTTGGCAATCTTTATGTTCTCATTGGCGGGCATTCCACCAATGGCTGGATTCATTGGCAAGTTTTTTGTCTTTATGATGGCGCTGGAAGCCGGCCTGACGACGTTGGCTATCTTTGGTGTGTTGATGAGCGTCATCGGTGCTTTCTATTATTTGCGGATCGTCAAGATCATGTATTTCGACGAACCCGTCGGCGAGTTTGATGTTGGCCCCAGCCGGGGTATGAAAATTATCTCTGGTGGGGCGGCTGCTCTCATTGTCCTTGGCTTTGTCTGGCCTGCACCGCTGATTGCAGCTGCTAACCTGGCCGCGACCAGCCTGTTTATGTGAGTGAGCGAGTGAGCGAGCTCCCCAGTGGATATCGGGTGTTTTCGCACGAGATTATCGACAGCACCAACGAGGAAGCCAAGCGCCTGGCCATGGCCGGCGACCCGGGCAAATGTATCGTCTGGGCCGTCGAACAAACCGCGGGCAGGGGCCGTCGGGGTCGCCAATGGGTGTCGAAGCCAGGCAATCTATTTGCATCAATCCTGATCAGGCCGCAGGCAAGGCTGGCCGATGCATCGCAATTGTCTTTTGCCGCAGCGCTTGCGGTCAAACACACGTTGGAAGTCCTGTCGCAGCAAGCCATCGGGTTTGCGCTAAAGTGGCCCAATGATGTGCTGGTAGACGGGGCCAAGATATCGGGCATCCTGTTGGAGGGTTCCAGCAAACCCGCACGACACGGCGGTTATGCCCAAACAGACTATCTGATCATTGGTATTGGCATCAATCTGCAGCATCACCCGGAAGACACGCCTTATCCTGCCACTGATATGATCGCGGCCACCGGTATTAGCCTAAAACCAGAAGACGTTGTCGCCCAATTGACTGTTTCATTCGATGAAATTTACCAATCTTGGGTCACCAACGGGTTCAATGCCCTTCGCCAACAGTGGCTGAAGGCCGCCTATAGGCTGGGCGAGCCCATCGAAGTGCAACAAAATGACAACCGAATCAAAGGGATCATGCGCGATCTTGATGCCACTGGCGCCTTGCGTATCGAGGTCGAAGATGGCAATGAAGTGGTGATCCATGCTGGTGACGTGTTTTTCCCAGCTGGTGCTTGATTGAAGGGTCTGGAGAGACAGCTATGCTGCTGACAATTGATGCAGGAAACACCAATATCGTATTTGCCCTTTTCGATGATGAAAATGGCGATCACTTTACCCAATGGCGCATTGCAACCAGCGCAGAACGCACGGCGGACGAATATTTCGTTTGGTTGGATCAGTTGATGCGCCATGAAGGCCTCAACGAAAAACCGGTAAAGGGCGCCATTATCTCGACCGTCGTACCGCGTGCGCTCTTTAATCTGAAGACGCTGTGTCGACGCTATTTTAATT
>SMXS01000042.1 GCA_004356955.1 Alphaproteobacteria bacterium | reverse complement strand
GTATTGCCACCAGTACTGAAAAAGTGCACGGCCAGGGACCGTTTGGCGTGTTCGAAGGCGGTGGGATGGAACTGGACATCGATGGCAACTATGTTCATTTAACCGGGGGTGTGACGATGACCGTTTACCCTAGGGCCCAACAACAGAGGTAATGATACGCGATGTTTCAGCGGCTTGCGCAGGGA
This sequence comes from Alphaproteobacteria bacterium, assembly GCA_004356955.1. Lineage (GTDB taxonomy): Bacteria > Pseudomonadota > Alphaproteobacteria > SMXS01 > SMXS01 > SMXS01. The sequence goes on along the minus strand of SMXS01000042.1, from coordinate 5,981 downwards.
ATACAGTTTGACGGCCAGCTTTTGGCACTCTGGGTGTTCTTGGGTCTGATGGCCGGCGCAGCGCAGGCGCAGATCGGCTTTGCCAATCACAACACTGAAGATCCTATTCAGTTTACGGCGGATCGTCTCGAGGTAAAAAAGCAGGGACGGGTTGCAGCATTCATTGGCAATGTTAACGCCCGGCAAGGCGAATTGAGCCTGAGCGCAGACATTGTGAAGGTCTATTACCAGCGCCCTGAAACCGATGAAGACGACGACACCGAAGATATTGGTGGGTTTGGCGGGTCTATCTCGCGGATCGATACCAGTGGCAATGTTGTCATCGAATCTCGTGGAGATACCGCCACAGGTGATTGGGCTGTCTATGATATTCCACGCAAGATTGTCACCCTGGGTGGCCAGGTCGTGCTCACCCGACAGGGTACTGTGTTGAGAGGCAGCCGCCTGGAACTTGATTTGGTCAATGGCCGCAGCACAATCCAAAGTTCAGAAGCATCGCAGGGTGACAACAGAGTCCGAGGCGAGTTTACCCCCGCCAGCAGCGTTGAAAACTGATCGAGGTATCGACAATTGAGCTCAGACAAGCCAGCACAACACCCGGTTAACCCTGACGATCTTTTCGAAGATGATCAACAGGCGCTGTTCGACAAGATAGCCGAGACCCATGAAGAGGCGGGGGACGGGCCGCCTCAACCTGTGCTGAACCCGCATCTGCACGAAGAAGGCCTGCATATCCAAAGTATTGGCAAAAGCTACGGCGGCAAACCAGTCTTGATTGAAGTCAGCCTGAGTGTGCGGCGTGGCGAAGTGGTGGGGTTGCTGGGGCCCAATGGTGCCGGCAAGACGACCAGCTTTTACACCATCGTTGGACTGATATCGCCTGACAGTGGGGTTATTTATTTCGATGGCCTCGATCTGACCAAGATGCCCATGTACCGGCGGTCGCGTTTGGGCATTGGCTATCTGCCGCAAGAAGCATCTATTTTTCGGGGCATGACGGTGGAAAACAATATTCTGTCGGTGCTGGAACTGGTTGAACCAGATCCCGTCACGCGGATGGACAGGTTGGAAAGCCTGATGGAGGAATTTGGCATCGCTCGGTTGCGGCACAACTCGGCTTTGTCTCTGTCGGGCGGCGAACGGCGGCGGGTGGAGATTGCACGGGCCCTGGCGGGCAATCCCAGCATCATCCTGCTTGATGAACCCTTTGCCGGTATTGACCCCATTGCCATTGGTGAAATTCGTGACCTGGTGCATCATCTGAAAGACCGGGGCATCGGGGTGCTGATCACCGATCACAATGTGCGCGAAACCTTCGATATTATTGATCGGGCCTATATAATCTATGATGGCCATGTGTTGATGGAAGGCACGCCAGACGAGATTGTTGCAGACAAAGATGTGCGACGGGTCTATCTGGGCGAACAGTTCAGCCGTTAAGGTTGAAGACCGAAAGGCTGGCCCCTTGCGCTGGCCCCTTGTAGTGGGGGGAGTCTGACCCCAAGTAAAGTCAAACAGGTGAAGAGATAAAGCCAATGGCGTTACAGTTAAGGCAGACGATGAAGCAGACCCAGTCTGCCGTCATGACGCAAAAACTGCAGCAAGCGATCAAGCTGCTGCAAATGTCCAGCATCGAAATTGCCGGAGTCATCGAAACCGAGGTCGAGAAGAACCCGTTTCTTGAATTTGAAGAGGCCGACCCGGCCGAAGGCCCCAGTGTCTCCGTCACGCAGGCAGAGCCAAAGGAAAGCAAGGCGGAAGCCGAAACCAGCCATCGCGTCGACAACCGTTTTGCCGATATTTTCGATATGGAAAGTGGGCGCTCGGGCGGCGTATCGGGTCCGATGCCCGCCAGCCGTTGGCAATCCAAAGGCGGGTCGGCGGCACCTGGCAATGATGGAGAAGGCGCCGAGATGCGGATCGCTGCAGGGATAACTTTGCGCGATCATCTGACCGAGCAAATGGGACTATCGCTGCGGGATGAAGATCACCTGCTGGTCGGGCAAGACCTGATCGATTCGCTGGATGATGCGGGCTATTTGACTGAAGAAGTCCCTGAACTGGCGGCGCGGTTAAGTTGCACAATTGCCAAGATAGAGGCAACGCTGGCCATCATGCAGACATTGGACCCCCCAGGGGTCTTCGCGCGCTCGTTGGCCGAGTGTCTGGCCCTGCAGCTGAAAGACCGTGACAGGTTCGATCCGGCCATGGCAACATTGATCGAAAATCTGAATGCTGTGGCCGATGGCAAGCATAGTTGGGTTGCGCAGCAATGCGGCGTAGATCGTGCAGATCTGGTAGACATGCTGGCAGAGCTGCGCACGCTGGACCCCAGGCCTGGCCTGGCTTTCGACAGTGTGGTGGTGCAGGTAGTTGTGCCAGATGTGTTTGTCAAAAGAGACGAAAAGGGGGGCTTGGTCGTCGAGCTGAACCCAGAACTGATCCCGCGTATTTTGATTGACCGGGACTACTACGCCAACGTCCGCAGCGCGGCCCGCACCAAAGAAGAAAAGGCCTATCTGTCAGAACGCATCAGTACAGCAAATTGGCTGGTGAAATCGCTGGACCAACGGTCACAAACGATACTGGCAGTCGCGCATGAATTGGTGCGTCAGCAACGGGCTTTCTTTGACGACGGGGTGTTGCATATGCGACCCTTAACCCTCAGCACTGTGGCAGATGTCATTGGCTACCACGAAAGTACAGTTAGCCGCGTAACAGCCAACAAGCATCTGTCGTTTGACGCGGGCGTTTTGCCCATGAAATATTTCTTCAGTGCCGCCTTACGGGCGCTGAACCGGAACGAGGATTATTCGGCAACAAGTGTACGCTATATGATCAAAACGGCCATTGATGCAGAACAACCCTCTGCCATCTTGTCCGATGATAAGATTGTGAAGATATTACGGGACCAGGGCATCGATATCGCCCGACGGACCGTCGCCAAATATCGAGAGATGCAGGGGATACCCTCATCCGTTCAAAGACGGCGCCAGAAGGCACCAACATAGCCAGAAGGCACCAACCGAGAAAGGAGGCAGCCGACTTTATTGACAGATGCGATTGTGGACCCTATTTTGCCGCCCGCTTGTGGATGGCACAGCCCGGACCCCAGCGCACCAACCTTGCGAGCTATTAAGCAGAAAGAGAGAATAACAAATGGACATTCAGGTAAATGGCAGACAATTTGATGTTGGGGATGCCTTAACAACACATGTTCGCTCACGACTTGCCGAACGCGTGCACAAACATTTCGACAAAGCCGTGGAATCGACTGTTACATTCTCTCGCGAAGGGCACTCTGTCAGGGTCGACTGTTCGGTACATGCTGGCCACGCTATCGTGATGCAAAGCCACGGCACGGCTGATGACCCCTACGCAAGTTTTGACCAAAGCCTGGACCGAATTGAAAAGCGTCTTCGCCGCTATAAAAGCCGATTGGTGGACCAGCACCGAGTTTCTAAGGAACATTTTGAATCGACGCTCGCGGCCAGCTATGTCATCGCAGGCGAAGACGATGAATCCGATATCGAACCTGATGACCATCAGCCGATTATTATTGCTGAGACAAAGACAGACGTGCCGACAGTTACGGTTGGTGGTGCGGTCATGCGCATGGATTTGGCGGGTGGCCAGGTCTTCATATTCAAAAATTCCGCGCATGGCGGTCTAAATGTCGTATATCGACGCGAAGACGGCAATATTGGCTGGATAGATCCCAAGGTATAAGCTTAACAAGCACCTAAAACTATTGGCGGAATGGCGAGAGAAACGTTGTTATGGAAATGACCGATCTGTTGACGCCTGATTCCGTTATTGACGGGCTCAAGGTCACCAGTAAAAAGCAGTTACTGCAAGACCTGTCGGACCGCGCGTCGGTTCTGACAGGCCTCAATGCCCGCGAGGTGCTGGAAACGATCTTGGCCCGTGAACGCCTTGGCACAACAGGTGTGGGCCAGGGCATTGCCATCCCCCATGGTCGAATGGACGATCTCGATAGAATTTATGGTCTGTTTGCCCGGCTCAACAAGCCCATTGATTTTGATTCCCTCGACGAACAACCGGTCGACCTGGTGTTCATGCTGCTGGCACCCGAAGGGGCGGGCGCGGACCACCTCAAGGCGTTGGCGAAAATATCACGTCTGTTGCGTAATCAGACAATCTGCAAAAAGTTGCGCGGCAGCGACAGCAGCGCTGCGCTGTACGCTCTCCTGACCTAGACCAGTTCCAAGTGACCTAGTTTTTACCAATCGGTATTGTTTGTATCCGTGGGCTGGAGTCTGGCCGGACCAGATCGACGATCAGCAGGCCGTTTTCCATGACAGCGCTGGCGACTTCTATGGTGTCTGCCATGATGAAGCGTCGCTGAAATGCCCGTGCCCCAATGCCTTTGTGCAAATAAGTACGATTGTCTGTCTCGGGGGGTGTTGCGGTGACGATCAGTTGATTGTCTTCGCGTACGACCGACAGGTCTTCTTGTGCGAAACCGGCAACAGCCAGCACAATGCGCCAGCTAGATTCGTCCATCTGTTCGATATTGTAGGGTGGATAGCCCTCACCAGCCGTCTTGGCGACCCGATCATAGGTTTTTTCAAAGTGATCGAAGCCGAGAAAAAATGGGCTTGAAAATAGAGATAAACGATTCAAGGCTGCCTCCTTCTTCCTGGCCTGCGTTCTCCATGTGGGCATGAACAGAACGCATACAAGAGGGGATTGTGTCAATTGTCGGGCCTTAAAGACCCTTGGTGCAAGAGGCCATGTCAGGCTACACTGATGTTATGGTTCCGTCTGATCATGACCTTGGGTGTTCTTCATTGAAAAACAATAACTTGTCTGTGTGGCTCTTGGCACAATTTTGTGTCGCGTTCAGCCTTTTACTGATGGTGCCTGCGAGGGCAGATTTTGCTGCAGGTATAGAGGCCTACAAGCAAAAAGACTATCAACGCGCTGTCGATGAATGGCTGCCCTATGCCGCAGAAAATGACTCCAGAGCCTTGTTTAATTTGGGGCAGATGTATCGCCTGGGCCTAGGGGTCGATAAGGACATCAATGTGTCGGAACAATATTATCGCCGGGCGGCCAAGCAAGGCCATGCGGGGGCCCGAGGCAATTTGGGGTCGATCTTGTTTTCAGCCAATCCGCCCCAGATTGACGAGGCGCTTTACTATTGGCGCGCGGCCGCCCGAGAAGGCGATGTTCGGTCACAGTTTCTGTTGGGCGTGCAATATTTCAACGGCGAGCACGTGAACCGGGACTATGTGATGGCCTATGCCTGGATCAATCTGGCAGCCGAGGCTGGCCTGGATGAGGCTAAAAACGCCCTGAATGTTTTGACTAAATATCTGGGTCCTGACGACATCGCTGAAGGGGTGCGCCTGTCCGAGACCTTCATGACGGAACCGGAACCAGGTCCTGAACCAGCCATTGCGCAGGCAGACCCGACGCCACCATCTGCTGCCCAAGCCCCCGAAACGACCGTGCCGGAGCCCATGCCAGAGGCTGCGCCGGCGAGTGTTCCCAAGCCCGAAGTTGCTGCGACTATAGAGCCTACCCCAGCGCCTGAACCGGCTGCAGAGCCAACACCGTCATCCGTCAACCTTGCAGATGATCAATACCGCGTACAAATCGCGGCTCTTCGTAGTGAGGCTGATGCGCAAGATTACTGGCGGCGAGCGTCCGGCCGCAGGGCTGATCTGACAGCAGGCATCACGCATTATGTTATTCAGGCAGACCTGGGGGACAAAGGCATTTACTACCGTTTGCAGCTTGGCCATTTTGCCGACAGGGCTGCGGCCATCGCTTATTGCAATCAGCTCAAGGCAACAGAGCTTAGTTGCTTCATCGTCCCCAGCCCCTAACCTTCGATCTCATACGCAAAATCCTTGGGCTACGAAATCCTTGGGCTACAAAGTCTTCAGGCGACTTCAGAAAAAGTCATACCAGCGCGGGCGAAACGTTTGAGCTCAGCTGTACCGAGGGCG
>SMXS01000041.1 GCA_004356955.1 Alphaproteobacteria bacterium | reverse complement strand
AGCGTGGGGCGGCCAAACGCATGTATGTGTTGCGCCCCCAGGCTGAAGAAACCGCAGAAAAAGCCCGTCTTGGCCTGATGATGCACGGCGTATCATTTCATGAGGTGTGGGAGGCGCTTTCGGCTTTTCAACCAGAGAGTATACGACTGGCCTCGGTCCGGTTGTCCAAAGCGGATTTGAACACACTGCGAACAGCGGCAAACAGCCTGGCTGGAGAGACCGACACAGATCGGATCGTCGATATCGCTGGCGGCTTTTTTCAGACCATTGCCGCATCGCTTGATAACAAGGTCATGCTGGTGGTTTTGCAGTCCCTTAATCTGTTGGTCATGTCGTCGCTGGCTCGCGTCATCGAACAGCTTCCCAATGCGGGCCGACGAATTGGCGAGGCGCAACTCACCATGATTGACGCTTGTGCGGCAGGCGATGGTGACAAAGCGGCGCGCTGGATGCGCCGACATATTGATGATCTGAAGCGGGGTTTTGATGTTGCTGAAGTTGATCTAAGCAGCCAGATTAGCTAGTAAATTAGGGATTATCGCGGGCAACGAGTTTGAATTGGGGGGCAAATGATGAACAACAGCAACAATGTCGCAGCGCCACTTAGCTATGCATGTGGACCAACAACGGAACCTCTTAGTTATGAAACCATCGGTAACGCATTTGATCGAATAGCCGCCACCTTCCCGGACCGACCAGCAGTCATTGCACGGCACCAGAATATTCGCTGGACCTATGCAGAGTTCAAACGTGAGGTAGACGCCTTTGCCGCTGGCCTGGTGGCGCTGGGATTAGAGCCCGGCGACCGCATTGGCATGTGGGCACCCAACCGCATTGAATGGGTGGTGACCCAATATGCCAGTGCAAAAGCGGGTCTTATTCTGGTCAATATCAACCCTGCCTATCGCCCGCAGGAGCTGGCGTATTGTCTGAAGAAAGTGGGTTGCAAGGCTTTGGTAACAGCGGCCCATTTCAAAACCAGCGACTACATTGCGATGCTGAATGAGCTGATACCCGAGTTGGCAGATAGCGAACCTGGTGCGCTGAAGTCCAAAGCGTTTCCAGAACTGACAACCCTGATCCGCCTTGGCGACGAGGCAACGGACGGGTTTTTCCTGTTTTCGCAGATTGCTGATCGCGGTGACGCCGCTTCGGTGGCCCTCCTCGCAGAACTGGCCAATGTCTTGCAGCCAGATGATCCCATCAATATTCAGTTTACCAGCGGGACCACCGGTGCGCCAAAAGGGGCGACGCTGACCCATTTCAATATTCTCAACAACGCCAGGTTCTGCGGTCAGACCACCGGGCTAAATGAGCATGACGTGTTCATCTGCCCATTACCTCTTTACCACTGTGCGGGCATGGTGTGCGTCAGCATGGCAAGTATGACTGCGGGTGCTGCGGTCGTTTATCCCGATGAAGCGTTCGATCCGGCATCGGTGTTGCAAGCAGTTGACGAAGAAAAAGCGACCATATTGGGTGGCGTACCAACGATGTTTTTGTCCATGTTGGACCATCCTGAATTCGCCTCGTTCGATGTGTCCTCTTTGCGATCGGGTGTCATTGGCGGCGCGCCGTGTCCTGTAGAGCTGATGAAGAGGATTATCGCTGATCTGCATATCCCTGACATCACCATCATCTACGGCATGACCGAGACCAGCCCGGTCAGTTTCCAGACTGCAGCCAATGACACAATCGAACGGCGTGTCGGTACGGTAGGACAGGTGCATCCTCATGTTGAAGTGCGTGTCGTCGATACGGAAGGCCGCACCGTCCCGTGCGGACAACAGGGCGAGGTGCTGACCCGCGGTTATTTGGTCATGTATGGGTATTGGGCGGATGAAAAGCGAACCCAGGAATCGATTGATGCCAGCGGTTGGATGCATACCGGCGATTTGGGCGTGCTGGATGAACACGGATATCTGAAAATTACCGGTCGCGCCAAGGATATGGTCATTCGCGGTGGCGAGAATATCTATCCGCGGGAAATTGAAGAGTTTCTCTATACCCATCCCGATATCCAGGAGGTGCAGGTGTTCGGGGTGCCCGATGACAAGTTCGGCGAAGAGTTATGTGCCTGGGTTCAACTCCGTGAAGGCGTGCTTTTGGACGAAGAGGAAATTCGAGTGTTTTGCCGGGGTGAGCTCGCACATTACAAAATTCCTCGTTATATCAGTTTCGTGAACGAGTTCCCCATGACCGTAACTGGCAAAATACAGAAATTTGCCATGCGGGAAATAATGGTGAAGCAACTACAAAATCCCTAGAGGCCCCGATTGACTAATAGGATTGGTCAGGCGGCCGCATGTTGGGCAAGTTCGTACCGACCAACGAGATCGGCTTCCAGCCTGGCGGTCGATTCAGTGCTTTCCAGTTTCACGGGCCCAAAGCCGCGAATTTTGTCTGGCAGAGAGAGTATTTCGACGGCCAGTTCGTAATTCTCCGGCGTCAGGGTCTCCATCAACCAGTCAACCCGTTTCTCATAGTCACCGATAAGGCGGCGCTCCAGTTTACGGTCTGCTGAATAGCCAAAGGGGTCAAACTTGGTGCCGCGCACTCTCTTTAATCTGGCCAGGCCCTTGAACAGGATCAGGATCCAACGCCCGAAAGCCCGCTTTTTGGGGCGGCCTGTCGCCGGGTCGATGCGCGACAGCAAAGGGGGTGCCAAGTGTATCTTCAACTTGGGATGACTGTCGAACTGGCGACCAAGAGCCTCGGCAAATGAGCCATTTGTATAGAGTCTGGCAACCTCATATTCATCCTTATAGGCCAATAATTTGGCGTAATAGGTGGCCACGGCCTCCGTGAGTTTTAGTTCTCTGAAGCCAGCTGAGGCTTCACCCTTCCGCACCCGTGTCACCAGGTCTTGGTACCGTTGTGCGTATAGTTCATCTTGATAGTCGACCAACAGCGCAACATTGCGATCAATGATCTGGTCGAGGCTGGGGCGCGCGTGCGCCTGTTGGTCAGGTCGAAGAATTTTGTTGGCCAGGGTGTCGTCACAGGCCAGCGAGCGTCCGAGCAAGATGGCGCGTAAATTCAACTCCACAGCCACGCCGTTCAGGCGAATGGCCTGTTCGATAGAAGCCAGGCTGATGGGGATCAGGCCTTTTTGAACGGCATAACCCAGCATGGTCATATTTGTCATGATCGTGTCGCCGGTCACTGCTGTGGTCACCGCCACCGCTGGCACTTCGAACATGGCGCTATCGCGGACATTATCCCGGATGGCAGCCAGAACATCGCCACCGTGGAAATCCAGGTTCTTGTGGCGCACAAATTCCGACACCGGGGTCAGGTCGGTATTGACGATGGCTGTCGTGCGGTCTGGGTGCAGCGTGTCGATTGCCTCTGGGCTACTGGCCACTATGGAATCACAGGCCAGCAATAGATCCGCACCACCGGTGACCACGCGCGGTGACCGCAATGTGTCGAACGTTTTGCCGATGCGAATATGGCTCATCACCGCGCCGCCCTTTTGGGCCATGCCGGTCATATCGGCGATCAGGCTCTCCCTGCCTTCGATGTGGGCCGCCATGCCAAGCACGGCACCGATGGTCAACACGCCCGTGCCACCGATGCCAGTCACCAGAATGTTGTAATCGTGATCGAGCGGTGCCGTGACGGGGGCGGGCGGTGACGTGCCCTCAGCAAAGGCGTCAATTTCTATTGGTTTGGCCAGCTCTGCGCCTTCAAGCGTCACGAATGAGGGGCAAAAACCCTGCACGCAGGAATAGTCTTTGTTGCAGGTGGACTGATTGATCACACGTTTGCGGCCAAATTCGGTCTCGAGTGGCTCGATAGAAAGGCAATTGGATTGGACCGAACAGTCGCCGCATCCTTCGCACACCTGCGCATTGATGAAGACGCGGGTGCTGGGCTCTGGCAAGGTTCCGCGCTTGCGACGGCGGCGTTTTTCGGCCGCGCAGACCTGGTCGTAGATGATGATCGTGCAGCCTTCGATGTCGCGGAATTCACGCTGCAAGCCTGGAAAGTCGCCACGGTCGTGCACATGGACCCCGGCGGGCAGGGTGATGTGCTTGTATGCCTCTGGCGTCTCGGATACCACAACGACGCGGCGCACACCTTCGGCGAGGACCTGGTCGACGATATTGGCAACGGATGGGTTGCCATCCACCATTTGCCCACCGGTCATGGCCACGGCGTCGTTGTACAAGATTTTGTAGGTGATGTTGACGCCGGCAGCGACTGCAGCACGGATTGCCAGCAGGCCCGAGTGCTGATAGGTGCCGTCGCCCAGATTGGCGAAAATGTGGTTCTCGTCGGTGAAAGGTGCCTGGCCGATCCACGGCACCCCTTCGCCGCCCATATGCGTGAAGGTTTCTGTCGATCGATCCATGTTCATGGCCATGATGTGGCAGCCGATCCCGGCCAGGGCCCGGCTGCCCTGGGGCACTTTGGTCGAGGTATTATGTGGGCACCCCGAGCAGAAGTAGGGCGTTCGATTCAGGGGCGCTGTATAGGCAGATAATCTGTCTTCGCGTTCTTTGAAATAGGCCAGTTTGCTGCGAATTTTCTGGCTGTCATACAGGCGTGCCATGCGGTCGGCGATGACTTGGGCGATCAGCCCGACAGATAACTCGTTTTCCGGCGGCAGCAACCAATTATTGTTTTCATCATGTTTGCCAACAACCCGTGGGCGCACTTCCTGCCGCCAGTTGAAAAGTTGCCATTTCAGCTGGTGCTCGATCATCTCGCGTTTTTCTTCAACCACCAGGATTTCCTCCAGCCCACTGCAAAACGCGTGCGCGCCCTCGGGTTCCAGCGGCCACGGCATGCCAACTTTGTAGAGGCGCAGGCCGATATCGCGGGCGCGTTCTTCGTCGATATCCAGCTCATGCAGTGCCTGGCGCACGTCCTGGTAAGACTTGCCGGACGTGATGATGCCAAAGCGCGGATTGGGGCTGTCCCAGATCGTTCGATCAATCTGGTTGGCGCGGGCAAATTGGATGGCGGCGAATCCTTTGTAACGCTGCAACCGCCAATCCTGTTCACGCCAGGCGTCGGGCCAACGGATCGACAGGCCGCCCGGGGGCATGGCAAAGTCCTGCGGTACGATAATTTGCCGTGCCTCGCGCGCCAGATCAATCGTTGCTGAGGACTCGACCGTATCCGCCACCGCCTTGAAGCCGACCCAGCAGCCTGAATAGCGAGACATGGCCAGGCCGAGCAACCCATACTCGACAAATTCATGCACGCCGGATGGATAAAGAAACGGCATGAAGGCCGACATGAAATTGTGATCGCTTTGGTGGGCAACGCTGGAAGATTTTGCGCCATGGTCGTCGCCGGCGATGCACAACACGCCGCCATTTGGGTCGGTGCCTGCGATATTCGCGTGGCGCAGAACATCCATCGATCGGTCGATCCCCGGCCCCTTGCCGTACCAAATGCCAAAGACGCCATCTTTGGTCGCCCGGTCAGACAGGTGCAATTGTTGAGTACCCCAAATCGAGGTGGCTGCAAGGTCTTCGTTCAACCCTGGCTGAAAGTGAATGTCGTATTTATCCAAATGGCTCTGTGCGCGTGTTAGCTCGATGTCATAGCCGGCTAGGGGCGACCCGCGATAACCAGAAATGAATCCCGCCGTATTCAACCCCTGTTCGATATCTCTTTGTCGTTGGATCAGCGGCAATCGCACCAGCGCCTGCGTCCCGCTCAGATAGATGTGGCCGGATTTTTTGGTGTATTTGTCGTCGAGCGATATTTGAGGTGACGTCATGGAAAGTTCCATTTGACTATATATGCATAGGTTATTTTACTCCATAAATCCGGGAATATAATTTCAAATATCCCGATATAAATTAAAAAAGAGAATATATTATCTACAATATATGAATAATCTGGATATAATAACCATAGATAAATCGGAATCCATGGGAGCCTAAAGTCATGTCTCAGGTCGAAATAGACGAAACAGATCGGCAATTGCTGCGGCTGTTGCAGCAAGACGCCAGCTTGGCCGTGTCAGAATTGGCGGACCGTGTGGGTCTGTCCCAATCACCCTGCTGGCGGCGTATTAATCGGCTGGAAAAGGAAGGGGTCATCTTGCGCAGGATCGCTGTGTTGGACGGGGCAAAGCTGGGGTTCGATACGACCGTATTTGCGCAGGTCCGCCTGTCTTCTCATGGCCGCCGGTCAATCCAGGAATTTGAAGAGGCCATCCGTGCCTTCCCCGAGGTGATCGACTGTTTTGCCGTGTTGGGTCAGGCAGATTTCATTCTGCGGATCGTGACTAAAAATATCCATGGTTATGAAGAATTTGTCAGGCAGTCGCTGTTCAACATGCCCCACGTGCAAGAAGTCCATTCGATGGTGGGGCTGACGCCAACCAAAGATCGGGCGCCTTTACCGATATGAAAACACATGGCAGTTAGCCGCTATTGTAGCCCCTGGGTAAAGCGCTTGACGTCATAGCCATAAGAAATTGTCGGCTCAAAAAACTGTTCAACAGCCGGGGCCATTTCGGCCAGGGTCAGGGACAGGTTCATCAGGGCTTCTGATTTCGTGTCCATCTGGTCCAGCTTTGTGGCTGACAAATGGGCCAATATGTCGTCGAGACGTGGCAAGAGGGCATCGTAGAAGGCCTGGATTTCTTCCATGGTCGAGTTGGCGCGGCGGTCCCGTCGCTCGACCATCGTTGGCAGACACCAGCCTGACCACGATTGCAGGTCTTCAAAACCCTTGGGCAGCGAAATGTCGGTCATGCCTGATCTCGGTATTTCTTGATCATTTCTTCTGCCTGCCAAAGCCCCTGTCGGATAAACAGCTCTTCGTCTTTGAGGATAAATTCTGATTTGGCTCCGGACTTGATCATGGATTGGGTTTCTTCGATCTGCCGGCCATCTTCCAGCATAATATCGCGGAACATAACGCGGCTGTATTCCTGCGAAAACCGCTCGGCCGCCGTTTTGGGTGTTGGATAGCAAGTGGTTGAAAACCAATGCGTTTTATCGGGCCCAAGGGGGATGAATTGATGGGTGAAATAGCTGCCATTTGTGACCGCCAAAAAGAACGACGGGAAAAAGACGTTCAGCTCGAACGACCATTCGGAACTGCCGGTCGGGTTCACCAAAGGGGGTGCAAGCGCGGGGGCGATGGCATCGCCTTCCACCATCGAGGCGCCTGCAATGGTCGATCCAAAGCCATAGGCATGGCTGGCGACCGGGCTGGGGACATGCCCCATATTGCCAAACAAAGAGGCCCGCGCGTGATAGCCGTGTATGGCCATATCGATCAGCCGTGTGTGCGGGTTCTCATCACTGATATAGGCGTCCGGCAGCGACCGGTTATGTTGATAGGGCGTGTGGCAGGTTTCCTGAAACGCGTCTTTTACCAACTTCCAGTTCGCATTGACGACGGTCTCGAAGGTAAAGACCTGGCCCGACGTTTCCGCAAACGGATAGCCGACCAGGCCAGCGCCCAATTCGCCTAAATATTCTTCCAGTGTTTCGGTTGGGTTGGGGTCGACATTGACGAAGATAAAGCCGTTCCATTCCCCCACATGGACCGGTGTCAGGCCGAGGCACGACTTGTCGAGGTCGAAATAATTTTCTTCATCCGGCACAATCTGCAGATTGCCATCCAGATCATATCCCCAACCATGAAAACGGCAGGAAAACATGCTGATATTCCCCGAAGGGTCGTAGGCCATTTTGTTGCCCCGGTGAGAGCACACATTGTGAAATGCGTTGATGCCGCCGTCTGGTGTCCGGACGATCACCACTGATGTATCGCACACTGGCAGGTCTTGGACGACAAAGTCGCCAGCCTCGGGGATGGCTTCAATTCGTCCGGCGTTCATCCAGACTTTTTTGAAAATATATTCCTTTTCCAGCTTGTAATAGTCTTCGGAATAATAGGGCTCGGTCGAAACAGGGCCGGTGCCCAACTCGGGGTACAAATCATGATATCGGCGGTTCCCCGCATAGGGATTTGCCTTAGGTGCTGACATTGTCCTGCCTCCGATTGGGCCTAGTGATCAAGGCCCGTTGCTTCGTTTAATGCCTCGATGCCGTCTGGCGGTACGATGTTGTGCTGTTCTGTGTGCTCAGCTTCGGTTAACTCGACCAGCTTGTCGACCACGATCATCGGGTCCATCTGGTCTGTGACCGCAGCTTCGCGCATTGATGTAAACATGTCCATGTTGGGGGCCTGCAGCGATTTCTCACCAAACCATTCCCACATGCTAGCGGCCATGGAATCGTTGAATCCCGTATCGTGT
>SMXS01000040.1 GCA_004356955.1 Alphaproteobacteria bacterium | reverse complement strand
GTGTGGCCAAGACACCACCATGGGCGATGTCGACATAGTTTATGTGTTGTTCTTCGATCCGAAGGCCAACCAGAATGCTGGCTTCGGTTTTTTTGGTGAAGTAGGGTCCCACCATCCCTAGATATTTGCCGGCAAAGCCGGACAGTTTGAAGCCTTCGGGGATATCACTCATTCTTAATGCTGCCTTTTGAGAGGTTAATGTGATTTGACTGTCCGAAATTTCAGTCGGCGTCGCCAGCACTTTCCAATATTTCGCCAGCGCTTTCCAAAATTTTGATGTATCCCTGGTTGGCGTCCAATCGGATGCGGTCGCTTGACCTGATGCTGCTGGTGCCATTGCCTGTGTTGACCAGTGCCGGCAGGCCGTATTCGCTGGCAATGACGACGCCATGCGATACAGAGGACCCAATGTCGGTGGCCAGCCCCGCTATCAGCCGGAAATAGGCCCAAAGCATAGCGCCCTGTCCGCTATTCCAAAGGGATTTTATCGAGGAAAAACCGACGATGCCTCGCCCAGACGGAATTTCAAACCAATTGTTCAAAATTGATCTAGATGTCTAAACACTAGTAGGTGATTTGCCATCCGAGACATTTTCTTTGGCAGATGCCCTCAGAGTGCTTAGACTCTTGTGACTAGGGGACATAGAAACGGAAAAAATCTTGAATTTGCGTATTATTGTCTATGCATTGACGGCAGTTGTGCCGGTGGTCACCTTCTTCCTGGTGCAGGGTGGCTCGTGGCAGACAGATGCGCCGGAACATACCACTTTGGAAGTATCGGCATCCTTGCTGGCTGTGGTGGTGGGCATCATGGCGCTCGTCAGATATGCAGCCCGCCGTGAAACAACATTCTATTATGTTGGCATAGGTTTTTTGGGCGCTGGCCTGCTGGATGGGTT
Organism: Alphaproteobacteria bacterium; assembly: GCA_004356955.1. Lineage (GTDB taxonomy): Bacteria > Pseudomonadota > Alphaproteobacteria > SMXS01 > SMXS01 > SMXS01. Next base: position 20,830 of record SMXS01000040.1, on the reverse strand, counting down.
CCAATCACTGATTACCACTGACCTGTTCAGCCAATATTCGGCTTCAGACTATCCTGCGTTGATGGAATGGAGCTGGCTGGCCTCCCGTCAATTCCTGGCGCTTTTCCTGATGTTGGGCTGGATTGGCTGGTTACGAGAAGAACGCAAGGGTGCCCCAGATCGTATTCGTGAATCGACCCTGTTGGGTTTCTCTGCAGTATTTATGGCAGCGACGGTAATCGCCCTTGTTGTTGTGCCTCTGCCACGGGCGTATTTCCCTGATTTTTTGTTGGCTCGTCCTGTTGAATTAATCCCGGCGATATTTTTGCTAACGACAGTGATTGGGTACTTGTACAAGGGCAAATGGCGTTTTGATGTTTTTGAATACTGGTTGATTATCTCTTTGATCTTGGGGTTCATGACCCAGATCGTCTTCATGGCGTCGTCCAGTACCGTCTTCGATACCAACTTCAACATTGCCCATGTTCTCAAACAGTTTAGTTATATCGCCGCGTTGATGGGCTTGATCCTGAGTATGGAAATGGACACCGCTGCCAGACTACGAGCCGTGGTGAATAACATTGGCGATGGGGTGATAACCTTTAATTCCAGCGGCACAATTTTGTCGGTGAATCCGGCAGTTCGCGCCATGTTCGGTCGGCTGGAAAGTGAACTGGTCAATGCATCCATGGATGACCTGCTGGTGCCCTCGGATGAACGCGACAGACTGAATGGGCTGACCAATTCGACGTCACGAAGTTGGCGTAATCGGTCAACCCATGTGGCTGAAATTGAAGGTAAGCGTCTCAGCGGGGACAAGTTTCCGCTTGTCCTGACATTGGCGCGATTGAACTATTCTTCGGGTCCGATCTTTGTCGCCGCTTTGCGCGATGTGACAGAACAAAAAGAAATGGATCGTGTCAAAAGCGAATTCATCGCGACCGTCAGTCATGAACTTCGTACGCCCCTGACAGTTATCCTGGGTTATTTGCCGCTGTTATCGGATGCAGAGCAAATGCCCGAGCCTAAAGTTGTCGCCCGACTGGCCAATAATATGAAGCATTCAGGCGAACATCTGTTGGCGCTTGTTTCTGACTTGCTGGATATATCACGGATCGAGTCCGGGCGCCTGTCATTGCATCGGGTCCCTTTGTCAATCCAAGCCGTGGTGGGCGCTGTTACTGCAATCATGGACGAGCAAGCCAAAGAAAAAGAGCTGAAGATAGAGACAGAAGTTCAAGACGGAATCGTTCATGCAGATGAAACAAGACTGAAACAGATACTGATTAACCTGGTTGGTAATGCCATCAAATTTACGGAAGAGGGCGAAATTAAAATCCAGGCAGCTGTCAGTGCCAGAGGAGTGATCTTTACCGTGACCGATACGGGCATTGGTATTCCGTATAACCAGTTGGAAACTGTCTTTGACCGTTTTCGGCAGGTTGATAGCTCTCAGACAAGAAAAGCCGGGGGGACGGGTTTGGGCCTTGCCATTACCCGCAGCCTTGTGGAGTTGCATGGCGGTAGCATTTCGGCCACCAGTTCATTTGGCAATGGCTCGAAATTTGTTTTTGATATTCCGGAGTTAACCTGAGATTGATATGGTCAGCAGCGAATTAAAGTTTAGAGTTCTAAAATCCCATAGCATTTGTAGATGGAGATAGTCTGTGGTTGAAGTTCTGATTGTCGATGATGAAGCCACAATTCGCGAAATGTTGTCGGTCCATTTTGATCTCGCGAAATATACATTTCGAGAAGCTGGCAATGGTGAAGAAGCACTGGATTTATTAGACGATCATGTTTCAGACGTCGTCGTTCTTGACGTCATGATGCCTGTGATGGACGGGCTGGAGACTTGCCGCCGCATTCGTGAAAATCCCAGAACGGCGCTTGCCTATGTGATCATGTTGACCGCCAAGGATTCTGTCGATGATAAAGTCGCGGGCCTTGATATGGGTGCAGACGCCTATTTGTCCAAACCCTTTGATCCCAAAGAGCTTATGGCGCAGGTTCGTGTCGGCATTCGGACGTTCTGGGATCGGCAAAGCACGTTGATGGACCCGCTAACCAATCTGTTCAATGGTCGGTCATTCAATGCCTTCCTCGAGATGGAAATCGGCCGGGCTGCCCGATACGGTCATCCATTGTCTCTGGTGTTGTTGGAACTCAACGACTTTCGAAGCATTAATGATAGTCTGGGGCACGCTGTCGGCGACCGAATTTTAGTACAGATTGCGGAGCTGTTGGGCACCGGTAGTCGCCGGGGAGACCTGACAAGCCATTGGATGGTCGAGCGCTTTGCCTGGTTGTTGCCCGAAAGCGGCATTGACGCGGTCGCTATCGCGAAAAATCGCCTGAAGGCAACAATTAGTGCATTTGATTTTGGGGTCGATCAAAAAATCAGTATTAGCGCAGGGGTCGCGGAACTTGAAGAGCGGGAAAACCCATCGTCGTTTATCCGGCGCGCCGAAACAGCTTTAGTGATAGATCGTAACCGGTAGGAACACTTCTGACCTCGCAGCTAACGGGCTAGGTCTTTTGAAGAAACTTAACAAGGATAATGTCATGCTTGGACAAATGCAGGACCGGCCACTGCTGGTCTCTTCCCTAGTGGAACAGGCAGAGAAATTTCACGCCGAACAGGAAATCATCACCCGCACGGTCGAGGGCCCTATCCATCGATACACCTATCGCGATATGGGCCTGCGATCCCGCAAACTTGCGCAAGCATTGCAGGCGCTGGGTGTGAAACTGGGCGACCGCATCGGGACCCTTGGCTGGAACACCTACCGCCATCTTGAAGTCTGGTACGGCGTCACGGGCATAGGGGCCATCACACACACGGTCAATCCTCGGCTGTATGAAGACCAGATTTCGTACATCATCAACCATGCCGAAAACAAATTCATATTTACCGATACCAGCTTCATCAAAATTCTTGAGCGTTTGGAACCTCAGTTGCAGACGGTAGAGGCTTTCATCATCATGACTGACAAGGCAAATATGCCGGATACGAGCCTGAAAAATGTCATGTGTTATGAAGATCTGATCGATGCCCAAGACGGCGATCTGGTATGGTCAACATTCGAAGAAAACACTGCTGCGGCAATGTGTTACACGTCAGGGACAACAGGCAACCCCAAGGGGGTTTTATATTCCAACCGGTCCTGTGTGCTGCATGCCATGGCGAGCGCTGCCCCTGATGTACTGAATATTGGTTCTGAAACTGTCGTGATGGCAGTTGTTCCCATGTTCCATGCGAATGGCTGGGGAATCCCTTATGTCGCACCAATGCATGGGGCCAAGCTTGTACTGCCTGGGCCTCATATGGATGGCGCCAGCATCTATGAGTTGTTGAACCAGGAAAAAGTGACCTTCACGGCCGCAGTGCCGACGGTGTGGTTAATGTTGTTGGCGCACATCGAGGAAAACAATCTGGAACTGCCTTTTTTAGACCGGGTGGTCATTGGGGGATCGGCGGCCCCGCGCACGATGATCGAGACGTTCGAGAAAAAGTACGGTGTCATCGTGGGCCACGCCTGGGGCATGACTGAAATGAACCCACTGGGTAGCCTAGGCACCATGAAGGCCAGTATGCAGGATTTGCCGTATGAAACGCTGTTGGACTATAAGTGCAAGCAGGGACGCGGTGTCTATGGTGTTGAGTTCAAGATTACCGATGATGACGCTAATCGTCTGCCCTGGGACGGCGAGTCGAGTGGCCATTTGATGGTTCGTGGCCCTTGGGTTGTGCAAAGTTATTTTCGGGGCGAGGGTGGCAAAATTCTCGATGACGAAGGGTTTTTCGACACGGGTGATATAGCCCATATTGACCAGGAAGGATTCGTTCAGCTGACCGACCGCGCCAAGGACGTCATCAAGACAGGCGGCGAATGGATCAGCTCTATCGACCTGGAAAATGCCGCTGTTGGCCATCCAGATCTTGCGGAATGCGCGGTCATTGGCGTGTACCATCCAAAGTGGGATGAACGTCCCTTATTGTTGGCCATCGCGGCCAAGGGAAAATCGCCGACAAAAGACGATGTCCTGGCTTATTTGTCCGACAGAGTCGTCAAATGGTGGGTGCCAGATGATGTTATTTTTGTTGATGAATTGCCGCATACTGCAACCGGAAAATTGTTAAAAATGAAGATTCGGGAAGAGTATAAAGATTACAAATTGCCGACCTACTAGTAACGGTCGGGCAAGGGGGCAGGTACATGGCAGAAGCCTCGACAAAGGGAAAGCGTGTGGCGCTGTTTGCCACCTGTCTTGTCGACCTTATGCGCCCAAATGTTGGATTTGCCGCCGCCAGGTTGATTGAAGACGCTGGCTACCAACTGGAAGTTCCCGAAGGGCAGACCTGTTGTGGGCAACCAGCCTATAACGGTGGTGATCGGGCCGCCGCCGTTGCCGCAGCACTTTACACCATCGATGTCTTGTCAGGATTTGACTATGTCGTCTTGCCGTCTGGGTCATGTGCAGCGATGATCTCTCGGCATTACCCAACACTGTTTGAAAAGGGGAGCGCTAACCATGATAGAGCCGTGGCGCTCGCCGCACGCACGTTCGAGCTGACCGTCTTCTTGGCCGACATTGCCAAGACCGAATTATCAAGTTCTTCGACGATTGGGGCGATTACCTATCATGATTCATGCTCGGGTCTTCGCGAACTGGGTATTCACGACCAACCCCGCAAGCTATTGTCGGCGATGGAGGGTGTCACAATTTCCGAGATGAAAAACCCGGATACCTGTTGCGGGTTCGGCGGTACTTTCTGCATCAAATATCCTGAAATTTCCTCAAGACTGGCGGAACGGAAAGCCTCGGACATCGTCCAGACAGGAGCGTCAACCCTGGTTGCCGGGGATGTTGGGTGCATGCTGAATATTGAAGGTAAACTGCATCGCCAAGGCAGTGATATCAAAGTTCGGCACGTGGCTGAAATCCTGGCCGATATGGTTGATGATTGATGGAGGTCACCAGCAATCAATTCAAGCAAGAGGCCAGCAAGGCGCTTCGTAATCCGGTGCTGCAAAAAGCGTTGGGGCATATTGAAGAGGGTTTTGTAGAGGCACGCAACCAAGCCGCAAGGCGACTTCCTGAATTTGAGCAAATGCGCGATAGGGCGCGCGATATCAAGGCTCATGCCATTGATAATCTTGGGTTTTATCTTTCCCAGTTCGAAGATCAGGTGATTGCCCAGGGGGGACAAGTGCATTGGGCCGCAGACGCCCAGGAAGCACGCGAAATAGTTGCAGCGATCTGTCTGGACCAAGGGGCCAGGAATATCGCAAAAAGCAAGAGCATGGTCACCGAGGAAATTGAACTGGGGCCCTATCTTGAGGCGAAGGGGTTGGCAAGTGTCGAGACTGATTTGGGCGAATATATCATTCAGCTGCGCGATGAAAAGCCCAGCCACATCATTGCGCCCATCATTCATCTAAGCAAGGAACAGGTGTCCGATACCTTTTATGAACACCACCAGAAACACGGATATTTTGACAAGCTAACCGAACGATCGGCTCTGGTAAAACAGGCACGGTCGGTTTTGCGTAAATCTTTCATGAATGCCGATGTCGGCATAACGGGGGCTAATTTTCTGGTTGCGGAAACCGGGTCGGTTGTCCTGGTAACCAACGAGGGTAATGGCGACCTGGTGACCACTATACCAGATACCCATATCGTCGTGACCGGCATCGAAAAAGTGGTGCCGACGATGGATGATTGTCACACGCTGCTGCGGGTTTTGGTGCGATCAGCAACAGGTCAGGATACGACTTCATATGTCAGCTTCTTTACGGGTGCAAAGCGACCCGGGGATGCTGCAGGGCCATCGAATTTTCATGTGGTACTGGTCGATAATGGCCGATCCGATATGGTGGGTGGTGTCAATCACGATATGTTGCGGTGTATCCGTTGTGGTGCTTGCCTGAACCACTGCCCTGTCTATGCCAATATTGGCGGACATGCCTATGGATCGGTTTACCCGGGCCCTATGGGCGCCGTGTTAACGCCGCAGTTGGCGGGTGTGGAACAGGCCATTGATTTGCCAAACGCATCGACTTTTTGCGGGAAATGCGAAGAAGTGTGCCCGGTGCGCATCCCATTGCCGTCGCTGATGCGCCATTGGCGGGAAGAAGAATTCGCGCGCCATCTCACACCAAAACCCATGCGATTTGGTCTGGGCATGTGGTCCTGGCTTGGCCGCCAACCGGCACTGTATCGCGTGGTCCTGTCCATGGTACAGCGCGTCCTTGGTTTGTTCGCCAAAAGAGGCTGGGTCAAACATCTGCCGATGGGCACCAGCTGGACGTTGTACCGAGATATGAAGGCGCCCAAGGGTGGCAGTTTCCAGCAACAATGGCGGAGGCGCTAGATGACGTCTCGCCAGTCCATATTGTCGAAATTACCGGCGAAAGCGACACCGCCCGCATGGTCATCCCAACGGCTTGTACCGGCGTTTGTCCAGCAAGATCAGGCCCAATTGGTCGCACTGTTCTGTGAAAAGGTGATGTTATCACAGGCGACCATCGAGACCGTCGCCTCGGTCAACGAAGTGCCCGCGCGGGTGGCGGCGCTGTTCCCTAATGCAGAAATTGTTGTCAGCGATGTCCTGAACAACCTGCCTTGGTCCCAAGTGGCGCTGCAACGCGTTGGGCTGGACCTGGCCAAGGACGGTATCATTGCAGTAACAGACTGTTTCGCTGGCGTTGCCGAAACCGGTACTTTGGTCCTGTTGAGCGGCCGGGACAGGGACAGTCGACTGAATTTCGTCAGTCAGACTCATATCGTGATTGTGGAGGCATCCTCGATTGTCGGTCCCTATGAAGACGTCTGGCAAATGCTGCGCGACGCCACTATTTCTATACCGCGGGCGGTGAATTTTGTGACCGGCCCATCACGCACTGCCGATATCGAACAAACCATCGAACTGGGCGCGCATGGACCTGGAGAAGTTCATGTTATCATTGTCGACGCCTTTGAACATCAACCCTAGCAATCAGCTTGGTATTGCAATTCGTCGACGTCTGAATTAGGTCACTCCCATGACGGACAGCATAGTTTATCTTGTAGGGGCCGGTCCCGGTGACCCTGAACTGATGACCCTCAAGGGCATGCGTCTTGTGCGCCAGGCCGAGGCTGTGGTCTATGACCGCTTGGTGTCTGATGAAATTCTGGCTGAAATTCCCAAAGACGCGGCGCGTATCTATGTGGGCAAGCAGGGCGGCACGCACTCTATTCCGCAGGCAGAGATCAATGCGCTGCTGGTCGACCTTGCCGGCCAATACTCAAATGTTGTGCGCCTCAAGGGTGGCGACCCATTCGTTTTTGGCCGTGGGGCAGAAGAAGCCATGGCTTTGGTGGCAGCGGGGGTCGAGGTCGAAGTTGTCCCCGGGATCACGGCGGCCACCGGCATTATGTCGGGCATCGGTCTGCCGCTGACCCATCGCGGCGTGGCCAATGGTGTCCGGTTTGTTACAGCCCAATGCGGCAAGAATGTACCCTTAGAGCTGAATTGGGACAGCCTGGCAGACCCCGCCACGACATTGGTCGTCTATATGGGCCTGGCCAAATTGCCAGAAATCAGCAGCAAGTTGATCGCCGCTGGCATGCCTGCCGACCAGCCTTCGCTGGCGATATCACAGGGAACGACAGACAGGGAACGGATTTGTCGGACATCGCTGAAAGATTTGCCAAAGTTGGTCAAGGACAAGGCGCTAGAGCCCCCTGTGTTGATCGTCATTGGGCAGGTTGCCAATTTGTCGGAAGATCTGGGGATTACCCTGGACTAGAACAGGCCCTGGGCGACCAGCCAGTCAAAGCTGTCTTTGATGCTGGTTCGCCAATCCCGATCATGATAATTCAATTCGCGTCTGGCCTTTTCGCCGGAACACTCCATGTGCCGGTTCATCATATAGGCGATCTCTGGCGTGATATCGGGCTCCTTGCCGGTGAACATCGACACAATTTGATTCCAGCGCCCAAATATCGTCATGCCGATGGCAGGCACCGCTCTTAGATTGACCTCCACGCCGGCGACAGACGCAATTTCCTGCAACATCATCTTGTAGGACACAGCCTTGCCACCCAACAAATAGTTCTCGCCTCTTTTGCCGACCTCGAAAGCGGCCAGATGCGCCCGGGCGACGTCGCGCACATCGCACATCGATGTCGCACCAGAGGGCGCGCCGGGGATGCTGCCATCCCGTGCGATGTAAAAACTGCGCGCCCAATTATTTGTGTCTGCTGGGCCGGTAATGGCCGTGGGGTTCAACAAGACTGTGTCGAGGCCATTTGCCGCGGCTTCGATCACCAATTGTTGGGCTGCAAATTTGCTGCGTTCGTAGTTCAGGGGTGAATTGGCCGCGATGCTGGGACTTTCCTCGGTAATCACGCCGTCCTGGCAGCCATAGGCCGAGATACTGGATGTATGGATGAAGCGACCAACCTGTTTTGCTTTGGCCACGGCGAGCATGTTTTTGGTGCCACCTATATTGATAGCATCCTGGCGGGCATTGTTTTTGGACCATTGGGATGTGTCAGCTGCCGCGTGAAACACCGCATTTGTATTAGGGGCCATAGCCTGGTCGATTGAACCGACGTCTGTTATGTCACCGATTGCCAGATCGATACTACGGCCTTCCAGATGGGAAACGTCAGACCCATCCCGATACATGGCCGTCACGTGCCATCCATCTGCCAGCAACAAATCAATGATGTGACGACCCAGGAAGCCAGATCCACCGGTTACGAAAGCTGTCTTTTGGTCCGTCATAGGCTATCCCGTTCCCAAAGCGATGGCGGCAAAGATAATCCATCCATAGTGAATATTCGACTTGAAGAGTTTAAGGCAACGCGAAGGGTTATCTATATCAAGCGTGCGGATTTGCCACACGAAGTGCACAGCGGCAAGACACAGACCCGCAAAGAAAAATGCGTTCAGTTCTGCCGAAAAGCCCATCAATGCCCAAAGCGCCAGCGCCGCGCTGTACAAGATAGAGAGCGCTGGTTTGGTCTTGCCACCCAATTTCAAGGCCGACGATTTTACGCCGACCAGGGCGTCATCTTCCTTGTCCTGGTGGGCATAGATTGTGTCATAGCCAATCGTCCAGGCCATGCAGCCTAAATACAGCAAAATTGACGGCAGGCCAGGCCATTGATCACTCATTGCTGTCCAACCTAGCAGGGCACCCCAATTGAAAACCAACCCCAGCACCGTTTGGGGCCACCAGGTCACGCGCTTGGCCAGAGGGTACAACAGCACAAGCGGCAGCGAGGCTATGCCCAGGATGATGGCTTTGCCATTGAGCTGCAGCAAGACCAGCAACCCGATGGTCGCCATCAATGCCAGCATGGCAAGGGCGCCGGTCGGCGTGATCGCACCACTGGCCAGGGGGCGACCAGTCGTGCGTTCCACCTGGGCATCAATATCGCGATCCCATAGGTCGTTTATAATGCAGCCTACCGACCGCATGACAAAAGCCCCAATAGCAAAAAGCACCAGCATCCATATGGTTGAAGCCATGGGCCGGTCATTGACCAGCATGATAGACCACCAGCAGGGCCACAATAGCAGCCACACTCCGACGGGCCGGTCAGCACGAATGAGCCGCAGATAGGGCCGGGTGCGCTCGGGTGCGTAGTCGTCGACCCAATTACCAGGTACAGCATCTGCTGGGCGTTGCGAGGGATGCTCTGTCATGCCAGTGTGTTACCCCGATTGAGAGATGATGACAACCAGAGGGACCATGGCTTTTGACCCCAACAAAATTCGGCTTTATGTCGACCATGACCTTGCCAATGGGGCATCGGTGCAACTAAGCCGTGACCAGGCGCATTATCTGGGCACCGTGATGCACAAAAAGGCCGGTGATCAGGTCTTTTTGTTTAATGGCCACGATGGCGAGTGGGCCTGCGATATTCTGCACCTCGATCAAAAAGAAACTGTGGTGCGGGCAACCCATCAGTCCAGACCGCAACAACCAGCGGCACCCCTGACGCTGATGTTTGCGCCACTGAAGCACCCTGCCATCGACTTTCTGGTTCAAAAGGCGACAGAGCTGGGCGTCACGGATTTACAGCCAGTCCTGACTGATCACACGACAACTCGACGCATAAATAGCGACCATTTGGGTTCGATTGCCATGGAAGCCGCTGAACAATGTGAACGCCTGGACATCCCGACCATTCATGATCCTAAAGATTTAATGGGATTATTGTCGGGCGACCATGCCGGCTCGACGATCATCTATTGTGATGAGGGAGACAACGTTCCCGGTATGTTGACGGCCCTGAAGGGTCTACAAAGCGGCCCCTGGGTTATCCTGGTTGGACCTGAAAGGGGGTTCTCTCCCACTGAACGGGCGACCCTGCGCGATCAAGATAATGTGATGGCTGTTGGGCTTGGGCCCCGCATTTTACGCGCTGATACGGCGGCTGTTGCGGCACTTACAATGTTTCAGGCAAGTCTTGGTGATATGTAGAAGGGCTATTGATATGAACGAATTAGTCTTGCAAGGCCGCGTCGCATCAGATACTTGCAACACGGACATTAGTTCAACGGGATATTAAGAATAATCAATGGCTGCCCCCTCCAAAAACGACTCGATCCTGATCGAAGACAAAGAACAGCTTGTTCGCTATCTGGAATCTGGCAATAAACCAGAATCTGACTGGCGCATTGGCACAGAGCACGAAAAATTCGGCTTTACGCTGGATACGAAAGAACCCCTTAAATATGAGGGTCAACAGGGTATCAAGCGGCTGTTGACGGGTTTGCAACGCTTTGGCTGGTCGCCTGTCAATGAAGGCGACAATGTTATTGCGCTCCAGTTGGACGCGGCCGGCATCACGCTCGAGCCCGCCGGGCAGTTTGAGCTTTCTGGTGCGCCGCTTAAAACCGTGCACGAGACCTGCGACGAGGTGAACACCCATCTGGCGCAAATCCGCGAAGTCTCCGAAGAAATGGGCGTTGGATTTATCGGCCTTGGTTTTGCACCCCATTGGTCACGCGACGATGTCTTTGTCATGCCCAAAGCGCGCTACGACATTATGCGCGCCTATATGCCCACAAAGGGTTCATACGGCCTCGACATGATGTTGCGGACCTGCACTGTGCAGGTGAATCTGGATTATTCCAGCGAAGCCGACATGGTCAAAAAATTCCGCACTTCTTTGGCGCTGCAGCCGCTTGCGACCGCGTTGTTTGCCAATTCGCCCTTTGCTGATAGCAAGCCCAATGGCTTTTTGTCCTATCGCAGTGAAATGTGGAAGGACACCGACCCAGACCGTTGCGGCACCCTACCCTTTGTCTTTGAGGACGGTATGGGGTTTGAGCGCTATGTCGATTTTGCCCTCGATGTGCCTATGTACTTCTTGTACCGGGAAGGCACCTATCTTGATGTGACAGGCTTGTCATTCCGCGATCTGATGGCGGGTAAATTGCCTGGTTATGAAGGTGAGCTGCCTTCGATGACTGACTGGGAAAATCACCTGACGACGATCTTCCCCGAAGTGCGGCTTAAACGCTTTCTGGAAATGCGTGGCGCTGATGGAGCACCGTGGAAGGGTATCTGTGCGCTGTCCGCGTTTTGGGTGGGTTTGTTGTATGACAGCGGTGCACTGGATGCGGCATGGGATCTGGTCAAGGATTGGTCGCTGGAGACTTATGAGCAACTGCGCTTTGATGTGCCCGAACATGGATTGGCCGCCAAGTTGGGCGACGGCACCTTGCAGGACCTCGCCAAGCAAGTGTTGAAAATCTCTGGCCAGGGCCTTCGGTCGCGCAATCGTCTTGACGCGGTAGGCAGTGACGAAACTGGCTTTCTGACGACCTTGAATGCTTTTGCCGAAACCGGCCGCACAGCTGCAGTTCAGCTGTTGGATGACTATCAAAACAAATGGGATGGCAGCGTCATGCCCGTGTTTGACGATTACGCCTATTAGTCGATTTCTTCGTCCGCCCAGACCGAGCTGCAATTGGCGCATTGCCATTTGTTGGACGTCTTTCGCACGGGGGCTCCAGCCAAAAATCTAAAAACTGCGTGAAGCAGGCTGGCCTTGCGGTGTGTTCGGTCGGAACTGCAGTTGGGACAGATGACTGTGCCCGGGGCCGGTGCTGCAATTTTCAGCAATAGACGGGCTTGGACAATATCTGGCGTCAGAACCTGCAGGCGCAGCCCTTGCATACCGACAAGCAGGTACGGTTGGGCCATGACTTGATGTTCACCCATCAACACACAGCCGATGCCTTCATGTTCCAACAGCGACCGGGCGACCATCGCCTCGGTCTGGTCCATGAAAATTGCAACTGTGACCAGGCTGGCCATTCAGGCTGCTGTGCCACCGACCACCAGGCCTTCCATTAACAAAGTCGGCTGGCCGACGCCGACGGGCACGCCCTGGCCATTTTTGCCGCAGGTGCCAACACCAGAATCCAGCTTGGTATCATTGCCGATCATCTTGATTTGTTTCAACGCCTGTGGGCCGACGCCGGTCAAGGTTGCGCCTTTAACGGGCGCGCCTATTTTGCCGTCTTCGATCAAGTATGCCTCGGTACAGGTAAAGACGAAATTACCATTGGTGATGTCGACTTGACCGCCACCAAAATTGACCGCGTAGATGCCGTTCTTTACAGAGGCGATAATTTCTTCTGGGTCTGCGGTGCCATTTTCCATGAACGTGTTGGTCATGCGGGGCATCGGCATATGGGCATAGCTTTCGCGGCGGCCGTTGCCGGTCGGGTCCATGCCCATCAGGCGCGCATTCATGCGGTCCTGCATATAGTTCACCAAAATACCGTCCTCGATCAGCACGGTACGCTGTGACGGGGTGCCTTCATCATCAATGGTCAACGATCCGCGTCGTCCTTCCAACGTGCCATCGTCGACGATGGTGACGCCTTTGGACGCCACCTGTTCGCCCAACAAGCCTGCGAAGGCCGAGGTCTTTTTACGGTTGAAGTCGCCCTCAAGGCCATGGCCGACGGCTTCGTGCAACATGATGCCGGGCCAGCCGGGGCCCAGGATAACGGGCATTTCGCCAGCCGGGGCAGGGACCGAGTCGAGGTTTGTCATGGCCTGGCGGTAGGCTTCGTCGACTTGGGACTGCCAGGTTGATGGGTCCAACAGGGTGCTATAGCCCCAACGACCGCCTGATCCCATATGGCCGCTTTCCATCCGGTCGCCTTTGCCTGCCACGATAGATACGTCCAGGCGAACCAGGGGACGAATGTCGCGGGCCCGCGATCCGTCTGGCCGGATGATCTCGATAATGGACCACGACCCGCTTAGGGACGCTGACACCTGGCGTACATTGTCACCTTTGCTGCGGGCATAGGCATCGATATCAGACAGAATTTTGACTTTAACGTCGAATGGCTGGTCATCCAGAGGGTTGTCAGGTGCGTAGAGTTGGCGATTGGTGCCTTGTGGGCTTATGTCAACCTGGCCAGATTTTCCCTGACGCACGGCCTGTACAGTGTTGACCGCACGGTTCAGCGCGTCATTCGACATCTCAGAGGCATGCGCATAGCCGGTGGTTTCGCCCTGAACAGCCCGCAGGCCAAACCCGCGGGTTGTATCAAAGCTAGCCTTTTTCAGTCGGCCATCATCAAACGAAAACGACTCGCTTTGGGCGTATTGCAGATAAAGTTCGCCATCGTCACAGCCATGAAGAGCATCTTGGATTTGGCGTTCTACTTGGCCTTCGTCCATGCCTGTTTGCTCAAAGAAAATCTCTGATACCAGCTTGTCTGCGTCCATTGATTCGTCACCGATTATTTATTGCCCTTTAGGGGCGCTACATTGATTGAAAGCAAAGCCTAATATGAACCAGTTGCTATTTGTTTGCGAGCATCAAGTGCGTGATCTGCCATAGGTCGGGATAGAGTTGTTTTTTTGGCACCTCAAGGGTGCACAAAGAGGACTTGAAAACGGGCAGAAAATCAGTATATCGGGCCCCATCGAAAAAAGCTCGATATATGGTTGAGAACCTTAGGTGTTGGGTGTAGTTTGCCGCGCGAGGCATACCGTTTTCGTTCGGTCAGCTTGCGCAACAAAATAAAAAACAAGCAGAGGGTTAATATGCGGCGGAATAACAGAGTAGCTGCGATACTTACAGGGATGGCCAGTATTGGCGCCTCGGGTATTGCACATGCAGATACGATTGGTATTGCAAAGCCATACCAATATGGTTTCCAGCCATCAGCAACAGAGATCATGGAACAGACAGAGTTCATGCATAATGATTTCCTGCTGCCATTGACCATCGTAATATTTGTTTTTGTCCTGATTTTGCTTGGTTATACGATGTTCCGGTTTCGCGAAAGCGCGCACCCTGAACCCAGACGCTTTACGCACAATGCATTTATCGAAGTGCTTTGGACGTTAGTGCCGACCGTTATTGTTGCCATTGTTGCAATTCTGGGTGTGAAGCAGCTTCAGTTTCAGGATACACCGCCATCTGAACCCGAAATTACCATCAAAGCCATTGGCCATCAGTGGTACTGGGAATACGAATATGTCGATGACGACTTCGTCTTTGATTCACTGATGATCGAAGAAGAAGACCTGACTGAAGGCCAGCCCCGCCTGCTTAGCACCGACGCCCACATTGTGTTGCCGGTCAATACCATCGTCCGTTTGTTAGTGACAGCCAGCCCCATCGACGTCATCCACGCCTGGACGATCCCGGCCTTTGGCGTAAAGGTTGATGCCATCCCCGGTCGTTTGAACGAACGCTGGTTCCGCGTAATGCCTGGTTTTGAAGGGCGGTACCACGGCCAGTGTTCCGAGCTTTGCGGCGCCCGTCATTCATACATGCCAATTGTTGTCGATATTGTTTCCAAGGAAGAATATCAGGCATGGCTGGTCACAGCGAAGGCGGAATATGCGGGGCTCGAAGCCCCAACGGCCACCATTGCTGCGTTAACTGTTTCGTCTGAACTTTCAAATTAGTCCGCGATAGCAGAAGCATAAGGAAAAATAACAAATGTCACATGAAGCTACTGCCGACGCGCATCACGATGATCACACCCCCAAGGGTTTTCGTCGTTGGATGTTCTCTACCAATCACAAAGACATTGGTACGCTTTACCTAATCTTCGCCATTGCTGCCGGCCTTGTTGGGGGTGGTATGTCCATTCTGATGCGCATGGAACTGCAAAGCCCAGGCCTGCAGTTTTTTACCGACCCACACTTGTTCAACGTCATGATTACGGGCCATGGCCTGGTCATGGTGTTCTTCATGGTGATGCCAGCACTGATCGGCGGGTTTGGTAACTGGTTCCTGCCAATCATGATCGGCGCGCCAGATATGGCCTTCCCACGCATGAACAATGTCAGTTTCTGGCTAATGCCGCCGGCGCTGCTGTTGCTGGTGTCGTCGATCTTTATTGGGGATGGTGTCGGGACCGGCTGGACGGCCTATGCGCCGCTATCCACCACGGGTACGGATTCCTTGTCTATGACTCTGGCGATCTTCAGCCTGCATTTGGCCGGTACGTCCTCGATCCTGGGTGCCATCAACTTTATTACAACCATTCTGAATATGCGCGCGCCGGGCATGACCCTGCATAAAATGCCGTTGTTTGTTTGGTCGGTGCTGGTCACCGCCTTTCTGCTGCTGCTGGCTATGCCGGTATTTGCGGGTGCACTGACCATGTTGCTGACGGACTCGAACTTCGGTACATCTTTCTTCAGTGCTGAAGGTGGCGGTGACCCCGTACTGTACCAGCATCTGTTTTGGTTCTTTGGCCATCCGGAAGTGTACATCCTGATTTTGCCAGGTTTTGGTATCGTCTCAGAGATCATCTCGACATTCTCCAAAAAGCCCATCTTTGGCTATTTGGGCATGGCATATGCCATGGTGGCCATTGGTGTCGTTGGCTTCGTTGTGTGGGCGCATCACATGTATACCGTTGGTATGACTCTTGATTCACAGATCTATTTCACGGCCGCGACACTGGTGATTGCGGTGCCAACGGGTATCAAGATCTTCAGTTGGATCGCGACAATGTGGGGTGGGTCGTTGACCTTTAAGACCCCCATGTTGTTTGCGTTGGGTATGATCGTCCTGTTCACCATGGGTGGCGTCACGGGTGTGGTATTGGCCAATGGCGGTGTCGATCAGACCATGCATGACACCTATTATGTTGTGGCCCATTTCCATTACACCATGTCGATGGGGGCCATGTTCTCTATATTTGCGGGTTTCTACTATTGGTTCGGCAAAATGAGCGGTTACCAGTACAATGAAACCCTGGGCAAATTGCACTTCTGGATTGTCTTTATTGGTGTGAACTTGATCTTCCTGCCACAGCATTTCCTGGGTCTGGCTGGCATGCCGCGCCGTATTGTCGATTATCCAGATGCCTATGCTGGGTGGAATGAACTTTCCTCATACGGTGCTTATCTGTCATTCTTTGGGGCTATCCTGTTCATCTTCATTATTGTGCAGGCATTCATCGTCAAGAAGAAGGTCGGTAACAACCAGTGGGGCGAAGGGGCAACCACGCTTGAATGGACGCTAACGTCGCCGCCACCATTCCATCAGTTCAACGAACTGCCACACATAAAATAGAGGGTGCCATAGACGATCAACCGCAAGGGAGCGATCCTTTGACACAGACAGTAACCGTAGACAGGGGGAAATACCCGCTGACACAGTTCGCAGCCCCGGGGGCTGGCGGTGTGGGGGACTATTTTGCCCTGCTGAAGCCGCGGGTGATGTCGTTGGTCGTCTTTACAAGTGTGGTTGGCATGGTCGCAGCACCGGGCCATATACACTGGTTCCTCGGTGCGGTGGCGATCTTGTGTATCGCTATCGGGGCAGGGGCCTCTGGTGCCCTGAATATGTGGTACGAATCTGACATCGATGCCAACATGGCCCGGACTCGCAATCGACCGATCCCCGCAGGGAAGATGGCACCAGGCGATGCCCTTGGGTTTGCGGTGGTATTGGCGGTGGCATCCGTGATCATGATGGGGCTGGTGATCAATATCGTGTCAGCCGCCTTGTTAGCCCTGACCATTGGCTTCTATGTCTTTATCTACACAGTTTGGCTGAAACGGCGCACACCGCAAAATATTGTGATTGGTGGAGCCGCTGGTGCCCTGCCACCCGTGATTGGCTGGGCGGCTGTTACCGGTAGTGTCGCTATCGAGCCGGTATTGTTGTTTGCCATTATCTTCTTGTGGACACCGCCGCACTTTTGGGCGCTGGCACTGGTCCGCAATGACGATTATGAAAACGCAGGCGTGCCGATGTTGCCAGTTGTGGCGGGGGTTCGCCATACGCAGATACAGATCTTGATCTATAGCCTGATCCTGGTGCCGTTGGCCGTAGTGCCTTACTTCATTGGCATGGCGGGCCTGACCTATGGCATTGCCTCTGCCGTGTTAGGGGCGATTTTTATTTGGATGGCGGTGGATGTGTTCCGCGCGGATATCTCGACCCCCAAGGGTGAACAGATTGCCCAGCGGCTGTTCCGTTATTCGATCCTCTATCTCACCCTGCTGTTCGCCATCATATTGGGTGAAGATTTGGTGATGATGATATGAGCGACATGAACGACGATCAGAAAAAGACACGACTGCGCAATCTGGTCCTGGCCGGGGTGTTGTTGTTTATGGCGGTTGTCTTTTTCGTCGTCTCGGTACTGAAAGTTCAGGAGAGCATGAATGTCTCTGGATGATCAGAACCGCCGTAATAAGCGCGTCAAGTGGGCCCTGGCAGGCTTTGCGGTTGGTATGATTGCGCTGTCTTTTGGAATTGTCCCCCTGTACAAAATTTTCTGTCAGGTCACGGGTTATGGCGGCACGACCCAGCAGGCGATTGCGATGCCAGATCAGGTCTTTGACCGCGAAGTCCAAATTCGTTTCAATTCTGACGTTGCTGAGGACTTGCCCTGGACGTTCCGCCCGTCACAAAAAGAAGTGCGCCTGAACGTTGGCGAAAGCGGCCTGGCGTTTTATCGGGCAGTCAATCATTCGGATAAATCAGTGACCGGCATGGCCATCTATAATGTCACCCCGTTGAAGGCGGGGCAGTATTTCACCAAGGTCGATTGCTTTTGCTTTACCGAACAGGTGCTGGAAGCAGGCCAGGAAGTGGACATGCCTGTGACATTCTTTATTGACCCGGAATTTATGGATGATCCAGATATGGAAGATGTGCAGACGATTACGCTGTCCTACACCTTCTATAATCAGTCTGACGAAGACGAGGCGGAGATATCCGCATTGATCACCAATGACTAATGCGACGATGATAACTAATAAAAATGAGCAAAAATGCTCTGTCGAAAGGAACAATGATGGCCGGTAGCCACGCAGAGGTAAAACACGAATATCATCTGGTTGAGCCAAGCCCATGGCCCATCTTGACTGCCATCAGCCTGTTTCTGATCACCTTTGGTGTGACCATGGCGATCCATGACATCGCCGGCTGGATCTGGCCAGTTGGCGCGGCCTTGCTGTTTTACTCGGTCTATGTATGGTGGCGCGACGTCGTGCGCGAAGCCAACTCTGGCCATCATACGCCGGTTGTCAGCTTGCACTTACGCTATGGCATGGTGCTGTTCATTGCCTCAGAAGTCATGTTCTTCGTGGCTTGGTTCTGGGCCTATTTCAATGCCGCCGTGTATCCAACAGAGGCCATGGGTGGCGTATGGCCGCCTGTTGGTGTGCAGACCTTTGATCCATGGCACCTGCCATTCATCAATACGCTGATCCTGCTATTGTCAGGCACAACCGTAACCTGGGCCCACCATGCCTTGCTTGAAAACCGCCGCGATGGTCTGCGCAATGGTCTATTGTGTACCATCGGCCTTGGCGTTTCATTCACCTGCGTTCAGATTTACGAATATGCCCATGCGGGTTTTGGTTTCACCGATGGCATCTATAGCTCGGTCTTTTACATGGCCACGGGTTTCCATGGCGCCCATGTGCTGATCGGGACGATCTTCCTGTTCGTCTGCCTGATGCGTACACTCAAAGGTGACTTTACACCGAAACAGCATTTTGGTTTTGAAGCCGCTGCCTGGTATTGGCATTTTGTGGACGTCGTCTGGGTCTTCCTGTTCGCTGTGATTTACGTCGGCAGCTATTCTGGTGGCGGGCACTAAAAAGCGGCTCTACTGGACATCGTTCAGTATTGGCAGTAATACCGGCTCCGCCCTTCGGTGGGGCCTGTATCTTTGGGTGTAGATGTAGATGAAATTATCCTTTCAAAAGCCAGAACTTTTGCCGCTGATCATCACAATTTTCGCGGTCCTGTTGTGTACGGGCCTGGGCTTCTGGCAACTTCATCGAATGGACTGGAAACAGGACCTGAAGGATCGCATTGCCGCGCGCACGATGGCCGAGGCCGTCAGTCTGCCAACATCTATCAATGCGCCCGATGACTGGGATTATCGGGTGGTGTCTGTCACGGGGATTTTTGACCACAGCAAGGAAACCTATCTGACCGCCCAATCAACAAATGGCAATGGTGGGTACCAGATTATCACCCCGCTGAACCGCGCCGATGGTTCGGTTGTTATGGTCAACCGGGGCTGGGTTCCCTACGTTATGCGCAAACCTGAAACGCGCTTGGAAGGGCAGATCGCTGGCGAAGTGACGATTACCGGCCTGGCGCGTCTGCCATGGCTGAAAACCGGCGTGGCCGGCATGTTGGTATTTGATGCCGACCTGACCGAGAAAATTTTCTTCGAAGGGGACCTCGTCAACATGGCGTTGCTGCATGGCTTGCAGCCGATACTGTTATTTGTTGATGCAGCACCCAATCAGACGATTGGCGACTGGCCAAAAGGCGGGCAGACCGTCATTAAAATGGTCGACAACCATCTGACCTATGCCTTTACGTGGTTCATTTTCGGGGCGATTGCGCTGGTGATCTTTTTGCTGTCCCATCGCATTACGCCAATGAAATATATCAGCACTCGCGGTCGGGCCGAGGCGCTGAATTTTGAAGAGGTGGTATTGGCCGGTCTGGCGCGTGACGGTGGGCTTTATGTCCCGCAATCGTGGCCACAAATCGCCAGTGGCGATCTGCCGCGCCTCGCCAAGATGTCTTACTCGGACCTCGCTGTCGAGATCATGTATCCCTATGTCGAAGGGTCAATTACCCGCACAGAATTTGCAGAACTGGTGCATCAGTCATACGCGACATTTGACGATGAAGATGTCACACCGTTGCGCAAGCTGGGTGAAGACGAATATCTGTTAGAGCTGTTTCACGGTCCAACCCATGCGTTTAAAGACGTGGCGCTGCAGCTTTTGGGCCGCCTGTTTGAATCGATCCTGGTTAAGAACAAAGACGAAATCACCATTGTTGGTGCGACCTCTGGCGATACGGGCTCGGCTGCCATTGCAGCCTGTCAGGGCAGGGATGCCATTCAGATATATATGCTGCACCCCGATGGGCGGGTGTCAGATGTGCAACGCCGTCAGATGACGACAGTATCGTCCAACAATGTCTTCAACATTGCTGTTGATGGCACATTTGATGATTGCCAGGCGCTTGTGAAGGCCTTGTTCAATGATCATGAATTCCGCGACAAGCATAACCTTGGCGCGGTGAACTCGATCAATTGGGCGCGGGTGATGGCGCAGATCGTCTATTACTTCTTTGCGGCGCTAAAGCTGGGGGCTGCCGATGGTGTGCGTGCTGTTTTCGCCGTGCCGACCGGTAATTTTGGTGACGTTTATGCAGGTTATGCGGCCATGCAAATGGGACTGCCAATCGAGAAACTGGTTGTTGCGACGAATGATAACGACATCCTGTATCGCGCGCTCAGCGATGGTGACTACAGCCGTCGAGACGTTCACGCTACCATCAGCCCGGC
>SMXS01000039.1 GCA_004356955.1 Alphaproteobacteria bacterium | reverse complement strand
TGCGCGCCGGGTCATCCAATTTGCGGACGATGCTGGCCGCCTTTGATGTCGACCTCGCCGCCATTTCCAAGGACCGGCTGACCCAGATGATCATCAAGAGCTCGCTGGGATATAATGGCGACGCGGTGCAATTGGGTAATCTGGAACTGAAGATCGACACGACGACCATCACCGGAGGTGTTGCTTATGTCCTAGGCCGGGACCGGCCCAGCATTGGCTTTAATCTGACGGCAGATCGCTTCAATGCCGACGTCTACATGCCACCCGCCAGCATTGAGGACGATCAGCCCTTTGATGCGCTGGGTTTGGTCAATGACCTGACCGCGATAGATGTCAAAGGTACCCTGACGGTCGAACAATTAACCTATCAACGTGAGAGCCTCACAGGAGTGTCGGCGACGATTGAAATTTCCCAAGATCGTATTCTTTTGCAGTCGGTGCGCTCTGGCAATGTGGCTGGTGCAACCCTCGCCATTTCAGACCTGACAATTACGGGTGGCGACGTGCTCGGCATTGAAGGCAGCTTGTCGGTGCAAACGGATGATTTACGCCGGCTTCGGCGGTTTGTGGGGATTGGCGCGTTGCCGATACAGTTGAACGCCCAGAGCCTTGACCTGAACACACAATTTTCCATGATGGGGCCGGCGATCAATCTTGATGGTCAGGCAATGTTGGATGATACAAGACTGGCCATTCGCAGCAAATTGTCCGAACAGCCAGACGGCACCACTGAAACCAACATGCAGGTCGAATTGTCGAGCCAGAGCTGGCTCCAGGTGACCCAGATTGCGGGCCTGGATATGGTAGCCCCTGCGCCGGACTTTGACAGTCCCGTGACGATCAGAGGCACCATTATTGGCCATGGCCAGAAATACGATCTTAATCTGGGCATGGAATTGGGCGGCGGCAAAGCCTCGTTGTCGGGTAATATTGAAATGGGTGACAAGGCAACCAGTCTAAAGCTGGCCAGCAGCATTCAGGCCCAGGATCTGGTGCCCATGATGGGCGTGCTGGGTTTTGATGTCGCCTCGCCTACGCTGCGGAACAGGCCGCTGAGCCTGAGTGCCAAGGTTAATGGGACGACGGATCAGCTTACAATCGATGACCTAAGCGGTGTTTTGGGGCCAACCTCGTTTCAAGGCCAGTTAATGGTCGACCTAAAGGGCGACGTGCCTGTGGTGGCAGCGGTGTTGAATTTTGACACTTTTGATCTGGGGTCCTTCATGGGGTCGGGGGAAACCGGTGCTGTCGAGGCGCGCCAGAACCAACAGCTGCGGTGGTCCGATGACAAGATCGATCTGTCGTCGCTTGGCCTGGTTGATGCGACGATTGATCTGGCAGCCAGGCAACTGAATTTTCACGCCTATAATTTTGTCTCACCAAAGATGCGGATCAAGTTGAATGGAAAAGGCCTCGCCATCCCGTCGATGACAGCGAAATTGTTTGGGGGCGACCTGACCTTCAATGGTGGCCTGACCCTTCTCGTTGAAGGCCAGGCAGACCAACCTGTCCTGAGCGCGTCTTTCAGCCTGACCAATGCATCTGTGTCGCAAGCTCTGGCAGCAGCGGCCGATTTGACGGTAGCAACCGGCAAGTTTTCTGTTTCTGCCGATATTCAGGGCAGGGGCGACAGCCAGAAGGCGCTGGTTTCCAGCCTGTCGGGCGATATGGACTTTTTGGCCGAAAATGGCGTGGTTCAGGGCATCGATATGGTGCGGATGAGCGAAACCATGTTGTCGCTGGTCGAATATGACGATTTTATCAAACTGGTCAAAACGGCTTTGGGCGGCGGAGAAACCAAATATGAACGCTTCCATGCGCCCTTCAAATTGGCCAGAGGTGTTGCCACTACAGGGCCAGCAATCGCCATATTAGAGGCCTCGCAAGCGACCGTGAACGCGACAATTGATCTGCCGCAATGGACGCTGGACGCAGACATTGACTTCAAACTGACAGAGCCCGGGCACGAAAACACCCCGAGCATCGGCATGCGGCTTTATGGCGCGATCGATAACCCTCAACAGAAAACCAAGACCAAAGCCATGACCGCCTATATCGGCCGCCGACTGGCCAGCCGTCTGTTGGACGACTTTAGTGCCGATGGCGGTAATAGTGGGCTGCGTCAGCTTTTAGGGGCCCCAGCCACCAAACCAAGGGCACCTGCAGAAGGGCCGTCTCAACCAGCGTTAGAGCCTGAATCCAGCCAGCAGCAGATCAACCCGTTCGAGTTATTGATGCAGGGTTTGTTCGACGAAGTTGAAAAAAGAAATTCGAAAGAGCAGCAGCCCTAATCGTTCCCGTCCATAAGCTGCTCGACCAGATATGTCCGGATGGCGCTGGATAGATTGGTCGTGCGGCTTGCGTCGAGCTGCAGCACAAATTGGTTGATGCTAAGACCCGCAACATCGGCCTGAGATTCCAACAATGACCAAAAAATTGGCTCCAGCGAGATGCTGGTGCGGTGCCCGGCCAGGGTGACAGATCGTTTAACAGGGCCAGACATGATCAGTGACTTCAGGGGTTGGTGAAAAAATCATTGCCTTTGTTGTCGATCACGACAAAGGCCGGGAAGTCCACCACATCAATTTTCCAGACGGCTTCCATGCCAAAGTGCTCAAAGTCGATGCATTCTACGTTCTTGATATTGTTCTGCGCCAGGATGGCCGCTGGACCGCCGATGGACCCCAGATAAAATCCGCCGTGTTCGGCGCAGCTTTCCTTGACCTGGGCGCTGCGGTTACCCTTTGCCAGCATGACCATGCTGCCGCCCATAGACTGGAACTTCGATACATAGGAATCCATCCGTCCCGCCGTTGTTGGGCCGAACGAGCCACTGGCATAGCCCTTTGGTCGTTTTGCCGGGCCAGCATAATAGACGATGTGGTTCTTCAGATAATCAGGCATAGGGGCGCCGTCTTCTATGTTCTTCAGGATCGCTGCATGCGCCAGATCGCGGGCCACTACGATGGACCCGGTCAGGGCCAGGCGTGTCTTGATCGGATATTGGTTTAGCTCTGCCAGGACTTCGCCCATGGGTCGGTTCAGGTCGACTTTGACGACTTCGGTGGCCAAATCATCCTGAGTGGCTTCGGGTAGATATTTCGCAGGGTCTGTCTCCAGCTGTTCCAGGAAGACGCCCTCTGCAGTGATCTTGCCCTTGGCCTGGCGGTCGGCCGAACATGATACGCCGATGCCGATGGGCACGGACGCACCATGGCGAGGTAGTCGGATGACGCGGACATCGTGGCAGAAATATTTGCCGCCAAACTGCGCGCCAATACCCGTGCGCTGGGCCAATTTGTGGATTTTCTGTTCCATATCGATATCGCGAAACGCTGTTGCGCCCTCTGACCCCTGGAGTGGCAACCCGTCCAGTTCGCGGGCGGACGCCAGCTTGACAGTCTTCAGGTTCATCTCGGCACTCAGGCCACCAACGACGATTGCAAGATGGTAGGGCGGGCAGGCAGAGGTCCCGAGGGTGCGGATTTTTTCGTCAATGAACTCCAGGAACGCGTCTTCACGCAGCACGGCAGGTGTCGCCTGGTACAAAAAGGTCTTGTTGGCAGAGCCACCGCCTTTGGCCATATACAGGAACTTGTAGGCGTTGCCCCCGGTGGCATAGAGGTCGATTTGGGCCGGCAGATTGGTCTTGGTATTGACCTCTTCAAACATCTTGAGGGGGGCCATTTGCGAATAGCGTAAATTGGTGCCGGTATAGGTGTCGTACACACCGCGCGAAATGGCTTCTTCATCGCTGCCACCGGTCCAAACATTTTGGCCCTTTTTGCCAATGACAATGGCTGTGCCCGTGTCCTGACAACCCGGCAACACCATACCAGCGGCGACATTGGCGTTCTTCAACAGTTCCAGCGCCACAAAGTGGTCATTGGCGGACGCCTCAGAATCGTCAAGGATATCACGCAATTGTTGCAGGTGGCCTGGGCGCAACAGATGGGCAATGTCGCGCATCGCCTCTGCTGTCAGGTTTGTGATGGCCTGCGGATCGATGGTCAGAACGTCTTGGTCGCCCAGTTTTGCCATGCCAACGAAGTCGCTCGTCAGCTTGCGATATTTTGTCTCGTCTTCACCTGTGGGAAACATGTCGTGATAAGCAAAATCGCTCATGGCGCGCCTTTAAGTCTGAATCTGGGGCCTATGTGGGCCCGGTATCTGTGGCTGGGGACACAAAGTCGCCCCGCTTGATCAAGTTTTGCGGAAGCGGTCCAGCGTAATCACATTGTCGGTTACTGCTTCTTCTTCTTCTTCGTCAGCTTCGGCCACTGTTTCTTCTTCGACCTGTGGCTCATCAACGGGTTCAGCCTTTATCGGGGCTGTCGAGACGTCCACGATATCTTTGATCGGGGCGTTTTCCTGCAGTGGCAGACCGAATTGGACCGATGGGTCGACAAAACTGGTGAGCGCTGCATACGGGATGGTGAGTGATTCTTGGCGTCCATTAAAACTAAGCTGAAGCGAGAACAATTCATCGGTGACGATCAGGTCCCAATATTGATGCTGAATGACAATGGTCATCGAGCTGGGATGACGTTCCTTTAGATGGGTCGGCATCACAACACCATCATGATTGGTGTCGAAGGTCAGATAAAAATGGTGATCACCTGGAAGACCATCTGTCGCGACGTCCTTTAAGAGGTCGCGCACAATGCCTAGAAGAGCGCCCTGCATTCTTGCGGCATAGTCGAATTGGTCTGCTGTCATAGTGGTAAGCCTGTGTGATTCTCAGAGTCTTAGACTAAGCCACGCGTCATAAGAGTCAAATCAGCGATTGTCCATGCCTGATGCGTGTAAAAGCGCACTTTTTTGGCAATTGGCCCAGTTAAAAGTGAATTAGTGGAGGGGCTTCTGTTGCCCGGTGCCCCTCCGAACCGCGCTTTTGCTGGTTATTAAGCAGCTAGAGCGTATGCCTCATTATCGTTGGCATTTGTATATATGACCCGATAACGGCGGTATCATGCCGAGCGAAAGAAGATATCTTTACTACGTTCGTCGATCCTATTTCGCCCCCAAAATCACTGTTGTATTTGGCCCAATTAGGCCGGTGAAATTGGTGGAGGCGCCGGGTACCGCCCCCGGGTCCGAACCGCTTATTCCATAATTCGTTTATCGCCATAGTCGGTTGCCCGACGCCCTCTATATAGGCGTGTGCGGGGCAAAATAAAAGGAAAAGCGCGTAAACTTGTTCTGGTGGAATCTTTTGTGACTCGGTATCCTTTCACCACAATTAGTGGCTTGGGCGGCAAATGAAGCAATATCTTGATCTGATGCGGCATGTTCGCGACTTTGGCGCCGTGAAAGGCGACCGGACAGGCACGGGCACGCTCAGTGTATTTGGGTATCAGATGCGATTCGGCCTGGCCGACGGCTTCCCGATGCTGACGACCAAAAAGCTGCATCTAAAGTCCATCATTCATGAGCTGCTATGGTTCCTCGATGGGGATACCAACATCAAATACCTGAAAGATAATGGTGTTTCCATCTGGGATGATTGGGCGGATGAACGGGGCGAGTTGGGCCCGGTTTATGGCCACCAATGGCGCAGCTGGCCAACACCTGATGGCCAACAGATTGACCAGATCGCCAATTTGATTGACCAGATTAAAAACAATCCAGACAGCCGTCGTCACATTGTGTCGGCCTGGAATGTGGCAGATGTCGATGACATGGCATTGCCCCCATGCCATTGCCTGTTTCAATTTTATGTCGCCGATGGGGCGTTGTCGTGCCAGCTGTATCAGCGTAGTGCCGATATCTTTTTGGGCGTACCGTTCAACATCGCCTCCTACGCATTGTTGACGATGATGGTTGCCCAGGTCTGTGGCCTGCGCGCTGGCGAATTTATCCACACCTTTGGCGACGCGCACCTGTATTCGAACCATCTCGATCAGGTCGACGAACAGTTACAGCGCGAACAATTTGCCCTGCCGACCATGCGTATCAATCCCGACGTGAAAGACATTTTCTCGTTCAAGTATGATGACTTCACGTTAGAGAACTATCAGGCGCATCCTTCCATTTCGGCCCCCATCGCGGTCTGATCACCAAGGTCTGCATATATGGACATTTCGATGATTGTCGCCGTCGCCCATAATGGTGTCATTGGCATGAATGGCGGCATCCCCTGGCATGTGTCAGAAGATTCCCGCTATTTCAAAAAAGTCACGATGGGCAAACCGATCATCATGGGCCGCAAGACGTGGGAATCGCTCGGCAAGCCGTTGCCGGGGCGGGACAATATTATTGTGTCGCGGTCTCTGTCGGTTGCGCCGGACGGTGCCCATTTGGCTGATAGCCTGGAGGCGGGGCTTCAATTGGCCAAAGAAATTGGCGCAACCGAGGCCATGATCATTGGTGGATCGGGGCTGTATGACACGGGGCGCAGCCTTGCAAATCGGGTCTACCTCACCGAAATTCATAAGAACTATGAAGGGGATACCTGGTTTTCAGATCTTGATGCTGACCAGTGGGTCGAGGTCTTGCGTACACCATCACAGGACCGACAGCCGGATGACCCAGGCTACAGTTTTGTCGTCTATGAAAGAAAATCAGCCTAGCTGAAGCTGATAGTGGGTGCGGCTTTTTGCCCGGCGTCCAACTTTGCGGCCACCGCTGTTGCGATATCCAGAAAGGCCTGGGCCTCGGGGCTGTCGGGTTGGGACACCACAATGGGCGTACCCTGGTCCGAAGTTTCACGGATGCTGAGATGCAGCGGTATTTCGCCCAAAAAGTCGACACCCAGATCAAGTGCTGTTTGCCTGGCCCCGCCATGGCCAAAGATATGAGAGGCCTCGCCACAATGCGGGCAAACAAAAGTGCTCATATTCTCGACGATGCCCAAGGTAGGAACTTTGACCTTGTTGAACATAGCAATGCCGCGACGGGCATCTAACAGGGCGATGTCTTGCGGCGTCGACACAATGACACTGCCCGCCAGGGGCACTTTTTGGGCGATAGTCAATTGGGCGTCCCCGGTGCCTGGCGGCAGATCCAGCACCAAAACATCAAGTTTGCCCCATTTGACGTCATTGATCATTTGACTGATGGCGCTGACAACCATGGGCCCGCGCCAGATCATGGCGGTTTCTTCATCAACCATCGACCCCATGGACATGCATTTGATG
>SMXS01000038.1 GCA_004356955.1 Alphaproteobacteria bacterium | reverse complement strand
GACATCCGCGAAATTATCGAAGGCGTGCGCTATGCCCCCGGCAGCGCCCGCTTCAAGATTTACATCATCGACGAAGTGCACATGCTGTCGCGCAATGCCTTTAACGCCTTGCTAAAGACGCTGGAGGAACCCCCAGAGCACGTCAAATTTGTCTTCGCGACAACTGAAATACGCAAAGTCCCGATCACCGTGCTGTCTCGTTGCCAGCGCTTTGATCTGCGGCGCATTAAAACAGCCTTATTGGTGGAATATTTCACCGACATTGCCGGACGCGAGGGGGCCCAGATTGAACCAGGGGCCATCGACCTGATCTCTCGTGCCGCCGATGGCTCGGTCCGTGACGGCCTGTCGCTTTTGGACCAGGCCATTGCGCATGGCGCGGGCAAGACCACCACCGAGCAAGTGCGCACCATGTTGGGCCTGGCCGATCGCCTGTTGGTGATGGACCTGTTTGGCGATTTGATGGGGGGCGACATCCAGGCCGCCCTGTTGAATTTGCGCAACCAATATAACGCCGGGGCCGACCCCGTGACGACGATGCAGGACCTGCTGGAGCTGACCCACTGGATCACCCAATTGAAAGCCGTCCCCGACGCCGCCGACAGCCTAAGCGCGCCTGAGGCAGAACGCGTTTTTGGCGCCGATATGGCGGGCAAGCTGTCGATGCCGGTGCTGACCCGCACCTGGCAAATGTTATTGAAAGGGCTGGAGGAAGTGCGCCTGGCCCCCATGCCCCTGAGTGCCGCTGAAATGGCGCTGATCCGACTGGCTTATGCGGCCGATCTGCCCAGCCCGGCCGATCTCGTTAAAAAGCTGCAAAAGGATGGCCTGGCCGCCAGCCCTTCCGCCGCCACAACGCCGAGCGCTGCACCCGCACCCGCACCAGAGGCACAAGCGCCCGAACCGGTGGCCGTGCCAACACAAGCACCCGTTGCCACACTGACCCAGCCAGTGACCGAGGCAAGCGGCGGCGCTCAGGTCCAGATGGTCGCCCAGCCTGACCCACTACCAGAACCAGAGCCTGCAGCCGATCCAGAACCCGCCCCTGCCATTGACCCAGAGGCTGAAGCGAATGCCAAAGCCTGGGGACCAACCAACTTTGGTCAGGTGCTGGCTATGTGTCGCGAAAAGAATGAGCTGCGCTTAGAGGCGGAACTCACCACCAATGTACACTTGGTGTCATTTCAGCCCGGTCAGATAGAATTGCGTCTGACCGACAAAGCCCGCCCCAAATTGCCGAACGTCCTCAGTAAGATGCTGCGCGACTGGACCGGGCAAAACTGGATGGTCATGGTCTCGAAAGAAGAAGGCCAACAGACCCTGCGCGACCAGCGGTTGGCCCACAAGCAGGCGCTGCACGACGAAGTATCCACTCACCCATTGGTCCTTTCGGCGCTCGCGGCTTTCCCCGACGCAAAAATCACCAGTGTGGTAGAGCCCGAAGAACCAGAGATTGACGAAACCTATATTGACGAGGAAGACGACGAAGAATGAAAGACCTCAAAGACATGCTCAAACAAGCGCAGGACATGCAGCAGAGCATGAGCGACATGCATGTCGCCCTGGAAAATGCGACCATCGAAGGCTCGTCCGGGGCGGGCATGGTCAAAGTCACCCTGGATGGCAAAGGCAGCCTGAAAAGCGTGACCATCGACCCTGCCCTGTTTAGTAGCGACGAAAAAGAGGTCGTTGAAGACTTGATCGTCGCCGCCCACGCCAACGCCAAAAGCCGGGTCGAGGCCTATGCGGCCGAGGAAATGAAGAAGATCACCGGCGGCATTCAACTGCCCCCCGGCATGAACCTGAATATCTAGGCAATAGAGTGGCAGCCCCCGTCATAGGTCCAGAAATTGACCGGTTGATCCAACTATTGGCACGCTTGCCTGGCTTTGGACCACGGTCGGCCCGCCGCGCCGCGCTCGATCTGCTGAAAAAGGGTGAGACGGCCATGACACCGCTTGCCGATGCGTTGACCGAGGCAGCAACCCGTATCACGCCCTGCAGCATTTGCAGCAATCTCGACACTTCGGACCCCTGCCATATCTGTATCGATGTCAAACGCAGCAAGGCCGCCATTTGCGTTGTGGAAGAAGTTGCCGACCTGTGGGCCCTGGAACGCGCAAGCTATCGCGGTCACTATCATGTGCTGGGGGGTGTTTTATCTGCACTTGATGGGGTTGGTCCTGAAGATTTGACCATTTCCAGCTTGATCGGGCGCGCAGCCGATGACGATGTCAGCGAAATTATCCTGGCGATGAATGCCACGGTGGATGGCCAGACCACGGCCCACTATATCACCGACCGCCTGACAGACTGCAACGTCATCGTCACCCGCCTGGCCCACGGCGTGCCCGTTGGTGGCGAGCTGGATTATCTGGATGACGGAACCCTGATCCAGGCGATGAAGGCAAGACGGCCGTTTTAAGACTGTTCGGCAACAATCCTTCGATACAATTTGCTGCGCAAATCACTCAGGACGAACCTAAAAAGGAAGTGGTTCGTCCTGAGTGATTTAACGCGTCAGCGGCAAATTGTTTCGAAGGAGCCCCTACAGCCTGGTTAGGCCTTCCCACCCTCAACAACACTCAAATCAGGCCGGTCATCCTCAACATCAATTTCTTCGATCCGTTCACCCTGACGGGTTATTTTTTGGGTCGAAATCTGAATGTCGCGAATATCTTTTTCGGCCAGTTGGAAGTGGCTTTGCAATTTACCGACCCGGTCATCCAACCGCACAACATCGGTCAACAATGCTGCCACGGCTTTTTGGATCAACCCCGCCTGTTCGCGCATCTGGACATCGCGCAAAACCGCCCGCATGGTGTTCAGGGTCGCATACAGCGTATTGGGCGACACGATGACGACTTTGGCCTGATAGGCCTTTTTGACCGTCTCTTCGAAATTGGCATAAAGCTCGGCATGGACGGCCTCAGCAGGGATGAACATCAACGCCGTATCGGCTGTTTCGCCTGGCAGGATGTACTTTTCAGAGATGTCACTGACGTGTTTCAGGATATCTGCGGAAAACCCGCGCCGGGCAATCTTCATTTCATCATCGGACTGCGCATTTTGGATGGCGCGATAGCTCTCTAGCGGAAATTTTGCATCGATGACGATGGACCCGGGTGGGTTTGGCAGGCGAATGATGCAGTCGGGCCGCCGTCCATTCGATAGGGTCGACTGGAATTCATAGGCGTTGGGCGGCATGGTCCCGCGCACCAGATCTTCCAGCTGAATTTCACCAAAAGACCCACGCGCCTGCTTGTTCGACAAAATATCTTGCAGGCTGATGACATCGCCGGACAGCTTTTTGATGTTTTCCTGCGCGGCGTCGATAACTTTCAGGCGCTCCGTCAAAGCCCCCAAAGACTTAGCGGTCTTCTCGGCATTGTCAGACATGCCCTTGCCCAACCGATTTGAGACGACAGTCAGTTGCTCGTTGAGCGCGGTTTGCAGGCTCTGTTGGTTGAGCACCAAGACATCCAATTGCGCCTTTAACAACAGGATTGTTTCGTCCGGCCCCTCGGGTTTTTTGGATTGGCGCATGATGACGCTGATCAGGGCCACAAGGGCCACAACAACCACCCCGAGGCCGGCCAGCATTATCATTTCCGTCGAAATCTGTTCAATCATTGTGCGCATTTCTCCCAAGCAAAAAATACCCTATCATGGCGGAACTTGACGGTCACGGCTCGCGACACTAATTAGTCAGCGGAATTGTGGAGATACACGCGATGGCGATACGCCAAATCATTACGGCACCGGACCCTTTTTTGAAGCGGGTATCAAAACCTGTTGCAGAAGTGACGGACGATCTGCGCGTGCTGATGGATGACTTGTTGGAAACCATGTATGACGCCCCCGGCATTGGCCTGGCCGCCATCCAGGTCGGTGAACCCGTCGAGGCGATTGTCTTGGATATCGCCCGCGACGAAGATGACCCCTATCCGCGATACTTTGTGAACCCGGAAATTACCTGGGCCTCCGAAGAATTGGCCACCTATGAAGAAGGCTGCCTGTCGGTGCCGGAATTTACTGCCGATGTGGATCGCCCGGCTGAGATTAAACTGAATTTTCTGGACTATGACGGCAACAAACAGGAAATCCACGCAGACGGTCTGCTCGCCACATGCATCCAGCACGAAATTGACCATTTGAGGGGCATTTTGTTTATCGATCATTTGTCGGCCGTCAAACGCAATATCATCGTGCGCAAGCTTGTCAAAGCGAGCAAGCAGGCCGCCGAATAACAAGGTGTAGGGGTTGCAGATGCGCTTCATCTTCATGGGCACGCCAGACCTTGCCCGCACCATCCTTTCTGATCTGCATCAGTGGTCCGCTGGCCAAGATCATGAAATTGTTGGTGTTTACAGCCAGCCACCCCGCCGCGCCGGCCGCGGCAAAAAGACAGTGCCATCGCCCGTTCATGCCTTCGCTGTTGAGCATAATCTGCCTGTCTTCACGCCAACCAATTTCAAAAGCATTGAGGACCAGGCAGCTTTCGCGGGCCTGAATGCCGACATTGCCATTGTTGCGGCCTATGGCCTGATCCTGCCCAAAGTCATTTTGGACGCGCCTAAATATGGGTGCTTGAATGTGCATGGGTCGCTTTTGCCGCGCTGGCGCGGGGCCGCCCCCATCCAGCGTGCCATTATGGCAGGGGACACCGAAACCGGGGTCAACATCATGCGCATGGAAAAAGGCCTCGATACCGGCCCCGTCTATCGCAGCCGCATCATCCCCATCCTGACCGAAACCACTGCCGGGCGGCTGCATGATCAACTAGCCGCCGGCAATATGGATATTCTGGCCGGGTCGATTGATGACGTCATGGCGGGTGTCGTCCCGACGCCCCAGTCTGAAGACGGCGTGACCTACGCTTCCAAGATCGACAAAGCCGAAGCGCGGATCGACTGGTCCAGAACGGCCCCCGAGGTTGATCAGTTAATTCGAGGCATTAGCCCCTTCCCCGGCGCATGGTTTGAGTATGAGGGCGAACGCATCAAAGTGTTGCGCAGTCAGCAAATAGATGGTGCAGGCCCTGCAGGAACAGTACTCGACGACGTGCTGACCATTGCTTGTGGTACTAGCGCCGTGCAATTGCTGGAATTACAACGCGCAGGCAAAAAGCCGGTGGCTGCGGCCGATCTACTGCGCGGGTTCACCATCCCCAAGGGAACAATCCTTTGACCCAGCGTTATCGCATGACCGTGGAATATCACGGCGGTCCAATGGTTGGCTTCCAACGCCAGAAAAATGGCATGTCAGTGCAGCAAGCCATTGAAGAAGCAGTTGAAAAATTCTGCGGTGAAGAAGTACGCGTCTTTGGGTCTGGCCGCACGGACGCTGGCGTACATGCCGAAGGCCAGGTCATCCATATTGATCTGGAAACCGAGACGACATCAGACAAGGTCATGGGCGCGATCAACTACCACGTCAAACCCCTGCCAATTTCAGTGCTGGATTGCGCGGCTGTCAGTCAGGACTTTCACGCCCGTTTTGACGCCATTGCCCGGCACTATCGCTATCTGATCGTCAATCGCCGTGCGCCCTTGACCATCGACAAGGGCCTGGCCTGGCATGTGCCCGTACCGCTGGATGCCGAGGCCATGCATGACGCCGCCCAGGTGCTGGTGGGCGATAATGATTTCACGACGTTCCGGTCGATCCACTGCCAGGCCAAATCACCGGTTAAGACGCTGGATCGGCTGGACGTTATTCGGCATGGCGAGGAAATCTCTATCATGGCCGAGGCGCGGTCCTTCCTGCATCACCAGGTTCGATCGATGGTCGGCACGCTGAAACTGGTCGGCGAAGGCAAATGGACAAAACAAGATGTCATTGATGCCCTAGAGGCCAAAGACCGCTCGGCGCTTGGGTTCAACGGTCCGCCCCAGGGGCTTTATCTGGTGCGGGCCGTCTATCCAGACTAGTCGAAATAATTGCGCAGGACTTCGAGATAAATGTCACCCAGGGCATGCACATCATCCACAGCGATATGTTCATCAACCTTGTGGGCCATATCGTTGATCAGGCCGAATTCCACCAGATTGCAGTAATTATGGATGAACCGCGCATCCGAAGTGCCACCTGTCGTCGACAGTTCCGGGGTAACACCCAGCACCTTTTCAACTGCGCCGACCATCAGATCACTGAGGCGACCGGGTGGACACAGGAACGATTCACCCGTGACCTGCAGGTCTAAATGATAGGCGATGTTGGTTTCGGTCAGGGCCCGCCGCAGCAACGCTTCGATACTCTCGCCTGAATGTTCGCTGTTAAAGCGCACATTGAACTTGGCCGTCGCATGGGCCGGGATCACGTTTTGGGCTTCATTGCCGACATCAATGGTGGTGATTTCCAAATTCGACGGTTGAAAGTGGTCATTACCGTTGTCGAGCGCCAAGGCATCCAGCACCTTCAAAAGACGAAGGATTTTCGGCACAGGATTATCTGCATTTTCAGGATAGGCCGCATGGCCCTGCACGCCATCGACCCGCAATTGCCCGTTGATCGACCCGCGTCGGCCGATCTTGGCCATTTCGCCCAGACTTGTCGGATTTGTCGGTTCACCAACGATGCAGTCGTCCAGCACTTCACCCTGGTCTGTGATGACCTGCAGCAACTTCTTTGTACCGTTGATGGCCGGGCCTTCTTCGTCACCGGTGATCAGGAAGCTGATCGAGCCATTGATGGTGTCGCGCTCGCCCGCCAAGCGAGAGGCCGCAGCGACAAAGGCGGCAATCGACGGCTTCATATCCACCGCCCCGCGCCCATATAGGATACCGTCTTTGATCTTGGCGCCGAACGGGTCGACCGTCCAGGCATCGGCATCGCCCACGGGCACCACATCTGTGTGGCCCGCAAAACAAATATTGGGGGCGCCTAAACCCAGTCGGGCATACAGATTGTCGACGTCTGGCGTCCCATCTTCGCTGAAGACATGGCGCTGGCACACAAATCCCAAGCCCTCGAGTGCGCTTTGCAACACATCAAGCGCGCCCGCATCCAGCGGTGTCACGCTTTCGCACCGCATCAGCGACTGTGAAAGTTCTATGGGATCAATTGATGCCATGGCCGTACCTAATCTTTCTGAAACAGTGCTTCGACATTGCGACTGCTATGCAGAACACGTTCAACTATCAAGCTTTTAGGGGAGTCTGCTACTGAATAAAAGATCAGATAGCGTCGAACCGTCAACCGACGGAGGCCGACCAACAGCCAGGACACATCTTGTCCTGAATATGGATACGCTCTGACAGACCACAGACGTTCCTGTATTTCGTCAACGACCCGGTCAGCAGCGTCAACATCGTCGCGAGCAATCATGACCCAGATATCGATCAAATCCTGTTCCGCACTGTCAGTGAGGGAAAGCGATATCAGTCCGCTAATTTACTGCGTCCCGATGCCTTGATGGCGTCCGCATCGAACGGTTTTATCCGCCCGGCGCTGACATCTTGACGCCCGATGCCGAGGTCCCGTCGAAGGAGCGCAAGTTCCAATTCTCGCTCCTCCAACAATCTAAGGGCTTCTCGCACGACCTCACTGGACGACTTAAATCGTCCGGTGGCAACAGAGGCCGCAACAAAGTCTTCAAAGTGTTTGGTCAAAGAAATATTCATGCCCAAACCATATCAAAATAACAAAAATTGTTCAATTTTTGTTATCGAGACCCTAGTCCCGCAACAATTCGTTGACCGACGTCTTGGACCGGGTCTGTGCATCAACAGTTTTGACGATGACGGCGCAATACAGGCTGGGGCCGTTGCCACTTGCGGGCGGCAGGGAGCCCGGCACAACCACCGAATAAGCGGGGACGCGGCCGATATGAATATCGCCCGTCGCGCGATTAATAATTTTGGTGCTGGCCCCCAGATAGACGCCCATGGACAGCACAGCGCCTTCTTCGACCACCACGCCTTCGGCGACTTCGGACCGGGCACCAATAAAGCAATTGTCTTCGATGATCACCGGACCGGCCTGCAGCGGCTCCAACACACCGCCAATTCCAGCGCCGCCCGAGATATGCACATTCTTGCCAATCTGCGCACAAGATCCAACCGTGGCCCATGTATCAACCATGGTGCCCTCGTCGACATAGGCACCCAGATTGACGAAACTGGGCATTAACACGACGCTTTTAGCGATATAGGCAGACCTGCGCACAATAGCGCCCGGCACGGCCCGAAAACCAGCCTGGCGAAACTGGTCGGCATCCCAATCGGCAAACTTGGAGGGAACCTTGTCCCACCAATTAGAATTGCCACCCGGACCGCCGGAAATGACATCCATGTCATTGATGCGGAAGGATAAAAGCACAGCCTTTTTCAGCCACTGATTGACCACCCAGTCACCATCAATTTTCTCGGCAACGCGGACAGCGCCAGAATCCAGCGCATCAAGCGCGGCATTGACAGCGTCGCGGACTTCGCCCTGCGTATCAAGATTAATGGCGTCAAGGTCTTCCCATGCGGCCTCGATGATTGGTTCCAGCTCACTGACAGACATGTTCTTTCCTCTCTGACTGTGTGGGTGACAGTGTCAAATTCGCGCAGACCATAGCGAATGAGGGGCCCGAGTCAATTGGTCTGGAGGGCCCTATTCGTCACCTGACATGGCCACACCCAACAGCCAGTCTGGCAGGGCATCAACAACGTAATCGATATAACGGCTGTCGGCGCCCTTGCCCGACCATTCACTGTCGGTTGGGCACCAGATTGTCTTCATACCCGCATCAAAAGCGGGTTCGAGATTGCGGGCCATATCTTCGACCATGACAGATTTCGCCGGGTCCAGATTGAAATGCGCGATCATGTCTTTGAATGCCCCTGGGTCAGGCTTGGGAATGAAGTCTGCCGCTTCAGTGTCATAAATACCCGAGAATCGATCCTGGATTTCTAATTTGTCGAGCACGCGTTTGGCATGATCTGCGGACCCATTGGTATAAACCAACTTGTCCCCCGGCAGGGCGGCCAGCGCTTTGTCCAACACCTCGTCAGCCGAGATGACACCCAAATCAATGTCGTGGACATATTCCATAAAGGTATGGGGGTTGATGTTGTGGTGGCGGATCAACCCGCTGAGCGTGGTGCCATAAGTAAAGAAATAGTCCTTTTGCACCTTGCGCGCCTCGACCAGATCGACATCCAGCAGATCAGAAATAAAGGCACCCATCCGCACATCAATTTGGCCAAAAAGGTCCGAATGCGGGGCATAGAGCGTGTTATCGAGGTCAAAAACCCAGGTCTGTGTTTGGTAAAGCGGGTGCAAGCTCATAGGCCGGTCAGCACTTTCAAAGTTGCCTCAGGATCCCCAGTCTGTTTGGCCAGATGTTCCTGATAGGCGGCCACCAGCTTGAGCGTGGTTTCGCCCGGCGACCCATTGCCGACCGGGGTGCCATCCACCGCCACAACAGGCATCACCCCGCCCGTGCTGGTGATGAAGGCTTCCCTGGCAGCTTTTGCCTCTGCCACGGTGAAGGCTTTTTCCTCAAGCGCGACCCCAAGGTCCTGGGCCGCCTCCACCATGATGCCACGCACGATACCAGGCAAGATGGCCTTGGACAGGGCCCGCGTGCGCAATTTCCCCTGTGTGGTCACGATCCAGGCGTTGGTAGAGGCGCCTTCCGTGACAAAGCCTTGTGCATCGACAAACCAGGCCTCAAAGTCGCCAGCCTGACGTGCAGCCTGCTTGGCCAAAACATTGGGCAGCAGTGACACTGTCTTGATATCGGGGCGTGCCCAGCGTTCTTCAGAAAATGTCCTGACCGTCACGCCATCCCTGGCAATTATGATGAACTTCGATACCGGTATTGACCGACACGTCATGACAATGGTTGGTCGCAGGTTTTCATCATACGCATGGTCGCGGGGGGCAACACCGCGGCTGATCTGCATGTAGAGAATGCCGTACGTCAGACGATTGCGGCGGACCAATTGGCGCATGACCAATTGCAGAGATTTAGCGCTCATCGGCAGGGTGATGCCCAGACTACCCAGCGAGTTCTGCAGGCGCGTCATATGCGGGGCCATGTCGACAATTTCACCGGCAATAACGGCCACGACTTCATAAATACCGTCGGCAAACTGATAGCCCCGGTCTTCGATAGAAACGGCGGCGTGGTCATGGGGTAAATATTGGCCGTTCACATAGGCGAGGCGCGGCATCGATTACTCCGGCTGCAAAATTGTGTCGACAGCCTCGTCGGCAAGGTCCGGATAATCAAGCGTATAATGCAGGCCGCGGCTTTCTTTTCTGGCCAGGGCCGACCGCACGATCAAATCCGACACGGTCACCAGATTGCGCAGTTCCAACAGGTCGGGCGTGATACGAAAATTGCCGTAATAATCCTGAATTTCGTCGGCCAACAAATCGATCCGCCGTTTGGCGCGGGCCAGGCGTTTGTCGGTGCGCACGATGCCAACATAGCTCCACATCGTGCGGCGCAGTTCATCCCAATTGTGCGACACCACCACTTCTTCGTCCGAATCAGACACCCGGCTTTCATCCCAATCTGGGATGATTGGGGGTTCTGGTTCGTCATCAAGTTTGGCCAAAATGTCGGTGGCCGCGCTGGCGGCGAAGACAAAGCATTCCAACAACGAATTAGACGCCATGCGGTTGGCCCCATGCAGGCCAGTGCTGGCGCTTTCACCAATGACGTAAAGGCCATCAATATCGGACCGGCCGTTCAGGTCTGTAATGACGCCGCCACACGTATAGTGCGCGGCGGGCACTACCGGGATTGGTTGTTTGGTTATGTCGATGCCGTTCTCTTTGCACGTCTCGTAGATGTTCGGAAAGTGCTCCATGATGAAGTCAGCGTCTTGATGAGAAATATCCAGATAGACGCAATCCGCCCCCAGGCGTTTCATCTCAAAATCGATGGCGCGGGCGACAATATCGCGGGGCGCAAGTTCTGCCCGTTCATCAAAGGCATCCAGGAAACGCTCGCCGTTTTCCAGTATCAATTCGCCCCCTTCACCACGCACGGCCTCAGAAATCAGATAGGTGCGGGCTTCGCGGTGATACAGGCAGGTCGGGTGAAACTGGTTGAATTCCATATTGGCCACGCGACACCCCGCCCGCCAGGCCATGGCAATGCCATCGCCTGTGGCCCCATCCGGGTTGGACGTATACAGATAAACCCGGCTGGCCCCGCCCGTGGCCAATGCGACAAACTTTGCCGAAAAAGCCAAAACCTTTGTCGTTTCAATGTCATAAATATAGGCCCCGCGCACAGGGCCGCCTTCAGCCTCTTGCACCAAATCAACAGCCATGTGGTGTTCAAACAGGGTAATGTTCGGATGCGCACGTACTTTTTCATCAAGGCTTGTCTGGACCGCTCTGCCAGTGGCGTCTGCTGCGTGGACAACCCGGCGCTGTGAATGGCCGCCTTCCTGGGTCAGATGATACGGTCCATCTTCAGTGACATCAAAGGCCACGCCTTGGTCGATTAACCAGCGGATGGCTTTGGGACCATTTTCAACCGTGTGACGCACGGCATCGACACGGCACAGTCCGGCACCAGAATTCAGCGTATCTTCGATATGGGCATCATAAGAATCAGTTTTAGACATGACCGCCGCGATACCACCCTGGGCCCAGGCCGTACTGCCGGCATCAATGGACCCCTTGGAGATGACCCCCACACGGGCATGGTCTGCCGCGCGCAACGCCAGGGTCAGCCCAGCCGCGCCGCTGCCGATTACCAGAATGTCGAATACCGCATCGTTCGCCAAATCAGGCCTCGTTCGCTATGGGCTCGTCGGTCACCGTATTGTTTGAAGCCGGGGACTTGTTTGAAGATTGCGTATCATTGGTCAGTTGCATGAAGATATCTTCCAGATCAGCCTCTTTGGTCGACAAATCGACGATCTTCAGGCCAGCTTCTCGGACCGCGTCGAGCACTCGGTCGACTTGGTCCAATTGAGGACTGTAATGCACCGAAAACCTTCTTTCGCCGGTTAGTTCTACCCGAAATTGGCTGAGTGTTGACGGGATTTCAGTGACCACCTGGTCCACCAGAAAATCGAGCTCTTTTTCATCGATGCGGCGCACGAGGTCGCGGGTTTCTTCGTTGGCGACAACCTGGCCTTCGTTGATGATGGCGATGCGGTCGCACAAGGCCTCGGCCTCTTCCAGATAGTGGGTCGTCAGCACAATGGTGACGCCAGCCTCGTTCAGCTCGCGGAGGTAATCCCACAGATGTTGGCGCAGGGCGACATCAACACCGGCGGTGGGTTCATCTAATATCAAAATTGGGGGCCGATGGACCATCGCTTTGGCGACCAGCAAGCGCCGCTTCATGCCACCAGACAGCGTCCGCGCATAGGCGTCGGCTTTGTCCAACAAATGCACGGCGGCCAAAATTTCATCGGTTTGGCGTTCAGCCGCTGGCACGCCATACATGCCAGCCTGCAATTCCAGGGCTTCACGCGGTGTGAAAAAGGCATCAAAGACAATTTCCTGCGGCACCACACCAATACTGGCACTGGCGTTGCGCGGGTTTTTGTCAATGTCATAGCCCCACACTTTTGCCGTGCCAGAGGTCTTGTTCACCAGGCCCGCCAGAATATTGATGAAGGTCGACTTGCCGGCCCCATTGGGCCCCAACAGACCAAAGAACGACCCACGCGGGATATCCAGGTCTATCGACTTCAGGGCCTCAAACGGCGGCATTTCTTTGCTGCCCCGATAGATCTTTTGCAGGCCGCGGACTTCGATGGCGTTGACGAGCTGATTGTCTGGCATGGT
Organism: Alphaproteobacteria bacterium; assembly: GCA_004356955.1. Classification (GTDB taxonomy): domain Bacteria; phylum Pseudomonadota; class Alphaproteobacteria; order SMXS01; family SMXS01; genus SMXS01. Next base: position 3,508 of record SMXS01000038.1, on the reverse strand, counting down.
TTCCTGCTATTGGCGAACGACGAGTGTCAACTATCACACGTCAATGTGTAAAGCTGTTGAATGATAGGCCGCAATGGGTATCATCCGCACCACAAAAGCTCAACGCCGTAAAACGGCAGAATTCAAGAGTTCAACCATGGCAGACGACCCGACCCAATCTCCACCCGAACCCGACATTGTCCACACATCACAGACCGAAGTGAAGTGCGATGGCGACGGTGGCGCGCTGGGCCATCCCCGCGTTTTCCTGCATATGGAAAACGGCCAGGTAGAATGCCCGTACTGCGACCGGGTGTTCATTTTGACTGCAGAGGCCGATTAGCAATTTGCCGCCACCGGCATCTGTGGCATCGTAGGCCGCATGACAGATGCAACCACCAACAAACGTGATCACCTTTTTTTAGTCGACGGGTCGGGATTTATTTTCCGGGCCTATCACGCCCTGCCCCCCATGACCCGACGCGACGGTACCCCCGTCAATGCGGTCTATGGCTTTTGCAATATGCTGATCAAGCTGTTGGAAGACGCCAATGAGTTCGAACAACCGTCGCATTTCGCGGTCATTTTCGATGCAGGCCGCAAGACCTTCCGCAACGATATCTACCCAGAATACAAAGCCCATCGCCCGCCTGCGCCGGAAGATCTGGTCCCGCAGTTTGATCTGATCCGCCAGGCCGTCAAAGCGTTCAACGTGCCCTCTGTCGAAATGAAAGGTTTTGAGGCTGACGACATTATCGCCACCTATGCCCGCATGGGGCGCGAGGCAGGCGCCGAGGTCACCATCGTGTCCAGCGACAAGGACCTGATGCAGCTGGTCGGAGACGGCGTTACCATGCTGGACACCATGAAAAACCGCCGGATCGGCGTGGCTGAGGTCATCGAAAAGTTTGGTATGGGCCCTGAAAAGGTCATTGAAATTCAGGCTTTGGCAGGCGATTCGGCAGACAATGTGCCGGGCGTGCCGGGCATCGGCGTCAAAACAGCCGCGCTATTACTGGAAGAATATGGCGATCTGGAAACACTGTTGGCGCGTGCCGGCGAGATCAAACAAACAAAGCGTCGCGAGAATCTGCTGGAATATGCCGACCTCGCCCGTCTCAGCCTCGAGTTGGTGACGCTGCGCCAGGATGTCCCGGTTGAAGAAGGCCTGGATGCGCTGGTCAACCGACCGCTCGATATCGACAAACTGCTGGCCTTCATTACCGAGCAGGACTTCAAGTCCATGCGCAGTAAATTGGTATCCAAATATGGCAACGGGTCGGGTGTCGAAGTGGACGTGGCGGAAGAAACTTCTGATGTGCCCATCGATGCCAAAGCCTACCAAATGGTCACGACGATCGAGCAGTTGGATGGTTGGATCGCCGAGGCGACCACCCAGGGCTATGTCGCGGTTGATACCGAAACCACATCCCTGGATGCCATGCAGGCCAAACTGGTGGGCGTGTCGCTGGCCACGGCGCCAGGCAAGGCCTGCTACATTCCCCTGGGCCACACAGGAACAGGCGGCGCTGGCGGATTGGATCTGGATGGGTCGATCCCGGACCAGATCCCGATGGACCAGGCCCTTGCAAAGCTAAAGCCGTTGTTCGAAGACCCATCGGTCCTGAAGATCGGCCAGAACCTGAAATATGATATTTTGGTCTTGCGGCAATTCGATGTCGATATCATGCCCTTCGACGACACCATGGTGCTGTCTTATGTTTTGGAGGGCGGCCTGCATGGCCACGGTATGGATACGCTGTCAGAGCTGCATTTGGGCCACAAGCCAATCCCTTTCAAAGAAGTGGCAGGTACCGGCAAAAAGGCCATCACCTTTGACCAGGTACCGGTCGACAAAGCCACGGAATACGCCGGCGAAGACGCCGATATCACCCTGCGCCTGTACAATGTGCTGCGCCCACAACTGGCCGAAAAGCATATGACCACGGTGTATGAGACGTTGGACCGCCCACTGGCCCCCATATTGGTCGATATGGAAGCCCATGGCATCAAGGTAGACCGGCAAAAACTGGCCAGCCTGTCGAAAGAATTCGCCGAGGGCATGGCTGTGCTGGAAAAAGACATCCACGCATTGGCTGGCCACCCGTTCAACATCGCCTCGCCCAAACAATTGGGTGAAGTGCTGTTTGACGAAATGGGCATGGTGAGTAAAAAGAAAACTGGCAAATCTGGCGCCAAGTCCACCAGTGCAGACGTATTGGAAGCCCTGGCAGCCGATGGCCATGAAATGCCAGAAAAAGTGATCACCTGGCGGCAATTGTCGAAGTTGAAGGGCACCTATACCGACAGCCTGCAGGAACAAATCAATCCCAAGACCGGTCGGGTGCATACATCCTACGCTATGTCAGCGGTGGCCACGGGGCGACTGGCGTCAACCGATCCGAATTTGCAGAACATTCCCATCCGCACGGCAGAGGGCCGCAAAATCAGACAGGCTTTTGTGCCCGAAGATGGCTACAAACTGCTGTCGGCCGATTACAGCCAGATCGAATTGCGGGTGCTGGCCCATATGGCCGACATCCCTGCCCTGAGGCAGGCCTTTGACGACGGGCTGGATATTCATGCCATGACAGCGTCTGAGGTGTTTAACGTGCCCATCGAAGGCATGGACCCGATCCTGCGCCGCCAGGCCAAGGCCATCAATTTTGGTATCATCTACGGTATCTCGGCCTTTGGGTTGGGGCGCCAGCTCGGTATCCCGATCGGTGAGGCCAAAGATTACATTGATTTATATTTTGAACGTTTCCCCGGCATCCGGACCTATATGGAAGACACCAAGCAGTTTTGCGCCACCAACGGCTATGTCGAGACGCTGTTTGGCCGGCGTGTCCATATCAGGTCAATCAATGACAAGAACCCCAACCATCGTGGCTTTGCTGAACGCGCCGCGATCAATGCCCCCATTCAGGGGTCAGCGGCCGACATCATCCGTCGCGCCATGATCCGCATGCCTGGTGCCATGGACCGCGCGGGCCTGTCTGCCAAAATGTTACTGCAAGTGCACGATGAACTGATCTTTGAAGTGCCCGAGACCGAGTTAGATCAGACGACCGATCTTGTCCGTAAAGTGATGGCGGAGGCCCCCAGCCCCGCAATCAACTTTTCGGTGCCCGTCATCGTTGATGTGGGCGTCGGCGACAATTGGGACGAGGCGCACTAGCCTTATTGCTCTATTGGCCCTTTTGCCACCTCACTGTGTGAAAACGTGACAGACCTGTTGCTGCAATTTTTTCTTCCCCGGTCAGGATCAGATAGTCGCCATCAAATTGCACATGGCGCAATTGTTCGGCGCCAACAAGGTCTGGGTTCAGCGCGTGCTCGACACTATGGATGACGTCTTCGCCTTCAATACGATAAGGACCGCCATAGAACATAAAGCTGGCAAACAGCTCGGCTTTTTCCTCAGCCGGTGCCTGCAGCACATATTGGGTCGACACGGGGCCGCGCTTGGCCGGGTGCAATGAGGCGCTCATATACCCATTGGGCGTGTACATGATCATGCCTTCTG
>SMXS01000037.1 GCA_004356955.1 Alphaproteobacteria bacterium | reverse complement strand
TCACTTTGGCAACTTCTTCAGGCGTGCCGATGCGGCCCATGGGCAGTCCCGCGATGATGTCTTCGGTGCCGGGGGACAGGATGGGCGTATCTATTTCGCCCGGCGCGATGGCGTTGACGCGGATGCCCTTGGGGCCAAAATCCGAAGCCATTTCACGGGTTAATGCCGCCAGCGCGGCTTTGGATGTTGCATAGGCTGACCCCGCAAACGGGTGCACGCGGCTGTCGGCAATAGAGGTCACATTGACAATACTGCCCTCACCCACTTCCAGCTCGTGCAGCAGACCAATGGCCAACGCCAGCGGCGCGACCAGATTAACTTCATAGACCTGACGCCATAGATCCATGGGCGTGGTGATTGTATTCAGGCGTGCGCCATCCGCACCCTTGGGCGAAATGCCGGCATTGTTCACCAGCGCCGTCAAAGGTGCCCCTTCCAGTCGATCGCGCATATCGGCAATGCCGCGGTCACGGTCGACGGGGTCCGACAGATCGATTTGCACATGGTCTTCAGGGCCTGCGTCCCACGGGCAGTCTTCGGCAAAGGCCTGGCGCGAACACGTGATCACGCGCCACCCGGCGCTGGAAAAGCGCTTGACGGTCGCGTGCCCGATCCCCCGGCTTGCACCGGTCAGGATCAGCGTCTTTCTTTCGCTGGCCTGGTTCATCTGTCCTCAATTTTGGCAAAGTGTCCGGCACAGAGCCTATATCAAAAGGATAGGGCTCTACCAGTTCGGAATCTTATCCGGGATAAACGTCAATGCCCAGCTCGCGTAGCAGGCCGGGCGTATGGTCGTGGGTAATCATCATCCCGTCAAAGCTGGCCAGGCTCATCAGGTTCAGCCCGTCGACTTCGCACCCCCGCAAATCAGCCCCCGAAAAGTTGGCACCCGAGGCGTCGACATCGACCAGGGCGCTTCGCTGCAGGTTCGCGCCCGACAGGTTCGCTTCGGCCAGTGATGTTTTATAGAGATTACAGTCGACGATTTTACAGCCGGACAGATTGACCCCGGACAGGTCGACCTGTTCCAGATTGCACATCTCAAAACTGGCTTCGGTCCTAATGACAGTCTTTGAGAATGACCGGCTAAAGTCCGCCTCGCTGAGATTGACGCCCAACATCCGGCAATTCTTGAAACTGATGCCAAATGCGCCGCACCGGTTCAGCTCGCTGAGTGTCAGATCACATTGGTCAAATGTCACACCGGTCATGGTTGAAAAACGGAAAGAGGCGCCCTCGGACTTGTCCTTATCGTAAAACAGACAATTGTGAAATTTCGCATCGGCCATCTCGACGCTTTTGAAAGATGTGCCGATCATCTGGCAGTCATGCCACTGGGACCCTTCAAGGGAGATGTCGGTGAAGATAGTGCCATTCGCAACACAATTGCGGAAAGTGTGGTCGCTCAGATTGTGCTCATAGATGTCCAGGCCGCTGATATCGACGCGTTCAATGTCTTCGCCTGATTGCAGCATTTCCTGAAAGGCTTCAATGTCTATCGCCTTCGGGGCAAGGTCGAGTTCGTCTGCCATGGCCTAACCCAACACAAAATCGCGGGCGTCATCCTTAAAGCCCACATGTATTGCGCCGTCTTTGTCGATGACCGGGCGCTTGATCATGGCAGGAAATTCCAAAATCAAATCAACGGCGTCGGCATCGCCCGACAATTCCTTGCGATCATCTGACAGTTTACGCCAGGTCGTGCCGCGACGGTTGATGACGATGTCCGCGCCCAGTGTGGCGATCCAGCTTTCGGCCAGTGACCGTTCCAACCCGTCTTTGCGAAAGTCGTGGAAAGTGAAGTCGATGCCTTCGCCTTCCAGCCATTTACGGGCTTTCCTGACGGTGTCGCAATTGGGGATGCCGTAAAGTGTAATCATGCTTCTGTGTCTTCATCTATAAAGTGGTCGCGGCGTTCGCTCACGCCCAAGGGGTCTGAATGGATAATGACCTCGGCACCGGGGTAATGCTCAAACAACATATCCTCCACATCGTCGGAAATGTTGTGCGCATCCTGCAGGCTGATATCGGGAGACAGTTCGATGTGGAACTGCAGATAGACCGTCTGTCCCGCCGACCGCGTCCGCAGGTCGTGCACGTCGACGACATGGTCGTTTTCTTTGATCAAGGCAACGATTTCATGCCGCTCTTCCTCGGGCAATTCGCTGTCCATCAGCACATCAAGGGCTTCCATCAAAATGGTCCGGCCATTCCAACCCAGATAGGCGGCCACCATGACAGCCATGACAGGGTCTGCCCAGTGCAGGTCCCAATATCCCACCAGGATCAGGGCAATAATTATCCCGACATTGGTAAACAAATCCCCCTTGTAATGAAGAGAATCAGCCGAGACAGCCAGCGACATCGTCTTCTTGATGACCCTGCTTTGATACAGCACCAAAAAGCCCGTCATGACGGTTGAAAACACCATGACCATAATACCGACATTGGCCTGTTCAACCAATTGGGGCGTGATCAACCGCTCCACCGCCTGGAACAAAATAAACAAAGCCGAGGCGGCGATGCCCGCTGCTTGTAACAGCCCGGCAATGGCCTCTGCTTTGCCGTGGCCAAAGCGATGCTGGATGTCTGCAGGCTGTACTGCCTGACGAATAGCCACCAGATTGATGACCGAGGACACCAGGTCGAGGACGGAATCCATCAGCGAGCTGAGAATCGCCACCGATCCTGTCACAAGTCCTACAACAAATTTGGCAATAATCAGGATACTGGCCACAAAAACTGAGGCATAGCTGGCCCGCTGCATCATGGGGGCAGCGTCCTTCATGTCTATTTTTGCGCGATCAAGAACGGTCATGGGTACAGCCATTCTGACGACCAGTCGCCTTGTTGGCCAGTGTCGCGTTCATAAAGGACACGGTCATGCAGGCGATGGTCCCGATGTTGCCAGAACTCGATACTTTGGGGGATCAGGCGAAAGCCACCCCAAAATTCGGGCCGCTCGATGGCGCCAAGGCCAAATTTCGCGGCGTATTTCGCCACTTCCTTTTCCAGCGCGAACCGGCTTTCCAAGGGGCGGGATTGTTTGGATGCCCAGGCGCCTATGCGACTACCCCGATCGCGTGAGGCAAAATAGGCATCGGCTTCGTCGCGCCCCACAGGCACAACGTCACCCCGGATACGCACTTGGCGCGCCAGCTTTTTCCAATGAAAACAAAGCGCCGCCTTTGGGTTGCCTGCCAGGTCGCCGCCCTTGTTACTTTCCAGATTTGTATAGAAGACAAAGCCGTCTTCGCCCCAGCCTTTTAACAACACCATGCGGACATTGGGCATGCCGTCGGCGTCCACCGTCGCCAGGGCCATGGCTGTGGGATCGTAGGCTTCGGCCTTCGCGGCCTCGGCGTACCAGTCTCCAAAAAAGGCCAGTGGGTCTTTGTTCTTAGGAAGGGTCATACAGCTAGGGGCCTGTGGTTCCGGCAGGTGAAAATGATGCCGCCAGAATACGGTGAAATTGTGCCAAAGGGGTAAAAAATAATGGAAATTTGTCCCCCAACACCAACAATGTATAGTGTTCAGAACACATCCCCGGGGGAACGATCACTTATGCGCTTTCGCACTATTGGCTATTTGATGGTGGCTCTAGCCATATCTGCCTGTTCGACCAACTATAGTGCTGTCGAGCGGCCACAAACCGCCGCCCCGCCGCCCGCACCAAGCGCGCCACCCCTGGCCAAGCCATCGGGTACTGTCGAACACGATATGGGGAAAATTGCTGGTGCCAGTGTCGGTGGCATGATCGATCGCATCCTGTCTGCTGAAGACCGCAAGAAATTACAGGCTGCGACACAACAGGCGCTGGAATCCGGGGCACCAGGCAGCGCCACCAAATGGCGCAACGCATCAACGGGCGCCTATGGGTCGGTCACACCACAGCCGTTTTTCCCCATGAACGGCACATCGTGTCGTGAATTTCAGCAACATATCAACGTGGGCGGTGAAATGGCCACCGGCTATGGCACGGCTTGTCGGGACAGCAAGGGCATCTGGCGCATTGCTAAAAATGGCTGAATATGGGCGACAAAGACACAAAAAACAGGCACCTTGAAGCAGATTGGCATTGCTGTAGGATGCCGCCAAAATGAACCAAAACATGATGGTAGACCAATGAACGCAACCAATGGATTGATGAGCGGAAAACGCGGCCTGATTATGGGGCTTGCAAACAATCGATCCCTCGCTTGGGGCATCGCCCAGGCGCTGCACGACCAGGGCGCCAAACTTGCTTTCACCTATACGGGTGTGGCGATAGAAAAACGCATGCGTCCATTGGCTGAATCCGTCGGCAGCGACATCATCCTGGAATGCGACGTTACAGACATGGATGATCTTGATCGTACCTTTGCCGAGATAGAGCGCAAATGGGGCAAGCTGGATTTTGTTGTGCACGCAATCGCCTATTCCGATAAGGAAGAGCTCAAAGGTCGTTATGTGGATACGTCGCCCGAGAACTTCGCCACCACCATGAATATCTCGTGTTACTCGCTCACGGCAGTGGCTCTGCGCGCTGAAAAGCTTATGAGTGATGGGGGGGCCATCCTTACGCTGTCCTATTACGGATCACAGCGCACGGTGCCCCAATACAACGTGATGGGCGTCGCCAAGGCTGCCCTGGAGGCAAGTGTACGTTACCTGGCCAAAGATCTGGGGCCGAAGAATATTCGCGTCAACGCCATATCAGCGGGCCCTATCAAGACCCTGGCGTCGTCGGGTGTAGGCAATTTTCGCTATCTGCTGAAGTGGAATGAAACGAACGCGCCCTTGCAGCGTAATGTCACGATAGAAGATGTCGGTGGATCGGCGCTCTATCTGCTCAGTGATTTGTCCGCCGCTGTGACCGGTGTCGTACACAATGTAGATAGTGGTTACCATGTCATCGGTATTGTCGATGACGTAGTCGATGATACAAATGAATCCTGAGACAAACAGGTGAAAAGGTAAACAGAAAACCAAATGTCGCACAATACGTTCGGCCATGTCTGGAAGGTGACAACCTGGGGCGAAAGCCACGGGCCAGCAATCGGCTGTGTGATTGACGGCACCCCGCCGGGCATTGCGCTGAGTGAACAAGACATCCAGGTCTATCTCGACCAGCGCCGACCGGGGCAGTCCAAATATACCACCGCACGGCAAGAGCCTGATCAGGTCAAAATTCTGTCGGGGGTATTTGAGGGCAAGACGACCGGCACACCGATCCATCTGCAGATCCAAAATGTCGACGCCCGGTCCAAGGACTACAGCGATATCGCCGAGAATTATCGGCCCGGCCATGCCGACTATACCTATGATGCCAAATACGGTTTTCGCGATTATCGGGGCGGCGGGCGGTCTTCTGCGCGCGAAACAGCCATGCGCGTCGCCGCCGGTGCCATTGCCCGCAAAATATTGAGCGACGATATTTCTATCCGCGGTGCCCTGGTGCAAATTGGCCCCAACAAGATCAACCGTGATAATTGGGACTGGTCGCAAACCAGCGAGAACCCGTTCTGGAGCCCAGACGCGGAATCCGTTGCCGTGTGGTCGGACCATCTGGATGAATTGCGCAAATCTGGCAGTTCTACCGGTGCGGTCATCGAAGTGGTCGCCTCAGGTGTGCCCGTCGGCCTGGGCGCGCCGATTTATGGCAAATTGGACACAGACCTAGCGGCCGGCATGATGAGCATCAACGCGGTCAAAGGCGTCGAGATGGGCAATGGCTTTGAGGCCGCAAGCCTGACCGGCGAAGACAATGCAGACGAAATGCGCCTGGATGAAGATGGCAATGCTATTTTCCTGTCGAACAATGCTGGCGGTGTTTTGGGCGGCATTTCGTCAGGCCAGGATATTGTGGTACGCTTCGCCGTGAAGCCAACATCGTCGATCTTGACGCCGCGCAAGACCATTACGCGGTCGGGTGAGGAAACTGAAGTATCAACCCGTGGTCGTCACGACCCCTGTGTTGGCATTCGGGCAGTGCCCGTCGGCGAGGCAATGATGGCGTGTATTCTGGCGGATCATTTGTTGCTGCACCGGGCGCAGTGCGGCTAAGGCCGAACAGCTGCCGCCAATGATGGAGGCGATTATGACGCGTAATCCAAAGAAATTAATCGCTGTGGCAGCGACGCTTATGGCCCTGATTGTGGCACCCTCTGGCCTGGCCCAGGTTCATGACCAGGATCGTATTGTCGGCTATTCCAGCCCCATCCCCGAGCCTGAACTTGCCCCGACCCTGAGCAGAGAATATGACGGGCTTAAACCCGGTCTGGGACGGGAAGAGGTTTATTTTGCCTTTTCACCGTGCCTGAAAACCGGTTGGATAAAACGTCAATCCCTGCCCGCCAAGCAATGGGCTATAGAGGTCGAAAAAATGGCTACCCGATGTGGCATCGCCCCGCTGGGCGAAGACGAAACGGGTGTCATCATCGACTATCTGGCGACAAATTACGGCGGTCGTTAGCCCTAGGGTCCGGACCCTAGTCGCGGTAAAAACTGGCGACGAGCTCTATATGGGCAGACCACAAAAACTGGTCAATTGGCTGCACCGAATCCATCACATAGCCGCCATCAACCAACGTTCGCGCATCCCTGGAAAAAGTTGCCGGATTGCATGAAACCATCACGATATCAGGCACTTCTGATTTCGCCAGCTCGCGACATTGGGTCTTTGCCCCGGCGCGTGGCGGGTCCAACACCACGGCGTCATAATGGGCTAGTTCTGACACGGTTAGTGGTTCTTTAAACAAGTCCCGCCGGTTCGACACCAGACGCGGCGCATCTTGTCCTTTGGGCAGTGCCCGACGCGCCGCCTCGACCATTTCGATATCAATATCAAAGGCATCCACTTTGGCTTGTGCCGCCAACGGGTATGAAAATGTCCCACAACCCGAAAACAGATCGGCGATCTGGGATGCACCACCGACCTCGCGCCGAACATAGTCGATCAGGGCTGCTTCGCTTGGGGCGCTGGCCTGCAGGAACACGCTGGTGGGCAGTGTGATTTTGGTCTGATGAAAAGTCACAATCGGCGTGCGCAGAACGATGACAGGCTCTTCATCATCCTTCAGCTTCCAGGTCAGGCGGGCCACATCTACCTGCAGGGCAAAACTTGCCAAGGCCTCGCGCAGGGGCAGGTCCAGAGGCATTCCCGCATCGATCAACATGTCGACACCTTTTTCCGTCACCGTCATGGCGATGGTCGCCTTGCCGCCACCGGGCAGAATATCCCCCAGCAAATCGCGTAAGGGGTCAAACATCGCAACGATTTCGGGCACGGCGATGGTGCATTCCGTGATGTTAACCAGCTGATTGCCGCGCTTTTGGTGAAACCCCAACACAACACCCTGGCGGTTCTTCATGGCCGCCAACGTGACCCGCCGACGTGTGTGGGCGGGAAAGGCCAGGGGCGGCTCGACACTGACATCATTGAAGCCCCGTCGAGCCATGACCTGGGCGACCACTTGTTCCTTAAAATCCAGATAGGCTGGCGTGCGCAAATGTTGCAGGGCACAGCCACCACATTGCGTGAAATGTTTACAGCTGGGGTCGACCCGGTCATCGGAAGGGGACAGAATTTCGGTCGCCTTGGCTGCCAGGCCGTCACCCTGCTTGCCTTTCAGTGACACGCGCACCACCTCACCGGGCAGGGTCAGGGGCACATAGACCTTTTGGCCATCCAGATGGGCAATGCCGTCGCCTTGGGCGCCCAATTCCTCTATGGTCAGGGTTAATTGATTGCTCATTTAGTGTCGGCCTCTGAAGGGATCATTGCTGTTGTCCACCTTGGATGGGCGCTAACATAGGGTAAAACGGGGACAGGGTGGTAAATGGTTTTTCTGATTTCATGGCTGGAGACGAATGCGGTTTTGCTGGGGTCACTGGCGGCTGTCGTCACCATTGCGACCTTGTTTCTGGTCAATGGCACACAGATTATGAGTGCATTCTTTTTTAACCCAAAGAGTGAAGGGGGGCAGCGCGCACGCGAAGGCGTGCAGGTCTTCCAATCAGTAACTGACCGTCCCTCGATCGCGGTCCTGCCCTTGACGGTCATGGCATCGGATCCAGAGATAGAGCATCTGGCTGATGGTATTGTTGAAGACGTGATAACCCAGCTGGCGCGCGTCCCCGGGTTTTTTGTCGTCGCCCGAAATTCTACCTTTGTTTACAAAAATATGGCCCACGACCTTCGGCAAATTGGCCGTGACCTGGGCGTACGCTATGTCGTCGAAGGCAGTCTCCGCGTGATGGGTGACAACCTACGCTACACGATCCAGTTGATCGAAACCGAAACCGGCGACCATGTCTGGGCCAGCAATTCCGACGTCAACAAAGACAATGTGATGGCAGACCCTGATCGGGTTTCAGGCGTCATTACCGCATCGCTGCAGCCCCAGATCATGTTGGCTGAGGCCCTTCGCGCCAAAAAAAAGCCGGTGGAACAGCTCACGGTGTGGGAGCTGATCCACTGTGCCTTCAGCCCCTTGCTGTTGGGCTTTGAACGCGATTCGGGCACGGCTGTTTCGGTCGGCCTGGCGCGCCGCGCCATTGCCATGGACCCTGAAAACGCCCGGGCCAAAGCAGCCCTGGCGTGGTCGCTGGCCAACAGAGCCACATCGAATGCGCGACCCTGGCAAACAGCCGAAATGGAAGAGGCCCTTCAGATAGGCCAAGAGGCCTTGCGCCAGGACCGGGGCGACAGCGTGGTTCTATATTGCTGGGCCTGCGTGCTGGTCTATGCCCGCCGCACCGATGAAGGCATCAGCTTTTTGGAGCGCGCCCTGCAAGTGAACCCCTATGACGCCCAGGTCCTGGCCTTTATGGGGACCGCCCTGATACGCCAGGGCCGTCGCGAAGAAGGCTTGAAAAAGATCGACGAGGCCATGGCCCTAAGCCCCGAGGATCCGCGCCTGTATATGTGGTACGCCTATAAGTCGATGGGCTATTTTGCCAATGGCGCCCCCGATAAGGCAACCAAGGCCGCGCGGAATGCTATCCAGCAGCACCCGGTGTTTAAGTTGGCCTGGACCATCCTGGCTGCTGCTGAGGCCGCCCAGGGGCATGAAGATAAGGCCATGGAAGCCGTCCATGAGTTACTGCGGATCGACCCTGAACATTCATTTCAGCGCAGTCTTGACGCCTATCGAGACGGGGCAGTCGAGAACGCGCCAGTGCCAGAACGAATGCAGCCCCTTGTTGAATTATTGGAAAAACACAATATAGACCAATAGGTCAACCTGCATAATCACCGATAATCAGGAACTCTATATTGCCTTCTGGCCCCGTGATGGGGCTGGTGGTGATGCCCCTGACGGACCAACCGGGCTGGCTGTTTAACCATTCTTCGATGCGATCACAAACTGCCGCATGCAGCGCCGGGTCTTTGACAACGCCCTTTTTGCCCACCTGGCCTTTGCCGACTTCAAATTGCGGTTTGATCAGGGCCGCCATCACCGCACCAGTTTGTACCAGCGCCATTGAAGCGGGCAGCACCGTTTGCAGGCCGATAAAGCTGGCATCACAAGTAATGACATCCACCGGGTCTGGTATCTCGGCCATCGTCAGATAGCGCGCATTTTGTTTTTCCAGCACAATAACGCGATCATCCTCGCGCAGCTTCCAGGCCAGCTGACCGTGGCCTACATCAACCGCATAGACCTTTAAAGCCCCATGATGCAGGGCCACATCGGTGAACCCGCCAGTGCTGGCACCAATATCCAGAACGACTTTATTTTTTAGGTCGAGGCCAAATTCTTCAATCGCATGCGCCAACTTCATGCCACCGCGACTGGCCCAGGGGTGTTCCTTGTTTTTGACCGAAAGCTGCGCGTCGTCGGTAACATTTTGCCCGGGCTTTTCGACCCGCTTTGTCCCTATATAGACAGACCCGGCCATAATCAGCGCCTGGGCCTTGGACCGGCTTTCGACCAGGCCCAGCTCTACCAGACGAACATCTACGCGTGTCTTGGCCATGTCGATCCCTGATTAATATGGCGATCCCTGAATAATACTGAGACTAGGCAGATTGCGGGCGGAGCAACTCATCCAGATTGGCGGTATCGACTCCCAGCACATCAAACGCTTTTTGTGCAATGTGGGTGGCATCCAGGCCTGCGGTTTCATACATCGTATTTGGTGAGTTGTGATCAATGAATATATCTGGCAGCACCAGGGAACGCACTTTGATTGCGCCGTCCAACAAGCCTTCTTCGGCCATAAAGTGCATCACATGCGCGCCAAAGCCGCCAATAACGCCTTCTTCAAGGGTCAACAGCACGTCATGGTTTCGCGCCAATTTCCTGATCAAATCATGATCCAACGGCTTGGCAAACCGCGCGTCTGCGACCGTGGTGGAATAACCCTGGCCGGCCAACAGATCGGCGGCCTTGAGGCTTTCCTGCAAGCGCGTACCAAAGGACAACAACGCAATTGTGCTACCTTCACGAATGATGCGGCCCTTGCCAATTTCCAGCGGTATACCAATTTCAGGCAGGTCAACGCCTACACCTTCCCCACGGGGAAAGCGGAAGGCAGACGGGCCATCATCGATGGTCGCAGCCGTGGCCACCATATGCATCAGCTCGGCTTCGTCCGCGGCCGCCATAACAGTGAACCCCGGCAAATTCGTCAGATAAGCAATATCAAAGCTGCCTGCATGGGTTGGACCATCAGCGCCAACAAGACCAGCCCGATCAATGGCAAAGCGTACGGGCAGACCCTGGATGGCAACATCGTGTACGACCTGGTCATAGGCCCGTTGCAAAAAAGTCGAATAGATGGCGGCAAAGGGTCGATAGCCTTCGGTCGCCAGGCCGGCGGCAAAAGTCACACCGTGTTGTTCGGCAATGCCGACATCAAAACAGCGATCCGGGAACTGTTCTGCAAACAGATCCAACCCTGTGCCTGATGGCATGGCCGCCGTGATGGCAACAATTTTGTCGTCCTTTCGTGCCTCGGCAATTAATCCTTTGGCGAATACTTTGGTGTAGGAAGGCGCGTTGGGCTTGCTCTTGGCCTGGGTACCGGTCACCACATCGAATTTGGAAACCCCGTGAAATTTGTCTGCGGACGCCTCGGCTGGCGCATAGCCTTTGCCTTTTTGGGTAACAACATGCACCAGAATAGGGCCATCCTTGGCGTCCCGCACGTTGCGCAACACGGGCAATAGATGGTCCAGATTGTGGCCATCGATCGGCCCTACATAATAGAATCCAAGTTCTTCAAACAAAGTGCCGCCTGTGGCCATGCCGCGGGCATATTCTTCTGCCCGCTTGGCGCGTTCTTCGATGGAGCGGGGGAATTTGTGCGCCAGCTGTTTCAGGGCTTCGCGCAAATTCAGATAGCGTTTTGACGACAACAGCCGCGCCAGATACGCGCTCATGGCCCCAACAGGGGGTGCAATCGACATGTCATTGTCGTTCAGGATAACGATCAGCCGCTTGTCCATGGACCCGGCATTGTTCATGGCTTCATAGGCCATGCCGGCGCTCATGGCACCGTCACCGATCACCGAAATGACGTGATTGTCGTCGCCCCGCAGATCACGCGCCACCGCCATGCCCAGGCCCGCCGATATAGAAGTCGAGCTGTGCGCCGCGCCGAAGGGGTCGTATTCGCTCTCCAGGCGTTTGGTAAAGCCTGAAAGCCCGCCACCCTGGCGCAGGGTCGACATACGGTCCCGCCGCCCGGTCAAAATCTTGTGCGGATAGCACTGATGGCCCACATCCCAGATCAGGCGGTCCGTCGGCGTATTGAAGACAGAATGAATGGCGACTGTCAGTTCGACGACGCCAAGACCCGCGCCTAGATGCCCACCCGTTGTCGATACAGAATGGATGGTTTCCTGGCGCAATTCGTCTGCCACGATTTTTAACGCGTCATCGTCCAGTTTCCGTAGATCTGCTGGGGAGTTGATCTGGTCCAGTAATGGTGTGTTATTGTTCACGTCGTCCAATTTTCCGTTCTCTGCTTGGGTATATATCCAGACAATGGGGCCTAATTGCGGCGGTTTATAACAAAATGTGGCAACAGACGCAAAAGTTCGGCTTTTTCGTCAAAATGCTCGAGGTGAATCACGGCTTGATCGGCCAGCATATTGGCCTGCATCCGCGCTCGATCTTCCCCCAACAATGACACAAAGGTCTCTTTGTCGCCATCCTTGCCAACCGCCTTGCCCAGCTGTGCAGGGTCGCCATTAATATCCAACAGATCGTCGGTGATCTGGAACGCCAGCCCAAGATCGTGGGCATAATTGTGCAAGGCATGTTTTTGATCTTTGGTCGCCCGGCCCATAATAGCGCCAGCCTCGACGGCAAAGCGGATCAGCGCGCCCGTCTTCATCTGTTGCAGGCGCGCCACGGCGCCAATGTCCAGTTCTATACTGTTGGCCAGCATATCGATCATCTGCCCCCCAACCATGCCATGGGATCCGGATTCCCGAGCCAGGGATGAAATAAGCTCTGTCCGCACAAGGGGTTCATGATGGGTTTTTTCATCGGCGATAATCTCAAACGCCAGCGTCAGCAGGGCATCACCTGCCAATATTGCGGTGGCTTCATCATATTTTTTATGCGTGGTGGGCAGGCCGCGACGCACATCATCGTCGTCCATGCAGGGTAGATCATCATGGATCAGCGAATAGGTGTGGATGCATTCAAGCGCACAGGCAACGCGGGTCGCACGTGGTGTGGGCACATCAAACAACGAGGCACTCGCCAATACCAGAAACGGTCGCAGCCGCTTACCGCCCGACAACAACGCATAGCGCATGGCATCAACCACCTGGCTTTCATAGCCATCGACCGGCGGCAATATTGCCTCCAGCGCCTTATTGATCGACCCTGCGACATCGGCCATCTCGCTTGTCAGCAGGGCCATATCGGGATGATCAGTCAATATTCGCAGGCTCAGTCTTGATGCTGTCACCAGAGATAACAACCTTTTCGATGCGGGCCTGGGCATCTGAAAGACGGGCCTCGCAATGTTGCTTTAATTGGGTGCCGCGCGTGTACATGTCGATCGAATCTTCCAACGATACCTGTCCGCTTTCCAGCTTTTGCACAACAGATTCCAGCTCAGAAAGCGACGCCTCAAAGCTCATGGCCAAGATATCTTCAGGTATAGTCTGGTCGGTCTTTGCCATGGGCGTCCTCTTTGCGACTTAAGCGTATTTCATCAGAGTTTTGACGTGCACTGAAACACTGTCAGCCAGTGCGGTCAGATTATAGCCCCCTTCCAACACAGATACGAGCCGTCCCTGACACTGATCTGCGGCAAATCGGCACAAAATGTCGCTCAACCAGGCGTAATCTTGCGTCGTGAAGGCAAGTCCGGCCAAAGGGTCGGCCTCGTGGGCATCAAAACCGGCGGAAACAAACAGCATATCGGGGGCAAATTCCGCCAGGGCCGGCATAATTTGGGTCTCATAGGCAATTTTGATATCTGCCGTGCCCGCCCCTTCCGACAGCGGCACGTTCACAATATTGCCGACACCTGTCTCGCTCGCAGAGCCTGTGCCAGGATACAAAGGTGACTGGTGGCTGGAGGCATAAAAACAGGATGGATCAGCCTGAAACACGGCCTGCGTACCATTGCCGTGGTGAACATCGAAATCGATGATCGCAACTTTGTTGATGTCGGCGTGCTGCTGGGCATGCCGCACGCCAATGGCGATATTATTGAACAGGCAAAACCCCATGGCTTTGGTGGGCTCGGCATGATGGCCAGGTGGCCGCACCCCACAGAACGCGTTGCCAGCCTGGCCAGATAGAACCCTATCCACGGCGGCACAAACGGCCCCAGCCGCCCGCTGCGCGGCCTCAAAAGACCCGGTCGACACCACCGTATCAGCATCCAGAAATACCGGTGATCCGGACCCTGCTTGTTGAGCGGCCAAATCGATGGACCCGATATGAGATTGCGGATGCACGCGCAATATCTGGTCGTCTGACGCCAGCGGCGCATCCATCCGTTGCAGTGCATCAAAGTCAGGTGCGTCAAGCGTTGCCATGACAGCGCGCAGCCGGTCAGAATGTTCTGGATGGTTATCAGTGGTGTCGTGGTCGAGGCAGGCCGCGTGGGAGACGAATAAAGTCATAGTGTCCCCTTCCCCGCCTAGACCATAATTGGCGCGTCGTCACGTTTGTCATGTTCGTGGTGGTCGATCTTTGCCGCGTCCACGGTCTGGAACCGGTACATCCCGTTATCATCCAGGGTGCGGACAATCTTGTTGCGGTCCATCAGACAATGCAGATGGGCAAAACACTCACCCAGCGCCAACATCATCTGAAACGAATCCAGCTCGCGCTTGAACAGGACGCCCAGCAGTTCTGCGGCCATTTTGGGCTCAACACAGGCTTCTTCCAGGGCGTCCATTCGATCTTCATGGTGGTAGATCAAATAATCCAGGCGGTCATGCAACCCGTAAAAAGGTCGATTATGCGACGGCAACACAAAGGCCGTTGCCGGGATTGATTTGAACTTCTCATGCGATTCAAGCCAATATTTCATGGGGTTTTCTTCAGGTTCCATCGGGTGGACGCTGACATTTGATGTAATGCGCGGCAAAACCTGATCCCCAGAGAGCAAAATGTCCAAGTCTGCATTATACAGGCAAACATGTTCGGGCGAATGGCCAGACCCGGTAATGATCTGCCAGACACGGTCGCCAATCGTCATGGTTTCGCCATCGATCAGACGGCGATAACCCAGCGGCAGTGTACCTGTCATGGTGTGATAATTACCGAAACCCCGTTGGCGAATTTCATCCAGTATCTTTTGATCAATGCCGCCACGGACATAAAAGCGCAAAGCATCGTCTTGGAAACCCTCGCTGCGGTCCGCCATCAGGCCACGGGCATAGTAGAATTCTGTGCGACTGGTGTACAACTCGACACCCCAGCGGCGGCACAGCCAGCCTGCGTTACCGATATGGTCAGGGTGCATATGGGTGACGATGACGCGCTTGACCGGCTTGCCATCCAGCTCGCCCGCAAAGATGTCTTCCCAGATTTTCTGCACGCCTTCATCGCAGATGCCTGTATCGACAATGGTCCAACCATCGCCTTCATCCAGCAGATACAGATTGATGTGGTTCAGCGCAAAAGGCAGTGGCATTTGCAGCCATTTAATCCCCGGGGCGACTTCAATTGTCTTGCCGGGGGCTGGCGGTGTTTCGATGGGGTAGCGGAGATCCGCAAACATAGGGGTCCAATCTTCAGCAGGAAACTCAAGTGTGGCCCGCATCGTAGAGCCAAAAATTGAGGAAACCAACACCGAATCTGATGAAGACAATTGGACGATCGGGGCAGAACCTTTTAAACCCATAGACATGACCCAAGTGGCTAACAAAAAAGGGAAGATCGCAGCCCCGACCAGTCAGGCAATCAAGCGCGCAGCAGATATTCTGCGCGGTGGTGACCCTATTGGCTTGCCGACCGAGACTGTCTATGGGCTGGCGGCAGACGCGTGCAGTGATGATGCGGTCGCCAAAGTCTTTGCCCTCAAGCAACGACCGCAATTCAACCCGCTGATCATCCATGTGGCCTCCATCGAGATGGCGCAGACCCTGGTTCATATGTGTCCGCTGGCACGCCTGGTGGCCGAACACTTTTGGCCCGGTCCACTAACCATGGTGTTGCCACGCTTGCCCGACTGCCCGGTTTCGCTGCTGGCAAGCGCTGGCCTTGATACGCTGGCAATCCGCATCCCGGCCCACCCGGTGGCGCGCGCCCTGTTGGACGAGGTCGCCACACCCATTGCCGCGCCCAGCGCCAATCTGTCGGGCAATATCAGCCCGACCAAGGCACAACATGTTGCCGACCAGCTGGACATCAACATCATCCTCGACGGCGGCCCCTGCAAGGTGGGTTTGGAATCGACCATCCTGAAAGTTGACGACAATCAGCTGATCCTGTTGCGACCGGGCGGCATCGCTGTTGCGCACATAGAGCAAGCCATTGGTCACGCGGTCGACCCGCTGACAAATCCCGACAAGATCACGGCACCGGGGCAGATGATCGCGCATTATGCCCCCTCAAAGCCCATCCGGCTGGATGCCCTGGACGTCGCGGCCAGCGAAGGCCTGCTGGCATTCGGCAAGCCATTGCCAGGGGCCAAAATGGTGGCCAATTTGTCTGTCGGGGCCAATACAACAGAGGCCGCCGCCAATTTGTTTGCGATGATGCATGAATTGGACGCCAGCGATTGTGCCGCCATTGCCGTGATGCCCATCCCAGACGAAGGATTGGGACAAGCTATCAATGATCGACTGCAACGCGCCGCTGCCCCCAGGGATAAATCATGAGCCTGGACGCCATCAAAGAGCTGCTGGGTCCCGGCGGCTATATTGATGACCCCCAGGACATGGGCCCCTATGTGAGCGAACCCCGCGGTCGATGGCCCGGCACGACCCAATTGATCGCCCGCCCCAACAGTGTCGAGGACGTCTCGGCTATCGTAAAGATTTGCCAGGGCAGCCAGATCCCCATTGTGCCCCAGGGCGGCAATACCGGCCTGGCCGGGGGCAATACGCCGTTAGGCGACGAGATAGTGGTGTCTCTGTCTCGGCTAAACACAATCCGCGAGGTCGACGCGGCAGGTTTTTCCATGACGGTCGATGCGGGCTGTATTTTGGCAGACATTCAGGAGCAGGCGAATGATGCCAATCGCCTGTTTCCCCTCAGCCTGGCAGCAGAAGGTAGTTGCCAGATCGGCGGCAATCTGTCGACCAACGCAGGCGGCGTGCACGTGTTGCGCTATGGCTCGGCCCGCGATCTGGTGTTGGGATTGGAGGTCGTGTTGCCTGATGGGCGCATCTGGAACGGCCTGCGCAAACTACGCAAGGACAATACGGGTTATGACCTGAAGCAACTTTTTTTGGGCGCCGAAGGGACACTTGGCATCATTACCGGCGCTGTACTGAAACTGTTTCCCAAACCAAGACAGAAAGTAGTCGCGCTTGTTGGCCTGAGGGAATTGGAGAGCGTCGTTGCCCTGTTGTCCCTGGCCCAAGAAAGCCATGGCGAGGTTTTGAACGCGTTTGAGTTGATCCCCCGATTGGCCATCGATTTCGTGACGACCCACTTGCCAGACTGCACCGACCCCTTGGCAACACAGCATGCCTGGTATGCACTGATAGAATTGGCCACAGCCGATGACAACACCCCGCTGACACCTGTTCTGGAGAACCTGCTGGCCAAAGCCATCGATCTGCAGTTGGTCGAAGATGGCGTCATCGCCCAAAACGAGGCACAAGCAGCCAATATCTGGCGCTTGCGCGAAGAAATCTCTGACATTCAAAAACACGAAGGCGGCAGCATCAAACACGATGTGTCCGTCCCCGTGCAGATGATCCCGGCCTTTATCACAGAGGCCTCCCAAGCGGTCGAACAGGCCATACCGGGCATTCGACCTGTCCCGTTTGGACATATTGGCGACGGCAATATCCACTTCAACCTAACCCAGCCCAAAGGCGCAGCGACAGCGCCCTATCTGGATCAGTGGGAGGCGATCAACGAGATAGTGCACGATATTGTCGCGCGGTATGATGGCAGCTTCAGTGCAGAACACGGTATCGGGCGAGCAAAAGTGGATGAATTGCGCAAGTATAAAAGCCCGCTGGAATTGGAGCTGATGGCCAATCTGAAGAACAGCCTGGACCCCAACAACATTATGAACCCGGGGCGCATTCTGTCGGAGGACGACCTGTGAGCACATCCTTTGACCAATCGCGTTCTGGTTTTCGCCAATCACGCTCTGGCCCGCTGATCGCTTGCGCATTGGCCTATGCGGTCGCCTTCATCGCTGCTTGGTGGAGCCTGGGTCTGGTGCCAGATTGGGACCCGATCTGGGCGACTTTATTGGCCGATGTCGTCGGGACATTGGTGATCTTCGGGTTCGGCATGATCTTTCGAAATTCCAGCCTGTATGACCCCTATTGGAGCGTCATTCCCATTGTCATTGCCCTGTTTTGGCTGGCAACACCGGTAATCGCTGAGGTCAATATGACCCGCGGCATGCTGGCAACTTTGCTGGTGGCCCTGTGGGGTCTGCGCCTGACCTATAATTGCTTCAGGCGCTGGACCAATATGGCCCATGAGGATTTTCGCTATCAGGACTTCCGAAAGTCCTGGGGGAAATTCTACTTCGTGGTGGACCTGTTCGGCATTCAACTGATGCCGACAATCATGGTCTTTGCCGCCTGTCTGCCGCTTTATCCGGTGACTGCAGTGTCAAACACGCCGCTCAACATTCTGGACCTCGTCGCTGTGATCGTGACGCTTGGTGCCATCATCATCGAGACCGTCGCCGACCAGAATTTGCAGCAATATTTGAAGTCTGACCCGCCAGCCGGGTCTGTCTGCAAAGTCGGTCTATGGCAATATTCCCGCCACCCCAACTATTTCGGCGAAATCGGATTCTGGTGGGGGCTTTACCTGTTTGCCCTGGCCGCAGGCGCCGAATGGTGGTGGACCGGCGTTGGGGCCTTGGCGGTCAATTTGCTGTTCGTCTTCGTTTCGATCCCGATGATGGAAAAGCGCAAACGGATCAAACGCCCCAGCTACGACGAACAGGTAGCCGGGATATCGACATTGATCCCCTTACCGGCAAGGCAAGGCTGATGTTGGAAAAGCTGAAGAAACACCTGAAAGTGTTCGCCATGGCCGTGATATTCGGCCTGAGTGCTTACGTTGTCATCCAAATGATGGTTTCCCTATCCCGTTGGGCGGGATACAGTTTTTAGGCCTTAGCCTTCGTTGGTCAGCAGCGAGACACCCAGCAGGGCGCGGCGTTTTAGCCACGCACTGGGGCGGTAACGCGGGTCACCATAAAAGTCGAACATGGCCTGTGAAATCGCCAAAATCTTGTCGGCGCCAACAAAGTCACCATAGGCCAGTGGGCCGCGCGGATAGCCGAGGCCAAGCTCGACCGCCGGGTCGATATCTTCAGTCGAGGCAATGCGCTGTTGGGCGATTTCACACCCGATATTGACGATGGCCGCAATGATCCGCTGGGCAATAAAGCCAGGGCTGTCGTGGATGACGGTGACAGGCACGGCATCTTTGCCCAACAGGCCCCACGCGGCATCGCGCATAGCCGGTGTGGTCACGGGCGTGGTCATCAATGTCCGGCGCGACTTCAGGCCAAACAATGGATCGATGGCCACAACGTTTTCGGCATTCAGGCCCAGCTCCAATGCCGTGGTGGTGGCGTCTTTACCAATGGGTGTGACGATCACCAGACTGTCGGCCCCTGGGGTTGCGCTGTCATCGATGGCAACGCCATTGGCCTTGGCCAGATCGGTGATGATGTCTGCCACTTCAGCAGTTGCGTGCACCACAGACACTGCGGCAGGCAACGCATCGGGCGACGGTGCTTCGGGCACCGGCACGCGCTTGTTGTCTTCATACGCATAGAAACCCGAGCCGTTTTTGCGGCCATAAAGACCAGCGGCAATCCGCTGATTGACCAGCGCATTGGGGCGATAGCGGGCTTCTTGATAAAATTGGTTGTAAATGCTGTCCATCACTGCGCCGGAAACATCAAGACCTGTGAGGTCCAGCAGCTCGAACGGCCCCATGCGGAAACCACCGGCATCGCGCATGACGTCGTCTACCGGCAGGTAATCAGTTATACCTTCCGAGACAATACGGAAGGCCTCGGTGCCATAGGCACGACCCGCGTGGTTCACAAGGAAGCCAGGCGTGTCGATCGCGACAACGGGGCGATGGCCCATGGCCTTGGCAAAATCGGAAAGCTTTTGCACGACTTCATCGGTGGTGCGGACAGCCTGGACAATTTCGACAACCTTCATCAACGGTACGGGGTTGAAGAAGTGGAACCCGGCAACGCGCTCCGGGTGCTCACAAGCTGACGCGATGGCTGCCACAACGAGGGACGATGTATTGGACGCCAAAACGCAGTCGGGCCGCACGACCTTATCCAGATCGCCAAAGACCTGCTGCTTGACGTCTAGGTTCTCCAAAATGGCTTCGACGACGATGTCGCAATCGGCATAGCCTTCGATGCTGTCGATGATGGTCAAATTGCCAACATAGGTGTCGGCCTCGGCCTCGGTGATATTGCCTTTTTCGGCATTGCGGCGAATCATCCGTTCAATGAACTTGGCCGCATCAGCACACGCCTCGGCGTTTGCGTCCCACAGTTTAACGGGATAGCCGCCGGACAGGGCGATTTGCACAATACCACGGCCCATGGCCCCGGCGCCCATGACGCCAATAATGTCGGTCTGAGAGGTCACATCTTCACCTTTTCGATAGAATCAATCATGGCCGGACAGGTAGCACAATCTGCGTGTTAACTGCCACCGGTAACTGGCCAGATTTGCCCTGTTACCCAGCTGGACGCCGGGCTGGCCAGATACTGCACCGCCGCCCCGATATCGCTGGGCTGCCCCAACTTGCCGAGCGGAATCTGGAACGCCTGAACCATGCCAGGCAAGTCTTCTTCCGTAATCTGCAATGCCTTCATCGAGATTTCGGTGGGGATAAACCCAGGCGCAATCGTATTGACCCGGATATCTGGCCCCAATTCGTGGGCAAATGTGGCGGTCAGGCTGTGCACACCCGCTTTGGCCGCGGCATAGTGGCCCGACCCCGGCACCGGCCCCCAGGCCGCGCGGGACGAGATATTGATGATGCTGCCGCCTTCCGTCATGCGCTTTGAGGCAACAACGGTGGCCACAAACACAGCGGTCAGGTTCAGATTGATCGAATTCTGCCAGTGTTCCATGGGGATTTCGGTCAGTGGCGCGATCAGGCTGGCACCACCGGCGTTGTTGACCCACACAGTCAGCTTGCCAAATTCTGATACGGCCTTGTCTGCCAGTGCCTCGACCGCCTCGCGGTCAGTGACATCTGTGGCCACAGCGATGGCCCGGCCACCGGCAGCATTGATATCGTCTGCCACTTTTTGCACTTCGTTTTCACGACGGGCCGCCAGCACCACAGCAGCACCCGCTTCGGCCAGTGAATGGGCGATGCCTTCGCCGATCCCGCGCCCCGCCCCGGTGATGACCGCGACCCCATCATTGAGTAGAAATTTTTCCATTATTGCCATTGGTTCTGTCCCTTTATTCGAATCTCTGTGGACGCAGCTTAGCCGCTGACGGCGCTGCCTCCCAGTCCGAAATCACCTGATTATATGGGCATTAAAGGCCTGACTACATGGGCATTAAGGCTTGACTACATGCGCATTAAGGCCTGACTACATGGGCATTAAAGGAAGAGCACGACGTTTGGTTGCCTCGCACAAAAACGCCCAGCTTTCGCGGTGTAGGTCTGCCAGGGCCTGATCATCTGTGCCTTCCAATGAGGCCTGCAGGTCGATCAACAGGGCGCGAAGGGCATCCCCTGCTTCGTTCAGATCGCTAATGCGCAGGGACTTGTCTGCACTGGCGCCGGCCTCCAGCAGTCTGTCAGCCAAAGACTGATCCAGAACAATTTGGGCTGCCATGGCAAATAATTCACGCATTGCGTCGTTCTCCCAGACGCGCAAATCGGCCCCGCGATCATGGTCGACGGCACTGAACATATTCAACAGCGCATATGTCCGCAAAGTCGCGGCATCGTAATCATTGGGTTGGTTGCTGGCCAGATCGCCCGCCAACTTTTGGGCGGACTGCAGCAGATATTGTCCAACTTCTGGTCGCATTGCGTTAACCCTCCATGCCTAAGAGTTTCGGCATTTTTTCAGCCAACACCTGATTGTGGATATCGGTACAGACCAGGCTGGAAAAAGCGAGGACTGCATCTTTGTTGTCGCTCTTTTCATAGGTTTCGCCAGCCGTGATCCATATAGCCAAGCCTTTGACTTGTGAAAATAATTCCCACCAGTGCAGGGCAACATTATCCACCGTCAGGCCACTGGCCTGTTCCCAAATGGTGATCGCTTCTTCGCGCGATATCATCAGGCCCGGTCTGTCCCGGTTAAACCAGCACCACATGGGGTCAATGGCCCAGGCGATGTCTTCCAGCGGGTCGCCCAGATGCACCATTTCCCAATCCAGCAAGGCCAAAATGTCGCCGGCCCCATCATGCAGAAAATTGCCCGTCCGATAGTCGCCATGCACCACCGTGACCTGCGCAGGCGGTGGCGGTGGATTGGCGCGCAACCAGCGAATGGCGGCCCGCACCAGCGGCTGGGGTTCCAGTTCATGCCTATCGATTTCATTTTCCCAATAGTCGAGCTCGCGCGACCAGCATTCATTGGGGGCCACAGCCGGCAAAACACCGGCCAAAGCCAACACAGCGTCCTGGTTTGCCGCAATATCCCCAAGATATCGCCAGAAACT
>SMXS01000036.1 GCA_004356955.1 Alphaproteobacteria bacterium | reverse complement strand
TGATGTCGGTCTATTTGCATGAAGCCGCCTTGCGCATCATGAACAGTTCGACAGGCAAGAAAAAGAAAACCAAGCTGACCAGCCGCGAGCGCGAATGTCTCAGATGGGTGGCCATGGGCAAATCCGATTGGGAAATCGGCGAAATCCTCAGTATTTCCAAAAACACCGTGCATTTCCATGTCGAGAACGCCAAGGACAAGTTCGACACCTTCTCACGGGTGCAGGCGGTCACGGAAGCACTGCTTTCCAATAGTATCGCAATCTAGTTCCGACCCACTAACGGGTCCTCTAAGGCGGTCGCCATCCTGGCGGCCGTTTTTGCGTTTATGACTGTTTTCCAGGTATTTGGCGCAAAAACCTACCTAATTAGATAGGGGCCAATCTAAAAAACCTACCTGATCAGGCAGGTTCTTCCTTTCGCGCTTCTTGTTCTTATGGTGTCACAGGTTCGGGGCTGATGAGCAAATCATCATGAATCTGGATTAGAGATACCAAACAACACAGACCAACGGAATTCGAAGAAGAGGTAAAATAAACGATATGTCCTTAAACCTAGCGGAAAATATGGCACGGGAAGTTGAAGCAGGGTTGTTGGACCCACGGCTTCCTGATGTTTTGGTCATCGAAGCGGATGACATCATCCGGGATGACATCGTTCGGACGGCAAGCCAAGTGGGTTTGCGGGCTGCCGCGGTCGGATCATACACTGAAGCACGGGCTGTCCTCTCGTCAGGTAGTCCCAACGTGATCGTTACAGATCTTAACCTGCCTGACATAGATGCTGTTGCAGCTTTCAGGCATATGCGGGAAATGGGCGTTCGTTCCAAAATCATCATCCTGTCTGACATGGACGAATGCATCGTCGAGGCAGCCGCTGCTGCGGCGCGCGCCCACGGTTTTGAGACGCGCCCTGTACTGCAGAAGCCATTGCCGGTTATTCGCCTGCAGACCGAAATGCTGGCCTGCCAGGATGCACATAAGAAGACCACGGAAAACGAAGTCATTCGCCACCTGTTGATCGACGGCTTTTTGGCTGTGTACCAGCCGAAGGTAGAAATGCAGGGCAAAGAGACCTCTGGTGTTCGTATAGAAGTCGAAGGGGCGACCCATGAATTGATGGGGCTGGAAACACTGGCCCGACTGCCTGATGCGGACGGCAATCTCTGTTCACCGCTATCCTACCTTGGTCCGCGTAACGAACAGTACCGTACAGGGCTGTTCACCATGCAGATGGTCAATCGTGCCTGCACTGAATTGCTGCCGGTCATCATGTCATACGAAAAGCTGAAATTGTCTTTCAACGTGGTTCCCGGTGATATTCGAGAACTACTGGCATCGCGTGCGATTGACAGTTATCTTGCAAGCCTGCACATCGACCCCAGCCGGATTGTCTTCGAAATCACTGCTGATTCCGACACACTGGCCAGCCCGGGTTATCGCGATATGCTGAACGAATTGCATGGCCGCGGTTATTTGCTGAGCTTCGACAATGTCGCTGACGGGTTCTCGTCCTATCTGAATATGAGCTCGATACCGTTCCACGAAATCAAGCTCGATCGTATTCTGGTGCAGGAACTGTCCAACAGCAAACGCGCTTGCGAAGTCGCCCGCGCAGTGGTCGAAGTGGGTCATGATTTTGGCTCAACGGTGACGGCAGTGGGTGTCCAAGATGCCGAAACCGCTGGCATCGTCCGCGACATCGGATTTGACCTGGCCCAAGGCAACTACTTTATGAAGCCGACCAATGCCCTGAACCTGGCATTCGGTTAACAATGTTTTGCGACCTAGGGCTGGGCTCGTCATGCCTAACCAGTGAGCTTTCTGCTGTATCGGAGCGCTTGCTGTCATGACGAAACCAGCCCGCTTGGTTGCCAATATTTCCCCCCGCTAGGGCGGCAATATCTAACGAGCGCTTTGACAAAGCCCCATTTGGTTCTAGGATTTTCCCTCATGCATGGAGGGGGAGATCATGTCATTTTTAAACAGACTGAAAAAACGGCCCTTGGGTCCCAGTGGCTTTGGCTTTCTGGCGACTGCTGAACAAGTTACCGAAGGCGTCGATCTGACCGGCAAAGTTGTCTTTATCACCGGGGTCAATTCGGGCCTGGGGCAAGAGACAATGCGAGTGCTGTCGAAACGCGGTGCCCATATCATCGGCGCGGCCCGGACCCTGGACAAGGCAACCGAAGCCTGCGCTGCCGTGGACGGGCCAACCACGCCGGTTGCATGCGAGTTGTCTGACCTGTCATCGGTTGCGGCCTGTGCCAGTACCGTTAGGCAAAGTGGCCAAAGCATCGATGTTCTGGTGTGCAATGCAGGTATTATGGCCCTACCAGAGCTGCAGCAAAAAGACGGCGTCGAATTGCAGTTCATGACCAACCACCTTGGTCATTTTTTGTTGGTGAATAAGCTTTTGGATAGTCTGGCACCGGGTGCTCGGGTGGTGATTTTGTCGAGCGGCGCGCATTTCGCAGCGCCAGAGAAGGGCATCGAATTCGACAATCTGTCGGGGGAGCGAGACTATGAAGGCCTGAAATTTTATGGCCAATCCAAACTGGCCAATATTCTGTTCGCCAAAGAACTAACCCGCCGGTACGGCGACAGGCTGACCGCCAATGCACTACACCCTGGGATTATCCTGACCAATCTGGGCCGCCATATGAAAGGCGTCCTGATGATGGTCATGTCCCTGCGCCTGGTGACAGAGTTTAAAAGCGTCGAGCAGGGCGCGGCCACAACGTGTTACCTGGCGGCCAATCCAGGTGCCGAAGGGGTCAGTGGCAAGTATTACGACAATTCCAACGAAGCAGAACCCTTGCCCCATGCCAATGATGCCGCCATGGCTTCAAAGCTGTGGGAAGTCTCGGAACAATTAGTGGCAGGCCACTAGAATAAAGGAAAAAGACATGCAGAAATTTGAAGGCCGGACGGCCGTCATCACCGGCGGTGCCAGCGGCATCGGCCTGGAAACAGCCAAAAAACTTGGCGCCAAAGGGATGAACCTGGTGCTGGCCGATATCGAACAGTCTGCTTTGGACAAGGCGACAGCCGATTTTAATGCGCAAAACATCCCCGTTTTGGGTGTGCGCACCGATGTGGGAGAGCTTGCCGATGTCCAGAACCTGGCCGATCAGGCGTGGGACCGTTTTGGCGGTGTGCATGTCCTATTTAGTAATGCCGGCGTTGCGGTTCATGGCGCCCTGCAGGACATGACCCATGCAGACTGGGAGTGGTCCATCAAGGTCAATCTTTGGGGCGCGATCCATGGCGTTGAATGTTTCGCATCTCGAATGATTGAACAGGGCGAAGGTGGCCACATTGTCAACACGGCATCCTTTGCGGGTCTGGTGCCCAATCGCGGCCTGGGCGTTTATTGTGTGACCAAATATGGTGTGGTGGCTTTGTCGGAATGTTTGGGCCGGGACCTTCGCGAGTTTGATATTGGCGTGTCGGTTCTATGCCCGATGATGGTGCACACCAATATCGGCGATTCTGCGCGTAATCGTCCGGACGAATTCGGCGGAGCCGAAACCCTCCGCAAACGTACTGCCGAAGAACAGGGGGACCTGAAGGGTGGACACCTGGCGGCTGATGTTGTCGCCGACATGGTGGTCGACGGTATCGCCAACAACAAGCCATACATCATCACCCATGAAGAAAGCCGCGAGTTCATTCGCCGTCGATTTGAGCGGATAGATCAGTCATTTGAAGTGGCAGAGTAAGATATGCACACGGTTGTTGGAGATTAACCAACATAAGTCTTTGGATACTCGGCGTGGGGTTGGGTGGCGCTTCTAGTCCTGTTTTGGTATCGAGAAAGCGACAATATAGTCCCCAGGCGTTGTGCCTGACATGCCGTGGGCACCTGATGCGATAACGACATATTGCTGTCCGTCGACCATATAGGTCATGGGGGTGGTCTGTGCGCCAGCGGGTAGACGGCCTTTCCAAAGTTCTTTCCCAGACGACAATTCGAAAGCGCGCAAATAATTGTCCATGGCCGCGCCTATAAAGACCAGACCACTGGCAGTGATGATGGGGCCGCCGAAATTCGGCGTACCAAGGTCCAATGAAATACCCAACGGTGCCAGGTCTTCTGTGGTGCCAATGGATGATTCCCACACCAGTTCACCACTGGACATGTCGATGGCACTGATCATACCCCAGGGCGGCGCATTGCAGGGGACCCCAAAGGGAGACAGTAAGAGATCGCGGCGCAAACCATAAGGCGTGCCCGATTGCGGGGCAAAACCATCGCCATGAGACGCAATTCGTTCAGCCTCAAAATCCTCGCGCGGGATCAACGTAATGATGTGGGCAACTCGGCTGGTGTTGATCACATAAAGACCCGAGTTCTCGTCAAACGCACCACTGCCCCAATTCGCGCCACCACCTGTACCCGGAAACATGATCATGCTGTGCGTGCCGGGAGGTGTGAACATCCCTTCCGACTTTGCTGACTTGATCATGTCGCGGCAGGCGGCAAGGTCAAAAAACGTAAATCCCCAGGCGTCATCAACCGTAAGGCTTTGTGGAACCAGGGGTTTTGGCAGACTGGGGATAGGCTGTGTGGGCGAGAGCATTTCGCCATCCACGCCATTGGTTGATACCGGCACTTCGTGGACTTCAAAAATCGGGACGCCCGTGTCGCGATCCAACACAAATACAAATCCGGACTTTGTGGGCACGATGACGACATCTTTGTCTTTGCCGTCGTGCTGGATAGTTGCCAAGGTAGGTTGTGCAGGAAGGTCCAAATCCCAAACATCATGGTGAACAGTTTGGTAGGCCCAAACCAATTCTCCGGTCGCGCCCCTCAGCGCAACGACCGAGTTTGCATGGCGATTGTCACCCGGTCTTTCACCGCCATAGAAATCTGGACTAGCACTGCCAACGGGCAGAAATACAAGCCCACGTTCCTGGTCGACAGAAAGGCTGGACCAAACATTGGCGTGTCCTGCAACCACGCTTGATGCGCCCTCACGGATCAGTGGATCAAAGTCCCATCTGGGCGCGCCAGTCCGAACGTCATAGGCCCTGACGGTGCCGGGCGGTGCATCTGCGCGGACATTGTCAGATATTGCCGATCCGACAATGATGACGTCACCGACAATGACAGGTGCAGACGTAATCTGGAATTCTCCTGCATAGACAACAGGGGCGGTGGGTCCCATATTGACCTGACCATTGATCCCAAATTTTGGGCATGGTGTGCCTGTGTCGGCGTCCAACGCGATTAATCGTGCGTCATTGGTTGCCATCACAATTTGCTGGCGACAAAGCATATCGGCGGATGGTTCGGCATCCTGCCAGAAGGCGACCCCGCGGCAGACATAGTGATTGCCGTAATTGATCGCCTGTTCCTGTTGCGAGTCATATGTCCACAATTCTGCTCCGCTGGAAGGGTCCAGGGCAATGACCCAATTGTGCGGCGTGCAAACATACAGCCGATCATTGACCATCAAGGGTGTGTTTTCGAATGACGTTCCTTCGGGATTTTCCAGATCGATATCGCCAGTGCGGTATGTCCAGGCAATCTTCAGCTGATCTACATTTTCGGCCGTGATTTGATCTGCTTGTGAATGTCGCTGGCCACCGTCATCAGCGCCATAAAAAGGCCATTCAATAGTTTGGGAATAGGCCGAAGGTGCGATGCAAACCAGCAGCATCAGGCTCGTCAAATATCGAAATCTCATCACCTATCCACCTGAATGATCAATTTGCCAAAATTGTCACCGTGGAACAGACCAATAAAAGCATCGGGCGCATTGGCAATGCCTTGTACGATGGTCTCGCGGCCTTTGAGTTGGCCTTTTGCCACCCAGTCGCGGGCCAGTTCAACATAAGTCTCTATTTCATCCGCGTGATTGCGAACGGTAAAGCCGCGCATAGTCAGTTGCTTGGTGATGAAGTCCAGCAGGTTGGGGACAGCGTAGTCTGGTGTTTCAAGATTATACTGCGAGATACCACCGCAGATCAGCAGGCGACCCTTCAGGTTCATGTTGCGAAACACCGCGTCGAAAATTTTGCCGCCAACGTTCTCAAAATCGATATCGACGCCGTCGGGGCAATGCTTGCCGATTTCATCTGCAATATTATCGACGGTCTTGTAGTTAAAGGCGGCGTCAAATCCCAATTCATTCAACAGATAGTCCACTTTGGCATCAGAGCCCGCACAGCCGACTGCCCTCAAGCCCTTAATTTTGGCAATCTGCCCGACCACAGAGCCCACCGCGCCGGATGCAGCTGAAACGAATATTGTTTCTCCGGCTTGCAGGTTTGAATAGTGCTCCAGCCCGGCCCAGGCTGTCAGGCCGGTAAAGCCTAGATGGCTGAGGAAAGGCGTCCATCCGACATTGCCAATATCAATGTGCCGCACCTGGGTGCCGGGCAGGCACGAATATTGCTCCCACCGGCCCATGGCAAACACTGTATCGCCTTCGTTGAAATTGGGATGTCGGCTTTTGGCGATGGTACCAACGACCCGGCCACCCATCACAGTGTTCAGGTTCTCGATGCCCTGTTGGCCCAGCATGGCCATGCGCATGTAAGGGTCCAGCGACAGATATTTGTTAGCGATGACGACGTCGCCGTCTGCCGGGTCGGCAATAGAAGTTTCGCTGACCGAAAAACACTCGGCAGCAACATGCCCTTCGGGTCGGGCCGAATAGAACACCTGCTTGTTAGGGCCGTCCATGTCGATCAGTCGGTGCCCTCTACCAATACAAAATCTAGGCTGGACCCAGAGTCTCGCAACGCACGAAGGGGCGCGTAATCAGGATCTTCGTGCCAGGCGATGGCTTGTTCTTTGGTTGGAAACTCCAGCATAACCATTGAATCAGGCAGTGGGCCTTCACCTTCACGCTGTTCCATGGCACCCCCGCGCACCAAATAGCGACCGCCATGCTTTTCTACCAAGTCCTGGGTGGGTGGACCGTATTCTTCAAGCCACGATGGGTCGCGAATGGTTAAACGGCCAATACAATAAACTGACATCTGACACTCTCCCTGTTGATCAGATGAAACAGTCTATGGTGGCCCTCAGGCGTGTCCAAGGACTTTCAGCGATTAAGTTGCCTATATATTTTCAGTTTTACGGATAACCCGGCCCACAATTTCGGCGCCATCTTCGGGTTTGATGGACCGAAAAGTGGCATCAAAACTTTGGGGCTCCAGCATGACGGGCGGCCCGGCGCGATAGGTTTTGAACGTTGCTTCGCCTTCGTGGCGAAAGACATAATGCTTGCCGGCTACAGCGTCCCGGTCGTCGAGGTCTACAATGATAATGCTGCCATCACCGGCAATCTTGTTCATGCTGTCGCCACGAACGCGCAAGGCGATCAGGTTTTCGTGCCGATGGGTGACAGGGATCCAGTCTTGGGCATCACCGGGTAGATAAGGATCGGTGGCCTCGACCAGCGCGCCGGCCTGTACCCACGATATGAGGGGGACCCGAACAACCTTGTCGCAGATCCGCTCGACGCCGCCCTCACCGACCATCCATTTAAAGTCGATCCCCAGCACTTGTGCCAGATCGAACAGGTAGCGTGGTGTTGATACTTCGCCCAGCTCTAGCTGGTTGATTGATTGTTGTTTGACTTCGGCTCTGCCAAGGGGCTTGCGGTATTCGGTAACCTGTCGGGCCAATTCTGCCTGGCTCCACCCCAATCTTGCGCGTGATTTGGATATTCTTTTTGAAATTTTGGTCATTATCTCTGCAATATTCTTTTTTCTACGGTGTCTCTGTCGGCAGTTTTACTTTGCTTTCAGAGGATTCTCTCTGAACTTTAACCTACTGAATGAACTCAATTAATTAGCATATCTCCTTATAGCACTAGCGGCATAGAAACGACAATACGAGCTGTGATATTCCGAATGTCTGTCCCCAAAACCCTCTCATCGCCTTCTTCCTTGCATGTAATATGTTTAGTGAATATGTCAAACAAATTGCAACTAGCAGTAATCATAGACATGGCGATCATGATGTTGGAACCTGTGTCATCCAAACTGCAGGGACGAGACCACCATGCAAATCAAACCAAATCGCGACACGATCGGCGTTGTCATATCGGATATTCGACTTGATCGCCCCCTTTCCGAAAGCCAAGTCACTGACTTGTTGCAGGCCTGGTACGATTACCAGGTCTTGATTGTTCCTGATCAGCCTTTGTCGCCGGAACAGCTAGAGGCCTTTACAGAACAATTGGGAGAAATTGGCGATGATCCCTTTTTGGAACCGATGCCTGGCCATAAGCATGTGTTGGAGTTACGCCGCGAGCCAGACGAAAAAGCAACGGCCTTTGGCGGCACCTGGCATTCAGACTGGAGCTTCCAGGCCACGCCACCCAGCGCGACCATCCTGCATGCCCAGACGGTCCCACCCGTCGGCGGTGAAACTTTGTTTGCAGATGCATTCGCTGCTTATGAAGCATTGCCCGAAAACAAGAAAACAGAGCTGCAGAATTTGCGGGCGATCCACAGCGCAAAAGGGCCCTATGGCACCGATGGTTTCTACGCGACCGAGAACAGCGACCGGACGATGAAAATTATCAACAGTGAAAAGGCGCACGAGACCCAAGTGCATCCCCTGATCCGGACGCATCCGGGATCAGGGCGTAAAGCGCTGTATGTAAATAGAGTCTATACCTTGGGTATCGAAGGCATGGCCGACGACGAAGCACAATCATTGATACAAGAGCTATGCTCCCATGCCACACAGGATGAATTCGTCTATCGCCATGTCTGGCAGCCAGACATGCTGGTGATGTGGGACAATAGATGCACCCAACACATGGCGCTGGGGGGCTATGACGGGCACTTGAGGGTCATGCATCGCATGACCCTACGCGGTGAAGTGCCGGTCTAGGGTCAGAACCCTAGGACCTACTTTTCAAATTTTTCTGTGCGGGCTTTATAGACATTCGTCACAAACGACGATGCATCCATCGCATCTGACATGTTCATGGTTGTCTGCACTGCCTGTCCCAGCGCTGCCATGGGGCCGGACGGGTCATCTGCTTCAATCTCGTAATGGGCCAGATAGCGCACCGGTTTGCCCTCTTCGGGCTCGGTGGGCTCGAAACGCTGAGCGGAAACGAATCCAGGTAATGCTAATACTTCTTGCAGGTGGATCGTGTCGTACCATTCATTGGCTTCGTCTTCGCGGCCTGCAACGGCATTGCCAACTACGGTCAGTATAAAACGAGGCATAGGTCTTTCCTTTCAGCGTGATGTGATGTGGCCGGCATGATTGCTGCTTACTATGTGGATGTAAATAGTTGTGATTAAGCCCGGCATTGTGTTGACCCCGCCTTGGCCATCACGCATATTGGAGCCGTTCCATGGGGTGCCGATATGGCTGAGAGGTGAGCTGAAACAAATCACCAACCCGATGAACCTGATCCGGGTCATGCCGGCGTAGGGAAGGGGCACAATTTCCTCGTTCTGTCGCTATCTGCTGACTGGATCATGCCCATACCAGCAATGCCCCTTGTGGCCGGAGATAAGTGATGAACGACCAGAGTGATGCCCCCAAAATTACAGTGACCACCGGACCTATCACCGGGTCCCGCAAAGCCTATATACAAGGTGGCACAACAGCACAGCTCCAGGTGCCCATGCGCGAAGTTGCTTTGCACGAGTCGGCGAATGAACCAGCTGTGCGCCTTTATGACGCCTCTGGCCCCTATACAGATGACAACGTAGATATTGACATCTTTGCCGGTCTTTCGCGGTTGCAGACAGATTGGATCAAAGCGCGTGGTCACGTCGAAGAATATGAAGGCCGGACCATCACGGATGCCGACAATGGATTTGTCAGCAAAGATCGACTGGTTCAGACCTTCCCCGTCACCAACAAGCCATTGCGCGGCACCGGCACTGGCCCCGTTACACAATACGAATTTGCCAATGCCGGTATTGTCACAGCCGAGATGGAATATATCGCCATCCGCGAAAACCAGGGGCGTGAACAAGCCGCCCATGAAGCCTCGAGCGAGGGTGAATCCTTTGGTGCGGAAATTCCTGAATTCATCACGCCAGAATTTGTTCGTGACGAAGTGGCGCGCGGTCGTGCGGTGATCCCTTCCAACATCAACCACCCGGAAGCCGAGCCAATGATCATTGGCCGTAATTTCCTGGTCAAGGTGAACGCCAATATTGGTAATTCGGCCGTGACGTCTTCTGTGGCGGATGAAATCGACAAGATGGTGTGGGCAACCCGTTGGGGTGCCGACACGGTGATGGACCTGTCGACGGGTCGTAACATCCACAATATCCGTGAATGGATCATCCGCAATTCGCCCGTGCCCATTGGCACTGTGCCAATCTATCAGGCGCTGGAAAAGGTCGACGGCGTTGCTGAGGACCTGACCTGGGAGGTGTTCCGCGACACGCTGATTGAACAGGCAGAACAAGGCGTTGATTACTTCACAATCCATGCCGGTTTGCGTCTGCACTATGTGCCAATGACCGTCAAGCGCGTCACCGGCATCGTCAGCCGGGGTGGGGCGATCATGGCCAAATGGTGCCTCTATCATCATAAGGAAAGCTTCCTCTACGAACACTTTGAGGACATCTGCGAAATCATGCGCAAATATGATGTTTCCTTCTCGCTGGGGGATGCTCTGCGCCCTGGCTCTATTGCGGACGCCAATGACGAAGCGCAATTTGCCGAGTTGGAAACACTGGGCGAGCTGACCAAGGTCGCCTGGGCCCACGGTTGTCAGGTGATCGTCGAAGGCCCTGGCCATGTCCCCATGCACAAGATCAAGGTCAATATGGACAAGCAGTTGGAAACATGCGGCGAAGCCCCGTTCTATACGCTTGGCCCACTGACAACGGACATTGCGCCCGGCTATGATCACATCACCAGTGCCATTGGCGCGGCCATGATCGGTTGGTTCGGTACCGCGATGCTGTGCTATGTGACGCCCAAGGAACATCTGGGGCTGCCTGACCGTGACGATGTCAAAGTTGGCGTGATCACCTATAAGATTGCAGCCCACGCAGCTGATCTGGCCAAAGGCCATCCGGGTGCGCAATATCATGATGATGCGGTCAGTCGCGCGCGGTTCGAGTTTCGTTGGGAAGATCAGTTCCATCTGTCATTGGACCCAGATACGGCCATTGACTACCATGATCAGACACTGCCGAAAGAAGCGCACAAAGTGGCGCATTTCTGTTCGATGTGTGGTCCCAAGTTCTGCTCGATGAAAATCTCGCATGAAGTCAGGGAATTTGCGGCGAATGGTCTGGCCGATATGGCTGAAACCTTCCGCGAAAGCGGTGGCGAACTGTATCAAGATGTCGACAAGCTGGAAGCACTTAAGGCTTCCAATAAGGCCTTCGAACAGAAGTAATCTGTTCTGACAATCTAGTCGGGCGACCCGCTCTCAGTGATACTGGGAGCGGGGACACTGGGGGTGGTGGGTGGCACGATTGCTGGTGCGCCGGTGATCATGCGACAGGCAGGCACGGCCAGGAAGCTGACAGCGAACCCTGCCGCCAGAATAATCAGAATAGTCTTGAGTGTCATAGTCGTCCTTGGCCTTGGGCGCGCATCATTGCCGTGCTTTGGGCGCAGGTGCAAGGGACAAATTCGAATTTTTAACAGAAAAATTGTAGGCCTGTTCTCGCCCATGATCTTTGCTTACACTCGGGCAAAACAAATGGGGTGAACAGCGATCCCCCAACGATTTCAGGGGGACCAATGGGCCAACACGACACAGCAGTGGCTGCCAAGCCACCAAGGATATACGCGGTACTTCTATCTGTTCTCGGATTGATTATGGCTGGTGGTGGGCTGTGGCTCGTCTTGCTTGGGGGCTCATATTATTACCTAGCGGCGGGCATCGCCCTGGTTGCCAGCGGTGTCTTCCTTTGGCGTGGTCAGATGCGCGGGGCATACCTATATGGGCTGGTACTGGCGGCGACCGTGCTGTGGGCCCTGTGGGAAGTGGGGCTTGATGGCTGGGGCCTGATGCCCCGTCTGTTGGCGCCGGTTATTTTGGGTCTCTGGCTGTTGCTACCGCGCACGCGCCGCGGGCTGTCAGTCCTTTTGATCGCGGGCATGGGCTTGACGAGCATGCCTGACGCTGTGGCTGCGGGTGAAGAATGGCCTGTCTATGGCGGCGACAAAGCCAGCACGCGCTATACGACACTCGATCAGCTGACACCCGAAAATGTCAACGAATTGGAAGAAGTCTGGTCCTACCGAACTGGCCGCGGGAAAAACTCAGGTGGTGGCCTGCAGGTCACGCCGCTGATGGTCAATGACACGCTTTATCTGTGCACACCCCTCAACGAAATTGTCGCCCTCGATCCCGAGACAGGCGAAGAGAAATGGTATTTCGACCCAGAGATTGCAAAACCACTTCCCCGGTCCTGTCGTGGCGTTACTTATTTTGAAGTCCCCGGAGGCGTAGGCTCCTGCGCCAAGCGGATTATCACGGCGACAACCGATGCCCGGCTGTTGGCGGTGGATGCCGATACAGGCAAGGCCTGCCAGAACTTTGGCGACGGCGGCGCAACAGATCTTAGTATCGGGATGGGTGAACTCAGGACGGGTTACTATTACATCACGTCGCCGCCAACGCTGATACGCGGCAATGTCGTGTTGGGTGGCTGGGTGTCAGACAACCAATATGTTGGCGAACCCTCTGGTGTCATCCGCGCCTACAACGCGACCACGGGCGCGTTTGCGTGGGCGTGGGATTTGGGCAATCCGGGTTATTACGGTATCCCGCCGGAAGGCGAAACTTATACAAGGGGCACGCCAAATTCGTGGGCACCAGCCAGTGTGGATGAAGAACTGGGTCTGATCTATATGCCCATGGGCAACGCGACGCCTGACTATTGGGGCGCGCATCGGTCGGCTGAATCTGACCAATATGCCAGTTCCATCGTTGCCCTGAATGGCGAAACGGGCGAGCCGGTCTGGTCGTTCCAGACGGTGCACCACGATGTTTGGGACTATGATGTTGGCTCGCCACCCACCCTGATCGATCTGGAAATTGATGGTGAGATTGTCCCTGCCTTGTTGCAGCCCACCAAGCAGGGGCAGATTTATCTGCTCGACCGTCGTACTGGCGAACCTCTTGCCGATGTTGAAGAAAAACCCGTTCCTCAGGGTGCGGCTGCGGGCGATTATCTGTCGCCAACACAACCATTTTCTGTCGGCATGCCGGATTTTGAAAACAAACGACTGACCGAGGCCAACATGTGGGGGCTGACCCCACTGGACCAGCTGTATTGTCGTATTAAGTTTCGCCTGGCGCGGTATGAAGGGCCTTTTACGCCGCCGGGAGAGCGACCCTCGATCACCTATCCAGGCTATATGGGTGGGATGGAATGGGGCGGCGTTTCGGTTGATCCGACACGCAATCTTATGGTCGTCAACTGGACGCGTTTTCCCAATTATACCCGTCTGGTGCCGCGTGCCGAGGCCGACGCCATGGGCGTAAAGGCCGCTGACGAAGGCATTAGCGGCGTCGGTAAACCGGCGGCCCAGGAAGGCACGCCCTATGCGGCAGAGAGCGGCGGCTTCCTGTCTTTCCTCGGTGTGCCTTGTACGAGCCCGCCCTATGGGTTGCTAACATTGGTCGACCTAAACACGCGCGAGATTGTTTGGGAACGCCCCCTGGGCACGGCGCAAGATCTGGGGCCAATGGGCATCCCGTCCAATTTGCCGATTGAAATGGGCGTGCCCAATATTGGCGGCTCAGTCACCACAAGGTCGGGGTTGATCTTTATCGCCTCTGCAATGGAACACGCCTTCCACGCCATCGATATCAAAACCGGTGATACTTTGTGGAAGGGCCGCCTTCCGGCTGCGGGCCATGCCACCCCCATGACCTATATTTCACCATCAAGTGGCCGGCAATTTGTCGTGACCGCAGCGGGTGGGCACTTTGCTTTGGGTGGTGTGATGGGCGGTAAAATGAGCGACCACATCGTCGCCTTTGCCCGGCCTGTGAAAGACTAAAGAGCCCTAACTGAAGATGTAATCTTCAGCGGCCACCTGTCGTGTTTCTTCCCAAAATTCGTGGTGGGTGCCGGGCCAGTTCTGTGTGACGCGGCCAGCGGCATTCTTGTACCAACTGCGCACATTGGGTGCGCCCCAGGCGCGCAGAAGATTGCCCTGATCTACAATTTCATTATACGAATCATGGGCTTGTTCAGTGGGCTCCATGGCGTCATAGCCATTGGCAACCAACAGGCCCAAACACTGCATGATGTAGCGCACTTCGCATTCTGTGAAGAAGACAATGCCGGTGCCCACAACGATATTGGTGTTGGGGCCATAGACCATAAACAGGTTCGGGAAGTTGGGTACCGTGATGCCCTTGAAGGCCCGAGGGTCACCCTGCCAACGGTCGTTTAGGCTGGTGCCATCACGGCCTTGGAACTCTATGGGCGTGAAAAAGTGATTGGCCTGGAAACCAGTGCCATAGATAATCACATCGACTT
>SMXS01000035.1 GCA_004356955.1 Alphaproteobacteria bacterium | reverse complement strand
GTATAATCGCAGTCAGGCCATCGGTGTTGATGAGGACAATCGGACAATTGTCCTGACCCGCCTGCCAGACCCTGGCAGCAACCATGATATTGCCTCTGGCGATAGGTTTCTCGTGCGCAAGATCAATGCCAAGCGCGTCATCATGGCGACCGGTGCCGAAGAAAGATTGCTGACTTTCCCCAGTAATGACACGCCGGGTATTATGCGCGCCACGGCCATCGCAGCCTATGTCGCACGCTACGGCATATCCTTTGGACACACCCCCGTCATACTGGCGACCAACAATGATGACGGTCATGCCATGGCCTGCCAATTATTCGACCTGGGTCTGAACGTCACGACACTTGTCGATTGCCGTCAAGACCTGCAGTCATCTGTCATCGCCCCGATTTGCGATCGAGGGATCAATGTAATCGGCGGACACGTCATTACAGAGGTGCTTGAGGACGCAGGCATACAATCCGTGACGGTCCAGAAACTGCAAGGCGACAAATTGTCTGCAGACAAAACGATCCTTGATTGCGGCATCGTCGCAATTTCTGGTGGCTGGAATCCTCGTCTGGAATATCTGGCAAACTGTGGGGGCAGCCAACGCTATGATCCCGATTGCAATGCAATCATTCCCGACAAATTGGTGGCAATCAGCCAGGTAATTGGCGGTGCCAGTGGTGATACCTCGTTGGTCAACGCCATTGGCCTCGCTCATTTACACGCGTCGCCCATTTGGCAAGTCCCTGTATCGGGCCGGTCAGGCCGCAACAAACAATGGGCCGACCTGCGCACCGAGACCACAATTGCAGATATAGCCAAATCCAAGAAAGTCGCTGATCCTGATAAACAGGTCCATTTAGGACTTTTGGAGGACCTACAGCTACAGGCCAGCCCGTCCCGCATTTCAATGGATATGGTCATGACCCGCATCGACCCCGATGTCTCACCGCCTAGGCGCCGTTTGCCCACCCATAGCTGGCATGTCGGCAAGAAGGCTGCATTCAGACTAGGGCATCAGTGGCTTCGGCCAGCCTTGTATCCCAAAGATGGGATTTCGCACGAAGAAGCCATCGCCGAGGAAATGAACGCAGCCCGGCACGCCGTG
Organism: Alphaproteobacteria bacterium; assembly: GCA_004356955.1. Lineage (GTDB taxonomy): Bacteria > Pseudomonadota > Alphaproteobacteria > SMXS01 > SMXS01 > SMXS01. The sequence continues at coordinate 30,760 of SMXS01000035.1, read as the reverse complement.
ACCCTGCATGACCTGACAGCCGTTGGCAAATTAGAGGTCACCGGGCCAGACGCTGCCGAGTTTTTGGATAGAATGCTGACCGCCAACATAAAGAAACTTGGCGGTGGCGAGGCACGCTACAGTATGATGCTGGATGAAAGCGGCACCATTATTGACCATGGCATTGTGGTTTGCCTGAGGCAGGATCACTATTTGATCAACACATCGCCGGGCATGGGCGAAACAATCATGCGCTGGATGCGAGACTGGCATCAGAATGAGCTGGCCAATCTGCGGGTGTTTATTACATCAACCACGCAGGAATGGGCCAATCTGATGCTGACGGGCCCCCGCGCCCGTCAGGTTCTGTTGGCGCTGGATCGAGATATTGATATTACGACCGCTGGCCTGCCCTATCTCAGTGCCCAGACCGGGCATTTGAATAACCTTCCGGTATGCCTGATCCGCACTGGCTATACGGGCGATATCAACTTCGAAATTCATCTCGAGGCGAAACACGCCATGATTATGTGGCGCGCACTGATGGCGGCTGGTAAAAATTATGGCATCCGTGCCCTGGGCGAAGACGCACTGGTCAGGTTAGCCGCCGAAAAAGGACGCCTCGACATCACCACCGTGGCGGAACAGTCATTGTCCCCATCCGACATCAGCGTCTCAGGCAAGTTCAAGCCCAAACAGGCCGAGTTCATCGGCAAGAAGGCCTTGTTGCGCGTCACGCAAAGCACTGCCAATCGGCTGCAATTTGTCGCCCTGCGCAATGATGAACCCAAGGTAACAGTGCCGCTCGACAGCGTGATTACGCAGAACCTGACCGATGATGTATCGAAATCTGGCAGTCAGGGTCGAATTCTGACAAGTTTCTTCAGCCAATCGCTGAACCAGTCGGTCACGCTCGCCCTGATCGAAAACGGCCACAGCAAATATGGCGAGATCGTGCACGTATCTTCAAGGAGCACACCCATCCCCATGCGCATTTCGCGGCCCACTATTTTTGACCCGAACGAAAGGAAGCGACATGGCTGATCCAGAGCTATCCCCGCTGTCGCTTCTTTGGGTCGATGGCCAGCCCGCGCGATTGGATGGCACCAATGTGACCGTGGTCGAACAACCAGACCGCCATAAATTGATATTGCGCGGCGAAGAAGACCGCGAGTTTCGCCGGGCCGTGAAGGCCTGCACCGGAGCAGCACTTTCGTTTGACGCTGATGCTGTGTCGGGCAACGACCCCTGCTGCATGATGCTTAGCCCCGGCGAATGGTTGATCACCAGCACCACCCGACCACACCTCGACCGCGAACTTGCTGCCGTCCTGCAACCGATGCACGCCAATGTGTTTAACGCAAATAGTGCTTGGGTGGCCTTCAATCTCAGTGGCAGCAATGCGCACATTTTGTTGGCACAGGGCTGCAATCTAGATTTACACCCGCATGAATTCCCAACCGGGACGTTCAGCCAAACCACAATTGCCCGTATTCCCGTCCTGATATTCAGGCCATCCGGGGACCACCAGTTTGACCTCTATGTCGACAGATCACTTGCAATGGACCTCTGGCTGTGGTTGAGAGAAACGGCAACCAATATGACTTCATGAGTAAATCAATGGATGGCCAAGAAAATATTATCCTGACTTTGTATTGCCCGGACGCCACAGGAATTGTCGCAGCTGTCACTGGCTTTTTGGCCGAACGAGATGGCTTCATTACCGAGCTGTCGCATTTCGCCGACTCGATGACCCAACGGTCCTTCATCCGGGCAGAGTTTCACGCGGGCAGCCCCAAGCTGCCGGAATTTGAGAAACTGAGCCGCGAGTTCACCGCCGTCGCTGACAAGTTTCAGATGACCTATGACTTCTACAGGGATTCCCACCCGACCCGAGTATTGGTCATGGTCAGCAAATTTGGCCACTGTCTGAACAATCTACTACATGCCTTCAAAACATCGCCATTGCCCATAGATATTGTCGGCGTCGTATCCAACCATGATGACATGCGGTCCCTCGTCGAGTGGCACGAAATTCCCTATTACCACCTGCCTGTAACGCCGGAAACCAAACGCGATCAGGAAAGACAGGTCGAGGCATTGATCGAAGAAAACAACGTCGATCTGGTAGCGCTGGCCCGCTATATGCAGATTCTGTCGCCAGAATTCTGCGAGGTCCTGTCTTGGCGAACCATCAACATCCATCATTCATTCCTGCCCAGTTTCAAAGGCGCCAAGCCCTACCACCAGGCCCATTCACGCGGTGTAAAACTGATCGGCGCAACCGCCCATTACGTGACCAACCAGCTGGATGAAGGCCCGATCATCGAACAATCTGTCGAACGGGTCGATCACACGCAAACGCCAGAGGATATGGTGCTGATTGGTCGGGATATTGAAGCAGTGGTCTTTAATCGGGCTATTCGCTGGCACGCGGAACATCGCATCCTGCCCAATGACAACAAGACAGTCGTGTTGCGTTAAAACTCGTTCACCAACGGTCATCCGTGGGCGATCAAAGATTTGAAATTCCACCCAAACATTGCATAGTTTGACCCTATGACTTCCAACGCCGCCATCCTTGCCATTGACCAGGGCACCACCAACAGTCGGGCGATAATATTTGATTGCACTGGCACACCTATTTCCGTCGCCCAAAGGGAACTCACCCAGCATTTCCCACAAGATGGCTGGGTCGAACACGACGCATTGGATATTCTGGCAGACACTTTGCAGGTTTGCCAGACCGCCATCGACACGGCGATCAGCCAGGGATACGATATCCAATGTGCCGGTATTACCAACCAACGAGAAACCACAATCATCTGGAATCGCGATACCGGCATCCCAATCCACAATGCCATCGTCTGGCAGGACCGCCGCACCGCTGAAATTTGCCAGTCGCTGCAAGACCAAGGGCACGAACAATTGGTGCGCGATCGCAGCGGCCTGCTGTTGGACCCCTATTTTTCTGCCTCCAAGGTGTCCTGGATTCTAGACCATGTCGATGGTGCTCGGGGTGCAGCCGACCGGGGCGAACTGGCCTTTGGTACCGTCGATAGCTGGCTGTTATGGAATCTGACAGGGGGCAACCATCGGACGGATGCCTCTAACGCATCTCGTACGGCCCTGTTCAATATCCATACACAGGAATGGGATGATGATCTTTTGGCCCTGTTCAATGTGCCGCGATCCATCCTGCCTGATGTCCTCGACAATTGTGCTGACTTTGGCACGACCAACCAGTTTGGGTTCGATCTGCCAATCTGCGGCATGGCGGGTGATCAACAAGCAGCCACGTTCGGGCAGGCCTGCTTTCACCCCGGCATGCTGAAAAGCACTTATGGAACAGGCTGTTTTGCTTTGCTGAACACGGGTGACAAGGCCGTTCAATCAACCAATCGGCTATTGTCCACCACCGCCTGGCGCCTGGATGGCCATGTTACCTATGCGCTGGAAGGCAGCATCTTTATCGCCGGTGCAGCCATTCAGTGGCTGCGCGACGAAATGGGGCTGATAAAGACCGCCCCAGACAGTGAAACCGTTGCCAGCGACCTGACGGACAATGGCGGCGTCTATCTGGTCCCAGCGTTTACAGGCCTTGGTGCCCCCTGGTGGGACCCAGATGCCCGCGGGGCCATCTATGGCCTGACGCGCAACACCGGTGCGGCCCATATCACCCGGGCGGCGCTGGAATCGGCTGCGTATCAGACCCGCGATCTACTGGAGGCCATGGATGGCGATTGGCCGGGCGGTGTCACGGAATTGCGGGTCGATGGTGGCATGTCAGACAATAATTGGCTGATGCAGTTTTTAGCCAATATCACTGGTGCCAGAATTAGCAGGCCATTGAATACCGAAACCACGGCGCTGGGGGCGGCCTATCTAGCTGGTTTGCAGCATGGCATTTGGGCATCGCTTGACGACATAGCAAGCGCTTGGGAAAGCCATCAGGTTTTCGAGCCGAATATGGCCGAGCCTGATCGCGAGGCGCTGCTGTTGGGCTGGGACCAAGCGGTGCAAAGAACACTCACCAGGGTCAGGACCCACTAATATGGCAGAGGCCGACAAGCCACAAAAAACCAACCGTTTATGGGACCTGCCGATCAGACTGTTTCATACCGGGATCATCGGGCTGGTCGGCTTTTCCTGGTACACGTCTGAAAACATGCACGTCTTTACGTTTGGGGTGCAGACAGGTCCAAGCCTGTTCGAGCTACATGTCTGGAGCGGCATCAGTCTACTGGTCCTGATCATCTTCCGATTATTGTGGGGCTTTGTCGGCAGCACGCCATCGCGATTCCGCTTTTTTTTGAAGGGTCCTGGCGCCATCCTGGCCTATGTTCGGGGCGTAAAAGGCGCAGGTGGCTTTGGCCATAATCCGTTGGGGGCCTTGTCAGTTGTAGCGCTCATTGCGGTCCTCTTAGTGCAACCGATCATTGGGCTGCTGTCCTCAGAGGATACCTTTGGACTAGAAGGTCCGCTCTCGCATCTCGTCAGCCAAAGCGATTCTTATTGGTTCGCGGGTATCCACGACATTTTGTTCAATGTCCTGTTGGCGCTATTGGTGTTGCATGTCGGGGTCGTCATCTATTATCTCGTTGTAAAGAAAGACAATTTGATCACCCCAATGGTCACAGGCCGAACAGAAAAAAGCGCGCCAGAGGGGATAGAATTTCCCTCTCTGTGGCGCGCTTTATTTGTCTTGGCCGTGGCAGCAGCCCTTATTTGGGCTGCCCTGGCCCTATTGGCAAAATAGCCTGCCCGAGAGATCTAATTGGCGTGTTCGTCTCGGAAAGTGTCGTGGCAAGTTTTGCAGTCCTTGCCAACCGCACCCGCCAACGGCCCGATAGCGGCCATATCACCAGCCTCAACCGCATCCGCCAAAGCAGCCGTGTCAGCCGCCAGGCTGTCCAGTCCGGCATTAAAGTCTGGCCCTTCCCAGACCTTATCTTTGGCGGTTGTCTTCTCCGTGCCTTCTCCGGCCGTATTCTGTTCGAACGCGGCCTTCGCGTGCGAGGCCGCATCAGCTAACCCACGGGCATGGTAAACCAGGGCATCCTGGTGAGGTACCTTGCCCTGCAAAATCGCAAAAAATGCCTGCGTGTGGTTGCCGACTGTGCCCATGATCCACTTGCGATACTTAATCGCGTCATCGGCCTCGGCAGATTGTGCCATTACCGGCATCGCAAAAGCTGCGACCAAAGCTAGGACAGCCAAACGCATCCCTGATTTTTTCATTCTTACGCCTCCCAAAGTATTTTACGGCAAGGGGATAGACCTTGCAGCAATAGATATAGTGATTGATAATCCTGACTGGAATTCCATTGTTTGGCAACAGACAGAATTGACGTGACAACAATGACCGATCAACAATTAACCGACGCCGGGCCTTCAAAGGAAACGAAGGGCGACCGCACGCGCGCCCTCATCAAACAAATCATAACTGACGAGGTCGGCAAAAGCGGTCCCATGAATGTCACACTGCAGGACATCTGCAACGCAGCCAAGGTCACGGCTGGGTCGTTTTACTTTCATTTCAAAAACAAGGATGCTGCGCTGGAAGAAACAGCCGCCGATGCGATCGTTGCCCATTATGGCTCTATTTCAGAAATTGCAGCTCAACCAGGCTCTCTGTCCGAGCAATTAGATCGCTTGATGTCTGCATTCGTCGATAATTATGCAGACTTTGGCACCAGAACCCGCCTGATCCGCATGGTCGTCCCCAGCAACGCCAAGGCCAAACTCGTTTGGGAAAAAGAACGCAGCGCCCTGGCCACCCAGTTGGAACGCATGATCGCCAATGCCCGAGACATCAAAACCGGGCCAGATATATCATCCTATTTCACCACAGAATTTTTACTGACCGCCACAGAATCGTTTCTAGACAATGTCTTTTTCGGGAATGACGAACGACTGCATCTGGCCGTTGGGTCCCCTGAGCTCATCGTCAAGAATATCGGTGCTATCTGGGAACGCGCCATCCTGAACGACAATCGAATAGGCGACTATCTTTAAAAGAAGTGCGCTCCGCATTCTGGCCTAAGCCCCCTAAAACGCTTGTCCAAAAGGCCAATTATCTGTTAGGCTGCTGGTAATAAAACATAACATAATTATGTTTTATTAAAAATAAAAATCAACCCAGGCTGACCATCGGATGAGTTCAGTCATTTAGCAGCCCATAGGGAGAAACCGCCATGCGTATCTTTTTATCCACCATCATTGCTTTGTCGATAATGGCGTTCTTACCAGAGCAATCCAAAGCCCAGTCACCCACGCTCGAGACGATCATCGTCAAGGCCCGTAAGGTCGAGGAAGACCAACAATCTGTCCCCGTCGCCATAACAGCCATTACAGCAAGCATTATTGAAGAAACCCGTGCGCGCAATTTCCAGGACTTTGTCTTGCTGGTCCCTGGCGCGACTTTCCAACAGGGCAACTTCAACGATAATCAAACGATCATCTTACGCGGCGTCCAAGGCGCCCCAGATGAATTGGCCGAACCAGGGTTTGGCCTGTATCGCGACGGTCTGTATTACGGCGGTTCCCGCACCAATTTTGGTACCTTCATCGATCTGGCATCGGTCGAAGTGATGCGCGGGCCGCAGGGGGCTATCTTTGGTCGCAACGCTGTTGGTGGCGCGGTCAATATCCGCACCAACCGGCCTGTGCTGGATGAAGTCGAAGGCATGATCGAATCTGGCTATGCCAATCATGGCGAATTTGATTTCAAATTTGTTGCCAATGTCCCCATCGTCGACGGCAAAGTGGCGGCGCGCATGGCGACTTGGTATCTGAACCGTAGCGGTGGTGAATACCGTAACATCACGCTGGATGAAAATTTGGACAAAGTCGGCGATAAAGGTGTCCGCCTGTCGATCCTGGTAAATCCAAGCGACAATTTTGACATTATCCTGACGGGTGAAGCACAACGCACGAGGGGCCCTGAAAGTATGCATTACTTCCCCTCCCCCAGCTATTTCAACCCAGACGGCGAAACCAAGAAGACCATCCGTCGCGATACACTTGGCAAGTCTGAAAGCGAATACATCTATTTCGCCAGTGAAATGAATTGGGAAACTGAAGACCTTGGCACCATCACCCTGGTCGCGTCCTACCGCCAGTACAATTTCATCGCGCAAGGGGATGCCGATTACGCTGATAGGGTCCTTAGCCCTGGCGAAATTCTGGGTATTTCTGGCGTGCCGGCGGGGACCCCTGGCCTGTTGCCACACATCTTCAGCACCGGCCCCGTGCCTGGCTTTACGTCACCGCCATCGCAGCCATACCCGGCCGGGCTAACGATCCCTCCCTGGCCCAACCCTCCGGGGGGTTTTTTGCAGCCATTGGCTATTGTTGACCCGGCAACTGGTGCCATCAACCTGTTCCCAACAGAATTCCAGTTTATTGGCACGGCGCAACAAGAGCTGCACTTTGACGATACGTCCAACCACATCTTTACGGAACTGCGTTGGGCCTCTGTCGAAGAGCGCCGGTTGCATTGGATTGCAGGTGTCAGCTTCTATCGTGAAGAACGCGATTTTAACCGCACTGTCACTTTCGATTGGGCCAAGTCGCTGGATCTAACCACATTCCGGCCACTATTCGCAAACCTGCCTATTCTGGCTGACCAGGTCACCAAATCCTGGGCAGTTTGGGGTGAGTTCTTCTTTGATGTGTCTGACAAGGTCACGCTGATCGCCAGCATGCGCTACACGGAAGACAAAAAGAACTTTAGCCTGGAACGCATCGCCGATGCCCCCGGCTTTATGATCCCGCCCTTGCCGCCGGGCGTGCCAGCTATTCCTGGTTTCCCTGCAGACGGCATACCCCTGTCACAAATTGTTGAGCAGCAGCTGCCCAATATTCCGTTGCAGCAAACGTCTGCGTCCTATGACAATTTCTCGCCTGGTGGTGGTATCTTCTGGCGGGCCAGTGACAATATAAATGTCTACGCCAAGGTCTCTACAGGCTTCCGCGCGGGTGGGTTCAATTCCATACCAGTTCAATTGTCGACGCTTTCTTATGATCCCGAAGAGTCGATCAACTATGAGTTGGGTTTCAAGTCCGAGTTGTTTGACAACCGCGTCCGCTTCAATGTGGCCTTGTATCTGTTGGAACAGGACGATCTGCTGTTGTTTCAGCGAGACCCCAACGATGTTCGTTTCGGCGTGCTGCAAAATCTGGGTGATGCCCAAACCTTTGGCATCGAGATCGACATCACAGCCGCCCTGACCGAAAACTGGATCATCACGGCTGCTTTTGGTTGGTTGGATCCTGAATGCACGAAATGCGATTCCGGCCTGCCGGGGGCTGACTTCTCTGGCAACAAAATCGCCGGTGCCGCCGATGCGACCCTATCGTTTGTTACCACTTATAATATCCAGGTTGGTGACGACACCTCGATTGGCCTGACGGCATCGTTCAGCCAGCGTTGGGGCGGCTTTGAGGACATTGCCAATTTGATCCCGATGGAAGATTTCTCGCTGCTCAATCTCAGTATTTCTGTCGAGCACGCGTCCGGCTGGTACGGCACCGTGTTCGTCGACAACGTGCTGGACGAGGAATACAACATCTCGCGCATTGCAGAAAACGGCATCATTCGCCTGCCTGCACCGCAAAGTCTTGACCGATTTGATGCGGAAGGAACGTCTTACGGGTTCCGCCTCGGCTATCGATTCTAACGTCGGGAGCTGGCGGTCCACTGGTCATTCGAAGAATTTACTGAAAACGGGTCGCCCCAGGGTGGCCCGTTTTTTATTGCCTGCCTGCCCTGCCCTGCGCCATGATGCGCCCACAGGGAATACACCAATGGGGACCATACATGTCAACGCCACTAATCAGACCAGATGAAACCGACAATCTAAGCAACGCACCAACCGGCCGCGCGAAAATATCAGCTGCACGATTTACATCTAAAGATCACATGGATCAGGAATGGGAAAAGATTTGGCCCAAGACCTGGCTGGTCGCGGGTGTAGCCAGCGATGTGGCAGAGCCCGGGGACTATTTCGTCTTTAACATCGGGCTGGAATCGATCTTGGTCAGCCGCACTGATGAGGGTGAACTGGCGGCCATGTATAATGTCTGCCAGCACCGAGGCGCACGCGTTCTGGTCAATGACATCGGCACACTCGATGCCTTTGTGTGCCCCTATCATGGGTGGACTTATGACAATGGTGGCAAATTAATCCACGCACCGGAAACCAACCGCTTCAGCCAGGGTGTCCCGTGTGAAGAATTGTCCCTCAAACGCGTCCGGGTCGAAAGCCTGGGTGCCGTGATCTGGGTCTGTATGGATGACGACGTGCCACCATTGAGCGAATTCCTGGGTGACATCCCCGAGATGATCGCCCCATACCGGCTTGATGACATGGTCCTGGCTGTTGACCAGACGGTCGAGTTGGACGCCAACTGGAAGGCCGTCATCGATAATTTTGGCGAGCTGTATCACGTCGAACATATCCACCCACAGCACGCGATGATTTTCGATTGCCCCGGATCAACGGTGGAACTGATGCAAGGCGGGCACAATCGGGTGTTGATCGAAGGATTTACAGTCAATTCACAATTGCCAATCCCTGACGGACCCCCAGAAATACAGCATCTACAGATGCAGAGCGTCGGCCTGAACCCAGAAGACTATAAAGGGCGCACGCTCGATGTCCGCCTGGACATGCAAAAAGCCAAACGAGAAATGGGTCCCAAGCTAGGCTATAATTATGACCTGCTAAGTGACGAGCAATTGTCGGACATCGTGCAATATAACGTCTTCCCCAACACCATCTGGGCTATCCAACCCGAGGAATTGTGGGTCATGCGGTCGCGTCCGCATGAGAGCGACCCGAACAAATGCTATTGGGACAAGTTCACCTTCCGGATGGCGCCCGAAGACACCGCCAAAGAATTGGCCAATGTTTCCTTCAGCGCCACTGACCGCGAGGTCAAACCCGACAATGATGACCGGATAGAACACGAGCACTTCACTCAGGACGAAGTCATCTCGGGCAAATATTCAATGACCATCACCGTCGACCAGGATGTGCATCTGATCAGGGACATCCAGGCCGGCATGCATTCCCGGGGGTTTGATGCTTGTTGGTTGAATGATGATGAAGGCCGGGTGCAACATTTCCACGACTGGATTGACTATTACATTGCCCAATAGGCTCTCGAGTTAGTAAAGCGGCTCGACATCAAAGGCGACGCAGATCCGGCGCTGTTCACTCTTGAACGGGATTGTCCCGTGATAGAAATAGGACGGGAACAGAAACATCTGCCCGTATTCCGGCTTATAGTGCCGCAGGGTCAGTTCTGATTTGACATGCAGGTCGGCGGTCGGGCGGCCAAATTCCAGCCACCCTTCTGGTTGCCGGTCCGGGTCACTCAACACATCCGGCAGGTTTAGGTAAAACACACCACTCAGCCAGCCATTGGGATGAATATGCGCGCGTTCATGCCCCTTATTGTGCATGACGACGCCCCAACTGGTCAGCTTCCACTCGCTGGGTGCCCACTTTACGACGGGATGGTCCGGGTCATCGGGCAGATTGTCGATATACCAGTGAATGGCCTCGTTGATCCGCGCTTCCATCGCCCCCATTGGGCCGGTTGGGGCGCGTAACAACTCGCCCGTATGTTTGCCATTTTCCGTCGACATCACGCCACCCTGCAACGTCGGATGGGTTTTGATATGCCGTGCCAGGGCATCGTTGAACGCCTCCAACGTGTCATATCCTTTGGGCGGGTCGAACGGGTAGGTCTTCATAAAACGATCAAAATCCAGCAGATCGCGCGCTTTGCCGTGCTGTCCGGCATCGTCATAGGCATGGGCTTTATAGGCCAGGGAATGGAATTCTCGCCCATTCGATTCCATGCACGCATCGAACACCGCAATAGCGTCTTCCGGACGACCCAATTTCAGATAGAGGTCCCCCAGATTGTGATACGGGTCCAAATAATCTGATCGTAACTCAATGGCCTTTTTGTAGGAGTTCTCGGCGTCTTCCACTTTGCCAGCCGCGTCTTGCACCGCCCCAATATTCATGTGATAGCCAGGGTTATCAGGCGCAACCGCCAGCACTTTCCCCAACATATTCAGGGCTTTGGTGTATTTCTTGGCGCTAAAGGCCAGCATGCCCATACCGTTGAGGGCCTCCACACTATCGGGGGCAACCTCCAACACTTGTAAATACAGGTTCTCTGCTTGCCGCAGCTTGTCGCTTTGGTGATACTGCACCGCGGCCTGCAGGGCGGAATTCAGATTATCATTCGTCACCAAACCACGCGCAGCCTTGCCACCCTTCTTCTTCAGGGATTTTTGCTGTTGGCGTCGCTGTTGTCGGTTCGACATGACTTGAACGATTATCCTCGTTAATCTCGCTGCATGATACGCCGAGCGGCCATAGGATAGAAGACGCGATGACCCTGCAAATCGATGATTCCCAAGCTTTCATCCCAGACGTGTGGCGCGTCTATGCCCGGCACTTCCCTAACAAAGAAGCCGCCATCTGTGGCACCGAGCGTATTACCTGGCGTCAATTTGATGAAGGATTAAACCGCGTCGCCAACGGTTTGCGTTCCATGAACATCGGTCGGGGCGACAAGGTCGCCATTGTGATGTCCAACTCGATCGACATGTTGTTGGTGATGTTTGGCATCATCAAGGCGGGGGCCTGCGTCGTGCCTTTGTCGGCCCTTTTGTCCGCTGATCAACTGCGCGGCCTGATCAAAGATTCTGACGCGACCGTCCTGTTTGCCAGCGACAGCACAAAAGACCTTGTCCTGCCAATTGCAGACCAATTGGCCAAGATCCCAGCCGACAATCGTTTCGCCTTCAATTTTTCGGCGCCCGGTTGGGTTGATCTAGCTGATTGGTTGAGCGTACAGCCCATCACCGATCCTGGCGTCGCCTATCAGATGACCGACCCGGTCAACATCATTTACAGCTCTGGCACGACAGGCCTGCCGAAGGGCATTGTCCAGACACATCGGGCACGCCAGCACTTTGCCTGGTCCAATGTCATCGAAATGGGTTTTACCCGCCACAGCCGCGCCCTTGTCACGACGGCTCTCTATTCCAATGGGACATGGTTAATGGCGCTGCCCGTTCTGTTTGGTGGTGGCACCCTGCACATCATGGAAAGCTTTGATGCTGAAGGGTTTTTGTCCCATGTAGAGCGAGAGAAAATTACCCATACATTCATGGTGCCGACCCAATATATTATTACCCTGGAATGTGAAAATTTCGAAAAATACGACCTGTCCAGCCTGCTAGTCATGCTGTCGGCAGGGTCGCCTTTGCGGGTGGAAACCAAAAAGGATGTCATGGCGCGCATGTGCAGCGGCATGTTTGAACTCTACGGTTTTTCCGAAGGATCAGCCACCATGATCAAACCCGAGGATGCCGAAGACAAATGGGGGTCTGTTGGCACGCCGGTGATCGGCTTTGATATTCGCATCATTGATGACAGCGACAATGAATTGCCTTTCGGCGAAACCGGCGAGATCGTCGCCTATGGCGGCGGCATCATGAAGGAATATCACAATCGACCGGCTGCCTCCGTAGAGATCATCTGGCAGGACGCTGCCGGCCGCACGTTCCTGCGGTCTGGCGATATCGGAAAATTCGATGAAGACGGCTTCCTGTACATTCTGGACCGCAAAAAAGACATGATCATCTCTGGTGGGTTCAACGTGTTCCCAGCTGATATTGAAAGTATTGTCGGTGAACACGAAGACGTGTCGGACGTCACTGTCATTGGCATCCCCCATGACAAATGGGGAGAAACACCCCTGGCCTTTATCATCCCCAAGCAAGACAAGACAGTCGACCTGATGGCGATCAAAGCTTGGGCCAACGAACGGCTCGCCAAGCCACAGCGCATCAGCGCCATCGAACTGCGCGACGACTTCCCGCGCAATGCGTTGGGAAAAGTTATTAAACGGGAATTGCGTGAACCCTATTGGTCAAACTAAGATAGCGACAGGGAGAGACATCATGACACACGAACAGGGAATACTGGCCGAGACAGCACGGACCGCCTATGGAGCCATTGAAAACGTCAATTCTGGCCTGATCAAATGGAAGGAGATCGATGGCCAACCAGGTAATTATATCAAGGTATTAACCCTGGATGTCGCAAACAATCGCGTCGACTTTCTGTTCAAGCAAGACCCCCATGCAGAATTCGCCAAGCATGAACACAAATGCACCGCCGTTGCGCTGACACTGGACGGACTTTGGGGATATCGTGAAGGAGAGGAGCTGCATTTCGAGGGCACGTTTTCCTACGAGCCGCCCGGCAGCATTCACACACCCTACGCCACCGAGAAAGGCATGATTGTCTATGCCAGTTTTCAGGGAACCAGTGATCTGATGCTTGATATTCTTGATGAAGACGACAACGTCATCGACCATCTACGTCTGGACTTCTTTGCGCAATATTACGAAGGCTGATCTAAAGGCGATTAATCCAGGCGTCTGAGACCGACAGTCTGTCGAACTGTGACTGGGTGAACGACATGGTCATGACATTGGCCAGACCAGCCTCTCGATGCACATTGATATCGGCGTATCCATCCAGTGTCTGCATCCGGAATGCTTCTTCCTTGGATGGGTATTCACCAACGACAATTTCATCCCAATCACCCTCGCCGATCAAAACCAGCTCGACCGGTCCCACCAGGATGAAGCGGCCACCAACTTGTGGCATGAAGTCTGTTTCCACCGACCACAAATAGCGATGATAGGCCTCTTTGCCACTGACATCGGTGTCAACATTGGGTTGGATATATCCGTCAGGATAACGCGCTCGTTCAAAATATTTATGGCAATTCAGAAAGATGACCGGCTGGTCTTGGGGCAGCATTCCCAATGCATCGACTTGCTGTTGCGTGGGTTCGATGGCCATTTAGGTAAACTTGTTGTTGCTGGCGAAACCACGCGGGGCCATGCGCCCCGCCTGTGCCCGCTTGCCCAGCCAGGCCATCACGTCCGTTTCAGTGCGCGTGCGATCGCCTGCAGCCCAGCTAAGCCCTTCTGACAATTTGAATATTTTCGCATCACTGAGGCCACCGTCTTTGTAACGCTGTAGGACAACACCACGTCCTCGGGCCATCTCGGGCAGCTCGTCCCTTGGGAAGATCAGGACTTTGCGGTTCTCACCGACCACGGCGACTGAATCCCCTTCCTTGGGTGCAGGCATACACACCAAAGCTTTAACGCCGCCTTTGACGTTCAGCACTTGTTTGCCGTTTTTGGTTTGGGCAACAGCGGCATCTGCATCGGCAATGAAGCCGCGCCCATCACTTGCTGCCACCAGCATTTTTGTCCCTGCTTCATAGAGCGACAGATTGATGATTTCATCTTCTTTGGGGAGGTCGATCATCAGCCGTACGGGTTCACCGTTACCGCGTCCACCAGGCAATTTGTCGCAACCCATCGTATAGAAACGACCATTAGTCCCGAACAACAACACCTTGTCTGTCGTTTGGGCATGAAGGGAAAAGGCCGGACCGTCGCCTTCTTTGAACTTCACATCTGCATCTTTTTCCAGATGACCCTTCATGGTGCGGATCCACCCCATTTTGGAACAGATAATCGTGACCGGTTCTTTTTCTATCAACGCATCAAACGAAATTTCCTGTACATCCGGGGCCTTGCCAATTTCTGTTCGACGGGCGCCAAGCTTGGTATCTTTGCCAAACGTCTTGGCAATTTCTTTGATGTTTTTGCCAACAAGAGTTTTCTGCCGTCCCTTGCTTTCCAGCACTTTTTGCACAACGTCGCGTTCGCCTTCCAGCCCTTCAAATTCGGTGCGCAGGCCTTCTTGTTCCAATCGCCGTAAAGACCGCAGTCGCATATTCAGAATTGATTCTGCCTGTACGTCGGTCAGGGTAAAACGCTTGATCAAGAACGGCTTGGGCTCGTCTTCTTCACGGATGATGGCGATCACTTCGTCCAGGTTCAGATAGACAACCAGATAGCCGGCCAGCACTTCCAGCCGATGCTCGATCTTGTCGAGACGAAAGGCTGTACGGCGCACCAGCACGTTAATCTGATGGTCAAGAAAGGCCTTCAACGCCTCTTTCAAAGACATCACTTTGGGCACCCGACCGCCGTCCAGGACATTGAGATTCAACGCGAATCTAGTTTCCAGCTCCGACAGCTTAAACAGGCTTTCCATCAACAGTTCTGGCACCACCGTGCGAGAACGCGGCTCAATAACAATCCGCACGTCCTCGGTCGATTCGTCACGCACATCGGTCAAAAGACCACTGAGCTTTTTATTGTTGATCAGATCAGCAATCTTTTCAATCAGCTTGGACTTTTGCACCTGATAGGGGATTTCAGTGACGATGATGACATATTGTCCCCGCCCGACATCTTCTGTTTCCCACTTCGCACGAAGCCTGAACCCACCTCGGCCTGTCTCATAGGCCTCCAGAATGTTCTCGGGTGTCTCGACCAAAACACCCCCGGTCGGGAAGTCCGGTCCACGGACCATCTCCACCAACTCGGCGACTTCGGCCTTGGGATTGTCGATCAGATGCAATAAAGCGTCGCATAGTTCGGCGACATTGTGGGGTGGAATGTTGGTTGCCATGCCCACGGCGATCCCCGACGACCCATTTGCCAACAAATTGGGAAAGCCTGCGGGCAAGACAATCGGTTCTGAATCGTCGCCGTCATAGGTGTCACGAAAATCGACAGCGTCCTGGTCAATACCGTCCAGCAGCAATTCGGCAACCACCGTCATACGCGATTCTGTGTACCGCATGGCCGCAGCGTTATCGCCATCGATATTCCCGAAGTTGCCCTGGCCGTCTATCAACGGGTACCGGACAGCAAAATCCTGCGCCAGTCGGACCAGCGCATCATAGACCGCCTGGTCCCCGTGGGGGTGGAACTTGCCAATCACGTCACCAACAACACGAGCGCATTTTTTGTAGCCAGACGACGGATCCAATCGCAATTGACGCATGGCAAACAGCAAGCGGCGGTGAACGGGCTTTAACCCATCGCGCACATCGGGCAGCGACCGGGACATGATGGTAGATAAGGCATAGGATAAATATCGCTCGCTAAGTGCCTCGCCAAGCAGGACTTCGCGGATATTGTCACCAGGGGATCGTCAGGCGGTAGTGATTCGTTCATACACTGAATATAGCAGCCTTGTGCCTGTTAGCCACCAGATGTTGGGGCAAGATCGACCAAATACTGCAAATAACGATTACGCGCCGGGGGTAAAATTTGTCCCTGCAAGTGCAGAACAGAGTGCTCCAGAAAATGCCCGGTAAGGGTCAGGCCATCCAGCACATCGGCCATGCCAACCTTTGTACGTGTGCCCCCATTCAGAAAGTCTGGCAGTGCCAGCAGGCGCGAAACATAGTCCCCGGCTCCAGCCTCGCTGACGGCACGACCAGACTTTGGTGATACATAATTCAGATTGTCTGTCTCGCCCGTCACGGCACAGGCGCTGAGGTCTAGCCCATAACCCAGGGCTCCCAACAAGCCAAATTCCCACCGCGCGACGGCCTGACCGGTGCCGCAGGCATCGGCCTCTTCATTTGCCAACAGATCAAACACATGACCGGTCGCCTCATAGACGTCATTATGTTGTTCGCGTTCCGGCAGAACCATACAGGCAACCGAGCATAGGCTCGACAGCGCCAACACTGCATGGTGTTGGTCCATCATCTGGGCGGCGCGGGCCTCTGCCAGCTCGATCGTATACGTGCCCAAATGTTCTGGCAGGCGGGCACGCCAAATTGCCTGTACGCTGTTGCCTGGCTGCAGGATGCCTCGCATGCGAGGACCGCTCGCCCCGCGGACCAGCCCAACGTGTCGTCCTTTTTGACTGGTCAGCAGATCCACAATGGCCGATCCTTCACCGTGCTTCCGCGCAGCAAGAATGATGGCCTGATCTGTCCAGTCCATTTTGGACGTCCCCTAATCGGTGAAATCGAGACCCATTTCGCGATAATGTTGGCGCTCGTTGCTCCAGTTTTTGCGAACCTTGACCTGGATAAACAGATGTACCTTGCAGTCAAACAGTTCCTGCAACTCTTCTCGCGCGGCCACGCCGATATCTTTGATGGTACGACCGCCTTTACCCAGAACAATACCCTTTTGGCTTTCGCGCTCGACAAAGACAACTTGGTCAATGCGGATACTGCCATCTTTCTTGTGATACCAATTGACCGTCTCGACAGTGGCCGCATAGGGCAGTTCTTGGTGCACCCGCAGGAACAGTTTTTCCCGGGTTATCTCGGCAGCAATCAGACGCTCTGAAACGTCCGACAATTGATCTTCTGGATACATCCACGGACCAGTTGGTGCGTTGGATGCAAAATAGGTGCGTAGATCTGCAACGCCGTCCCCTGTCAGGGCCGACACCATGAAGACCTCTGTGAACAAATTTGTTTCAGCTAAGTCTTTGGTCAAGTTTAGTAAATCTTGTTTCTTGACCAAGTCTATCTTGTTAACAATCAGCACGGCCTTGCGATTGCTTTTCTGCAAGCCATCGAGAATGCGTTTTGTATTGCCATCAATGCCCCGTTCGGCATCTACCAGTACTGCAATGACGTCGGCCTCACCTGCACCCCCCCATGCCGCAGACACCATCGCCCGGTCTAGTCGACGTTTGGGTTGGAAGATGCCCGGCGTATCAATGAACACCAGTTGCGCATTGCCTTCCATGCAGATGCCCCGAATTCTGGCCCGGGTGGTCTGCACTTTTTGCGTGACGATAGAAATTTTCTGGCCGATCAAATTGTTCAGCAAAGTTGACTTGCCTGCATTGGGTGCTCCCAACAGGGCGATAAACCCGCAAGTTTTGATTGGTTCGTTCATCGGTCTTTATCCTGGATGAGTAAATAAAGAGCGTCTGCAGCTTCTTGTTCGGCACTACGTTTTGAGCCACCAACGCCTGTTGCCGTCATACCATTTTTTAGACTGACTTCGATGGTAAAAATCGGGGCATGTGATGGACCGGTTCGGTTAATTTCTTCATAGACGGGCGTCTCTAGGCCCCTGCCTTGCGCCCATTCTTGCAACGCCGTCTTGCCGTCTTTTTGTGTTGTCCTTGCGGCCGACACCAGGTCATCCCAATTGTTGTGGATGAAATTCTGTGCACTTTCCAGACCGCCATCCAGATACAGGGCGCCGATGATTGCCTCACACACATCAGCCAGAATTGCCGGTTTCTCGCGGCCACCACTATCGTTTTCACCCGGCGACAAGTTTATAAAGGCGCCGACACCGACCTGCACCGCTACCTGCACCAGGGTTTCTCGCCGAACGAGGTCATTAAACCGCAAGGCCATATCCCCTTCGTTCATGCCGGGATATTGATGGTACAGACGATCAGCAATGGTCGCCCCAAGTATACGATCACCCAAAAACTCCATCCGTTGATAGTTTTTCTGGCCGCTGACAGAGGGGTGGGTCAGAGCCGTTTGCAACAGGCCAGCGTCAGCGAACTGGTGCCCAAGTATCCGTTCCAGCGCAGCCTTTTCACCCATTGGTCTGACCTCCAATAGCTCAGTTGATAGCATCAAAGAATCGACTATACCGCAGAGCACCCGGCCAATTCCATGGCTTCCAGAGGGGTGCATCGCAATCCGCCCCACACGTCGAGAAAAACAGCACGTCCGCCCTGCCAACCATGTTGACGGCGGGGATAAAGCCTACGCCCGTACCCGGCAATTGATAATGGATGCCATCAGGCGGTTTTGGGAAACGACTATCCGACGAATTGTCACGATTGTCGCCCATCGCGAAATAGTGCCCAGCTGGGACAGAGTACACTTTGGTGTTGTCACCAGCGGTCCGGCATATCGTGACATAGGTCACTTTGCAATCGAGCGTGCGATAGGTCACACCATTCGGCAGCGTCTCTTCATATTGTGGGTATACGACATCTTTGTCCGGGTGGTGAAAGTCCTCTACCCGCTTTCGCTTAACGGCCTCGCCATTGATATGCAGCAGACCATTGATAACCTGAATTTTGTCACCGGGCAGCCCAACAATCCGCTTGATATAAGCAGTCGAATTGTCCCCAGGCCACTTAAAAACTGCGACGTCGCCGCGTTTTACCCGATCTTCAAATATCCGCCCCTCAAACAAGGGCAAATCAAAAGGTAGCGAATGTTTGGAATATCCGTAGGAAGATTTAGACACCAACAGGTAATCCCCATACAGCAGTGTCGGCACCATGGACTCGGACGGGATGTTGAACGGCTCATAAACCGCAGTTCTAAATACAACTGCAATCACAATTGCATAGATCACAGTGCGCAAAAATTCTGTCCAGCTTTCTTCCGGTCGAACGGCCTTGTTCAGCTGCGCACTGTCTTCAGTTCTATTCATAAATACTCCAGAATGCCTTTACACCAGGCGTCAAACTGATGCCTTAAACCATATCTTCCGGCAAAGCAGTAATAATGACCAATGCCTGCGCCAATGGATATTCATCGGTAATCGTCAGGTCGATCTGCGGCACCCAGCCCTTGGGTGTTAACTCTTCCAGCCGTATCGCCGCCCCGCCAATGAGGCTCATGGTTGGTTTGCCAGACGGCAGATTGATCACCCCCATCGATCGCCAATTAACGCCGCGCCTGATGCCTGTTCCCAGCGCTTTGGACATCGCTTCTTTGGCCGCGAACCGTTTGGCATAACTTGCAGCCCGATTGGCCCTGTGTTCTGATTTTTGAATTTCGACTTCGGTATACACCCGGTTGATGAATCGATCGCCGAACCGATCGAGTGTTTTCTCGATTCGTCGAATATCGATCAGATCATTGCCCAGTCCGATAATACGCATTATGCGCTCCCTCGCCCTGCATCCATTAAATGCCGCATCTTACGAATAGATTGTTCTAACCCGACGAAAATCGCTTCGCCAACCAGGAAATGTCCAATGTTCAGCTCTACTATTGACTGGATAGCGGCAACGTCTTCAACAGTTTCAAAGTTGAGACCATGGCCTGCGTGGCATTCCAGCCCCAGGCTTTTTGCCAGTTTGGCCCCGTCGATCAGGCGCGTCAGCTCGGCTGCCCGGGCATCACCCTGTGCATCAGTATAGGGCCCTGCATGCAACTCGATAATGTCAGCACCAATTTCGCGCGCCGCTTCAATCTCACGAGCGACCGGATCAACGAACAATGACACGCGAATACCTTCATCCTGCAGCCGCCCAATATGAGGGGCCAGTTGATTGTGGGCACCCGCGACCATCAAGCCGCCTTCGGTTGTAAGCTCCTGGCGTTTTTCGGGCACCAGACAACAAGCGTGGGGTAGCACATTGGTCGCAATGGCCACCATCTCGTCCGTCGCAGCCATTTCGAAATTCAGGGGCGCGTCAACTTCGTCTTTGATGCGTTCCATATCAACATCACTGATATGTCGCCGGTCTTCCCGCAAATGCGCGGTGATACCATTGGCACCCGCTTGTACGGCCAGTTTAGCGGCCTCTACCGGATCAGGATGAACCCCACCCCTTGCGTTGCGCAGGGTTGCGACATGGTCAATATTGACGCCAAGGCGCAAAAACTGGGACATGTTATTTCAAGTCACGGGACCCAGGCTTGATCCCTGGGGTTGCAGCCAGTTCTGGTGGCAAATTGTCGGCGTCAAAACTTGGCGCGTCGATGACCGCCAAAGATACCAACGGCACACCGATGTCAGCCGTACCATTGCTGCGATCAATCAGGCTGGCACCCGCGACAACGTTGCCACCCTGGGCCGTAATTTCTTTGATGCATTCTATAGAAGACAAGCCAGTGGTGACGACGTCCTCTACCATCAGGACTTTTGCACCGGATTCCAGTCCAAACCCGCGCCGAAACGTGAAGGTGCCTTCAACCCGTTCGACAAACATTGACGGGACGCCCAATTGCCGAGCGACTTCATAGCCCACAATCACGCCACCCATGGCAGGGGAAACCACCACATCAATGGAGTCTGCAATCGTTGCCTTGACCTTTTCAGCCAAAGCCCCACACAGCAGCTCGGCACGGGTGGCATCCATCATCACCCGAGCACATTGTAAAAAGACAGGGCTGTGCAGACCAGATGACAAAATGAAATGCCCTTCCAACAAGGCTTCTGCCGCGCGAAACTGGTCGAGAACCTGCTGTTGGTTCATGTCCTGCCCTTCCCTTCTTTTAGTTTTTAGCCGCGAACGCGCGCGCTTTTGGTTTTTAGCCGCGAACGCGCTCTACTGATTCAACAACCGCCAAGGCGCGTAATGCCGCTGTAATATCAGCCAGATGTTTAACATCTTGTACTTCAATATCAATACTGAGCGTGAACAATTCAAGGCTGCGATCGGTCATTTTCAGGTTTGTAATATTACCGTGGTTGGTCCCCACCAATGTTGCAAGCTTTCCCAAGACGCCAGGCTCGTTATTCATGCGCACTACGATGGACGCTAGGTGAAAAAAGCTTTCTTTCGCATCGGGATCCCACGAGGCATCCACCCACAGATCGGGGTCTTCACTCACCTGGGCCAACGCTGCACAGTCAATTGTGTGGATGACCACGCCTTCGCCCGGGGTCACCAACCCAACGATACGATCACCGGGCAAAGGGTGGCAACAATTGGCCAGTCGCATGGCCGTTCCTGCATGCACGCCTTTAACAACGATGGGTTCTTCTTCGCCATCGTGTATCTGGGCAGAGATCGATCCGCGTTTTTTGTTGTTGGATTTTTCCCCTGGGAACAACGCTTCGAGCACACGCCCTGCCGAGATGTTGCCTTTACCAACAGAGGCAAACAAATCATCCTCACTGTCTTGCAACAAGGCTTTGCAAGCCGGTTCTAGTCTTTGATCTTTCAGATTGTAATTTGCCCTTGTGAAAGCACGTTCGATCAGTCTTTTACCAAGGGCAATATATTCGCCCCGACCATGTTCACGGTGAAACCGACGGATGGCAGAACGCGCGCGGCCCGTGACGGCAATATCTTCCCACGACACCGGCGGCGTCTGTGCTTTTGACCGAACAATTTCAATCTGGTCGCCATTGTTCAACTCGGTACTCAGCGGCATCAACGTGCCATTGATTTTGGCGCCGACACAGGTGTTACCCACGTCCGTGTGCACGGCATAGGCAAAGTCGATGGGCGTGCCACCCCTGGGCAACGGGATCAATTCGCCACGGGGCGTAAAACAGAACACCTGGTCCGTATAAAGCGCAATTTTTGTATGCTCGAGAAACTCTTCAGGGTTCTCAGCCTGGTTGAAAATTTCCGTCAGTTCGCCAAGCCACCGATCATGCTGATCGCCAGCTTTTGGGTCATCCAATTTATAGTGCCAGTGCGCCGCGACGCCGTAGGCCGCAATCTCATGCATTTCCCGTGTCCTGATTTGGACTTCGATGCGCTGGCGCTCGGGCCCGATCACCGTGGTGTGGATCGACTGGTAATTGTTGCGCTTGGGTGTTGAAATATAGTCTTTGAACCGACCCGGCACTGTCTGCCACGTACCGTGCACAATACCCAGGGTCTGGTAACAGGTCGCAATGTCGTCCACCAGGATGCGAAAACCCATGACATCGCCCAGTTGCTCGAACCCGACATTCTTGCGCTGCATCTTGCGCCAGATGGAATAGGCCTGTTTCTGTCGGCCAAAAATCTCTGCCGTGATTTTGTGTTTCTTGAGTGTCTTTTTCAGTTCTTTGGTGACACGGCCCCGTAGGTCGCCCGCTTGCTCGTTCAGAAAGTCCAGTCGCGCAGAAATGGAATCGCGAGCATCGGGGTTAATGTGCTTGAAGGCGAGGTCTTCCAACTCGTTCTTCATTTCCTGCATGCCAATGCGCTCGGCCAGCGGCGCATAGATTTCCATCGTCTCTATGGCGACGGACTTGCGCTTTTCGGGATTTTTAATGAAGTGCAACGTCCGCATATTGTGCAGACGATCTGCCAGTTTGACAATCAGCACCCTGATATCGTCTGACAGTGCGAGGAAGAACTTGCGAAAGTTTTCCGCTTGTTTGGTGCTTTCTGACGTCAGCTCCAACTGGGAAAGTTTGGTGACCCCATCGACAAGCCTTGCCACTTCGGCCCCAAAAAGGCTTTCAATTTCTTCGTGGGTTGCCAGGGTGTCTTCAATGGTGTCGTGCAGCAGGCCGGTGGCCACCGTCGAGCCATCCATCTTCATATCCGATAAGATGCCAGCCACTTCCAGGGGGTGGGAAAAATAGGGGTCGCCCGACGCACGCTTTTGATTACCATGCGCCCTCATAGAGAAGACATAGGCCTTGTCCAGAAGGCTTTCTTCTATATCCGGATCGTATGACCGGACTTTTTCGACCAGCTCATATTGCCGGATCAAACCATCGTCCCCCGGCTTTGTTTAGGATCAGTGGATCAGTCTTTATGTACCGTCAGTAGAATCAGCTACATCAGGATGATCTTCGGCGATTTCCATCTTGCTCTCAACCTCGGCGTTGATCATTTCGCTCAATACTTTGGTCAGATTTTCTGGCGTCACGTCTTCATTGGCTGCCGCAAGCTGACGGCTGGCTATTTCCATGGACAGATCGTCTTCTTCTGGCTCGTCACGTTCGACATAGCGCTGCAGGCTCCGCAGCTTGGTTTCAAGCAGCTCATCGACCTGAACGGTCTTCTCCGCAATCTCACGCAAGGCAACGACAGGGTCTTTGTCATTGTCACGGTCCACGGTCAACGGTGCACCAGAGGCCAGTTCACGGGCGCGCTGGGCAGCAAGAAGAACAAGATTAAATCGGCTTGGGACTACTTTTACACAGTCCTCAACGGTTACTCGGGCCATTCAGCCAACTCCTTATGGGTTTCCGTCAAAAAAAATCGGTCGTATACATAGTTGGTCGCGCGCGTAAAAGCAAGGACCACAGTGGATCTATTCAGCGGGGGTGCAAGGCTCACCTCCAGGGAGTTTTGCAATCAATTCATCAACAGTTTGACCCGAAACGGGGTGAACCCATGTAGGCGCAATGTCACGTAGGGGCAACAAAACAAAACCGCGTGCCTGCATGCGCGGATGGGGCAGCTGAATTATCTCAGTTTCAACCACTTGGCCATCGTAATCGATCAGGTCTAGATCGAGCACTCTGGCCTCGTTTTTGACACCTCTCTGCCTGCCGAATTCATGCTCTATCTTGTGTATATGAAGCAACAACTTTTCGGGTGGCAGCTCTGTCCTTAAGGATATGACACCGTTAATGAAATCTGGTTGATCTGACACGGGCACTGGGGCGCTTTTGTACCACCGAGACCGACTCAGGACTTCACCTATCCCGGCCAAGTGTTCGACTGCTGCCAGAAGAGACTTTATAGGCGTACCATAAAGTTCTGTCGGAAGGTTCGCACCTAAAGCGATAAGAATCATAAGTAATTTATCCTGTAAATGGACAAATAACAGGTGTTTTCCATTGAATCTCGCTCTACATTAAGAGTGTTGACCGGATTGGACCCATACAACACACGGTTACTTTTGCGTATCCGGGGCGTTTGCCGGAGAAATACATTAAATTGGAGTAGGAAATACAACATGAGCTTCTATCCTAGCGAACGAATCGCGCTGTTTGTTGACGGCTCGAATCTTTTTGCTGCTGCGCGCGCATTGGGATTCGACATCGACTACAAAGCTTTGTTGAACGAGTTTGCCTCTAAAGGCATTTTGGTGCGGGCATTATACTATACTGCCCTTATCGAAGATCAGGATTTTTCACCTCTTCGTCCCCTTGTGGACTGGCTGGACTATAATGGCTTTACCGTCATTACCAAGCCTGCAAAAGAATATGTGGATGCTTCTGGTCGCCGCAAAATTAAAGGCAATATGGATATCGAAATCGCCGTCGATATCATGACGCTGGCAGACAGTGTTGACCACATTGTTCTGTTTTCAGGTGATGGCGACTTTCGTCGACTGATCGAATCTGTGCAACGCCGGGGCAAGCGCGTGACAGTCGTCAGTACGATGAAGACGCAGCCTTCGATGGTTGCAGATGAACTTCGCCGTCAAGCTGATACCTTCCTGGAACTGAATGATCTGGCCCCTATGATTGCGCGGGCACCCTCTCAGCGTCCCGATCGTCCTGACCGGCCAGAGCGTCCTGATCGGCCCGAGCGTCCGACGGAGAGTATCCAGGCTGACGTCGAGGAAGAATTCGACGACGAAAACGTCTGATCCATATGGCGGCTTCTGGGCTTTCAGAGCCTCCATCAGATTGTTCAAAGTGCGAAAGACTGGTTGAGCTGCGGCAATCGCTGCGCCAAGAGCATCCTGCGTGGCATAATGCCCCCGTCCCTTCCTTCGGCGACCCAGCAGCCGTGCTGTTGATTGTTGGCCTGGCCCCTGGACTGCAGGGCGCCAATCGAACAGGTCGCCCCTTCACTGGCGATTATGCCGGGGATCTGCTGTACCAGACCCTGTCAAAATTGGGGCTATCGAAGGGTACCTATGACAGCCGACCTGATGATGGCCTATTGCTGCAAGGCTGTATGATCACCAATGCAGTACGCTGCTTGCCGCCCCAGAACAAACCTGTGGGGGCAGAGATCACCAATTGCAGACCTTTCCTTGAAAACCAGATCATGGGCATGGCCAAGGTCAAAGCCATCCTGGCCCTTGGTAAAATAGCGCATGACAGTGTCGTGCGCACATTGGGTTCCAAATTAAGCCATCACAAATTTGCCCATGCCGCCGTGCATCATTTTGACAGCGGCCTGACGCTGGTCGATAGCTATCATTGCTCGCGCTACAACACGAATACACGGCGTCTGACCGAAGCCATGTTCGAAAACGCCATGGCTATCGCGAAGGATGCAGCTGGGCTTTAGAAGCTGTAGCGTTCTTCCTTCCAGGGGTCGCCTTCATTGTGGTAACCACGGACTTCCCAAAAACCGGGCTGGTCGGCATCCACAAATTCAAGGCGGCTAACCCATTTGGCGCTTTTCCACAGATAATATTGCGGGATGATCGCGCGCACCGGCCCGCCATGTTGGCGCGTCAACTTTTCGCCTTCCCAGCTATGGGCAATCAGGGCGTCGTCGGCCGCAAATGCCGCCAGTGTGACATTGGTCGTATAGCCATCAAACCCATGCAGGATGATGTGGTTGGCCTCGGTCTTGGGCTTGACCAGATCGATAATATGTCTGGTGCTGACGCCTTGCCACAGATTGTCGTAACGCGACCAGGCAGTCACACAATGAATGTCCGAGACGTCTTCGAACTGCGGCTGCGCCATATATTGATCCCAATCCCAGGTCAGTGGATTTTCCACCAAACCATCGACCGTCAAAGACCAGGCCGCCGTCGGGACATCAGGTTGGATACCCAAATCAAGGACAGGCCAATCTGTCACCAGACGTTGGCCACGCGGCAGGCGAAGTTCGCGATCTTCCATGGTTTGGTTACCGGTCAGCAGGCGGCCATCGCGCGCCCATTCCTGCTTTCGTTGGATAAGTTTTTCTTTGAGTTTACCCAGGATCGAAATTTCGTCGCTCACGCCTGTTTCCTACCCTTTTTCACGCATCAGGCGCGCTTTCTGGCGATTCCAGTCACGGGACTTTTCTGTCTGGCGTTTGTCATGCAGCTTTTTGCCCTTGGCGATCCCCAATTCGACTTTTGCACGGCCCTTTTCGTTGAAATACAGCTGCAGGGGCACAATTGTCATGCCGCCGCGCTTGATCAACCCACC
The DNA here is from genome assembly GCA_004356955.1 of Alphaproteobacteria bacterium. Taxonomy (GTDB): domain Bacteria; phylum Pseudomonadota; class Alphaproteobacteria; order SMXS01; family SMXS01; genus SMXS01. Next base: position 4,092 of record SMXS01000035.1, on the reverse strand, counting down.
CAGACGCTCGATTTGCTTTTTGTGCAGCAGTAATTTGCGCGGGCGTTTTGTTTCATGGTTGAACTGCCCCGCCTGCTTGTATTGCGGGATATAGGCGTTCACCAGGAACATCTCGCCCTCGACGATTTCGGCATAGGAATCACCAACAGTGGTTTCCCCGCCGCGCAGCGACTTGACCTCGCTACCCTCCAGCATGATGCCGGCCTCAAGCGTATCTGTAATAAAGTATTCGTGCCGGGCCTTGCGATTGACCGCAATTACCTTGCCCTTGAAGTCTTTATCTTTTTTGCGGGGCGCTGCCATTACAGAATGCCAGCGATGGACATGGCCTCCCGCATCAAGGCACGCGTTGGCTCGGTAACAGGCACCAACGGCAGGCGCACATCCTCGGTGCATCGGCCAAGCAGGCTGACACCATATTTGGCCGGGCCCGGATTACTTTCAACAAACAAGGCTGTATGCAACGGCATCAACTTGTCCTGAATGGCAAGCGCTGCAGCATAATCACCGGCCAAACTGGCCTCTTGCATGTCTGCACACAATGCCGGGGCAACATTAGCCGCCACCGAAATGCAACCAACACCGCCATGGGCATTGAACCCCAAGGCGGTTGCATCTTCGCCAGACAATTGCACAAAGTCTTCGCCGACCTTCCAACGCTGCATGCTGACACGGGCCAGATCACCCGTGGCGTCTTTCACACCGACAATGTTGGGCAGCTTGAAAAGCTCTGCCATGGTGTCGACGTTCATATCGATGACACTGCGACCCGGGATATTGTAAATGATGATCGGGATATCCGCGCTGTCATGCACTGCCTTGAAGTGGGCATACAGGCCAGCCTGGGTTGGCTTGTTATAATAGGGCGTCACAATCAGCGCCGCATTGGCACCAGCCTGTGCTGCATGCTGTGTCAGATGGATCGCTTCATCCGTGCTGTTAGATCCAGCGCCTGCAATAACCGGCACACGCCCGGCGGCGGCCTCGATGCACAACTCGACCACACGCTTGTGTTCGGCATGGCTCAGGGTCGGCGATTCACCGGTGGTGCCTACGGGCACAAGGCCATGAGTGCCTTCGGAAATCTGCCATTCCACAAAGGCCTGGAACGCGGCTTCATCAACCGCGCCATCTTTGAACGGCGTTAACAATGCCGTGATTGAGCCTTTGAACATGGTGCACCCTTGTACTAATCCTGTAATCTGACGGGAACATAGTCCTGCAACCCGCCATTCGCAAGTGGAACGGTCAAAGACTAGCAGGCAATTGTTGCCAATCTAAGAGGGGAATAAGGGGGATTAAGTGGCCAGTTACACTGAACATTTTTGCCAGATGGATGATGGCATCAACATTTACTACCGCGACTATGGCGACCCGGGCACCGGTAAAACCCCGGTCATTTGCATACCAGGCCTAACCAGGTCATCGCTTGGCTTTGACAATCTGGCCAGCGCTCTGTGCGCTGATCGGCGGGTCATCTGCCCCGATCTGCGGGGACGCGGTAAATCTGACTACGATCCCGACTTCCAGAACTACAAGCCAGGCCAATATGTCAAAGACGTCGTTGCGGTCTTAAAGGATGCCGGTATCGACCGCGTTGTCGTCATTGGCACGTCCCTGGGGGGCATCGTCACCATGGTCGGTGCCGCCATGTTTGATGGCCTTTGGGCTGGTGCAATTATCAACGATATCGGCCCGGTTATTGAAAGCGCTGGCCTTGACCGCATCGGGTTCTACACCGGCAAAACCCGCCCGCCTGAAGACTGGGACGACGCGGTGGCCTTGTGCAAAAAAAGTTCGGGCGCGGCCTATCCTGACTATAGCGACGAAGAATGGCTGCACTTCGCCCAATGCGCCTATGCGACCGATGGCGATGGCAACCCTGTCGACAATTACGACCCCAATATCTCCAAGACTTTCAGCAGTGGTGGCGGTGGCGACATGTGGCCACTCTATGAAAAACTGATGGATATACCCGTGACCGTGATTTGGGGCGACATCAGTGACATCCTCAGCAAAGACATTGCCAACCAGATGGTCACTCGGCACCCCAACGCCGAGTTAATTGCCGTCCATAATGTCGGCCATGCACCAAACCTTGATGAACCAGAAAGCCGGGCAGGCATTCAACGCTTGCTGGAAAAGGTAGACCCATGAGCACCATTGACCAACGCGCGCAAATACCCCTGTTAATCCTGCGGATCACCCTTGGCTTGTTCCTGCTGCAGTGGGGCATCGAGAAATTTGTCTTGCCCGATACGACCGCGATGATCTTCGCCGGATTCTATGGCATCGACGGGTTAACCCACACCATCGCCTATGTCTTGGGTGGCATTCAGTGTGCAGTCGCCCTGTCAGTCATTGCGGGATTTCAGAAAAAGATATCCTATCTGTTGGCCTTCCTGATCCATTCAGTCTCGACCCTGGCAACAATCCCGTTAATGCTGGCACCTTATGATCCTGGCAATCACCTGTTCTTCACGGGCGTGCCTGTGCTCGCCGCTATGGGCCTGCTGTGGTATCTGCGGGACTACGATACAAAATTTAGTCTGGATGCTGTGCGACAATAGTGGCGTCGAACACCTCTGCATAAATCAATAGTCACGAAGTTCTCGCCGCAGGATTTTGCCGACCGTAGACTTCGGCAAAGCGTCAATGAAAACAACATGTCTGGGCACTTTGTAGCCCGTTAGCTTACCCTTGCAATAGTCCCGCACGTCGTCTTCGCTAACCACGGCACCGGGTTGCTGCACGGCAAACACTTTCACAGCCTCGCCGGTACGGTCATCGGGCACACCGATACAGGCGCACTCCAGAATGGCACCCATGCCAGCGACGACTGCCTCAATTTCATTGGGAAACACATTGAAGCCAGATACCAACACCATGTCCTTTTTGCGATCCACGATGTGGAAGAAGCCGTCCGGGTCCATGACGCCCACGTCGCCGGTTTTGAAATAACCATCGGGGGTCATGACGTCGCTTGTGTTGTCTTCTTGCCCCCAATAACCACGCATCACTTGGGGGCCTTTGACGCATAGTTCACCAGACTCTCCCTGCGGCACTTCAGCGCCATTGTCGTCGCGAATGGAGATGTCTGTATCTGGCGCAGGCAGGCCAATGGCTGATTTGAATTCGCGCAATGATCCAGGTGTCATGGTCACGACCGGTGATGTTTCTGACAGCCCATACCCTTCCATAATCATCTTGCCAGTGATGGCTTCCCATTTGTCGGATACGACCTTTTGTACGGGCGCACCTCCGCCAACGGCATGGCGTAAGCCGGAAAAGTCCACATCACTAATATGGGCATTGTTGACAAGGCCATTGTAAAGAGTGTTTACGCCGGTGATGAAGGTCGGCGGATGCTTGGCCATGATGGCGACAAAACCGTCCATGTCGCCAGGATTGGTCACCAACACATTTTCTGCGCCGACGACCATATGCACCAGGCTATTCACGGTCAGTGCAAATATATGATAGAGCGGCAGCGCTGTGATGACGCGCGTGTCGGTCGCAGGGGCTGATGCATATAGCCACGCATTGGTTTGCACAATATTGGCGGCCAAATTACCATGAGACAGCATAGCCCCCTTGGACAAGCCCGTGGTGCCGCCCGTATATTGCAAAAACAGCAGATCATCTGCGTTGATATCCGGCGCAGCAAAATCGTGGGCGCTATATTTGGCTATGGCTTCAAAGAACATAGTTTTGGCGACGCCTTCTATGGCTGGCCCCGCCGCGCTGCCATCCAGCGACACTTCGATAACTTTCTTGACCCCTGTATCGGCCGCGATCTGTCTGAATGTTTCCAACGCAACACCGCCCGTTACTAAAATCTCAGCGCCGGAATCATTAAGTTGATGTTGCATCTCAAGGGGCGTGTATTGCGGGTTCACATTCACTTGCACAAAACCGGCGAGAATATTGCACACCAGTGTCACAGGAAACTGCAGAACATTGGGTAGCGCGATTGCCACTCTATCCCCTTTCTTCAAACCCCATTCCTGTTGAAGAAAGGCAGCCAGACGCCGAGACTGGTCTCCCAGTTCCGCATAGCTCAGACTATCGTCGCCACAAATAAAAGCAGTG
>SMXS01000034.1 GCA_004356955.1 Alphaproteobacteria bacterium | reverse complement strand
CTTTCCGACCATCACCAATGAGCTGATCACGCATCCCGACTTTGCAAAGACCGATCTGTCCAAACTACGACGCATCAACAATGTGGCGCCCGTCGACGTCCTGCGCAAATTCCAGAACGCCTTTCCGCAAGCCGTCCAGACGGGGGCTTTTGGCTTGACCGAAGTGGGCGGTGTCATCGCCTATAACCACCCGGATGAAAGCCTGGAGACTCGCCTGCACACCTGCGGCAAACCCTTCCCAGGGATTGAAGTCCGCATTGTGGATCCCGATACATTTGAAGATGTACCCGCAAACGTAAAAGGCGAAATCATCTGTCGCGGTTATTCGGTGTTTGAGGGCTATTACAAATCGCCAGAGAAAAATGCCGAAGCGTTCAAGGATGGTTGGTTTCGAACAGGCGATCTGGGTCTATTGGACGCGGAAGGTTACATCCAGTTCCACGGACGCATCAAAGACATGCTGAAGGTGGGCGGCGAAAACGTCGCAGCCATCGAAATCGAATCGTACCTTGCCAAGCATCCATCGGTGAAACTCGCCCAGGTCATCGGTGTGCCTGATGATCGGCTTCTGGAAGTGGCCGCGGCCTATATAGAGTTAAACCCCGGTGCCAAGGCCACAGAGCAGGACATTATCAATTTTTGCAAAGGCCAGATCGCCAGCTTCAAGATACCCCGCTATGTGCGGTTTGTGACAGAATGGCCGATGTCTTCGACCAAAGTGCAAAAGTTCAAACTAAAAGAAGACTTCGCAGCCGAACAAGAAACCGCCGCCCAATAGCCCAATGACTAGATAGCTCAATGACTAAATAGCCCAATGACTAAATAGTACGGCCGGCCAGATTGCCCTGGGCAATGGCGGCAGGCAAAAAGTCTTCATGCATGGCGTCGCCAACGACTTTCACGGTCCCTTCAAAATCTTCAAGTTCTGCCAACAGCTGATCGTTGGGCCGGCCCGCCGTTACCATAACGACGGTTTGGGCCGGCACGTCCTCAGTTTGTTCGGAATGCACTGACCCCAAGGTAACGTGGTCTGTCCCAACCTGTTCCAGCACAACACGCGTCTTCAGCTCAAAATTTCCCGTCGCAAACAAACGTTGCAAGGCAGGTGTGGTTGCCAGACTGAGTTCAGTTTTGGGGGCAAAGCTCGACAGACTGGTGGCAAAGGTCACGTGTGTGCCTTGCTCGACCAAATATTCAGCTGCACCAATGGCGACATAACCGCCAACATCGTCAAAGACCAACGCAGATTTACCGATCTGATTGTGGTGGCCTGACAACAATTGGCTGGTCGAGATAACATGATCCTGGTCCATGCCTTTGGGTCGGTATCCAGGGACAGATTTCTGCTCGCCCTGCAGGCTCTGCGACGCACCGGTTGCCAATATAATGGCGTCGGGCTTCATATTTTTGACCATCTCACCATCGACCTTTGTATCCAACAGGACAATTACGTTCATCTGATCAAGCGTCCGGATCTGCCAGTCGACAATGTCGCCAATATCGGCGTGATTAGGAGCTTTTCGGGCGATTTGCACCATGCCGCCAAGGGTGGAACTGGCCTCAGCCAGCGTCACATTGTGGCCCCTTTTGCTGGCAACACGGGCAGCCTCCATCCCCGCAGGCCCGCCGCCCACCACCAGCACGCTTTTGGGTTCGGCGGCTTCGAACCAGATACCGTCATCCAGGCGATCTTCCTGCCCAGCGGCCGGGTTTACAGTGCAGCCCATGCGCCCCATCGCCAGACCACCGACACAGCCCTGGTTACAGCCAATGCACGGCCGCACATCAGCTTCCCGACCGGCCATCGACTTGTAGACGATATCCGGGTCAGCAATATGGGCACGGGTCATCCCGACCATGTCCGCAGCCCCTGTCTCCAGCACTCCTTCGGCTTCTGCCAGCGTCCGGAAGCGTCCGGTGACCAATGTCGGCAGATCCGTCAGGCGGGTAATTTGGGCAGCCATGGCCAGTTCATATCCTGGCTTTTCGTGCATGCCACCGATGATCTTGTGAGCATTGGCAGAGGACCCATGGGACACATTCAGATAGTCAATAAGACCCGAGGCCAAGACGCGATTGACGATCTCGACATGGTCTTCGACATTCAGCCCGCCCCGAAAATTCTGCGGCCCGACGCGGGTGCCCAAAACAAAATTCGGCCCAACTTCATCGCGGCAGGCTTGCAGGATTTCCATATAGAACCGCATGCGATTTTCCAGCGTGCCGCCATATTCGTCGGTGCGCTGATTGGTCGCCGGCGACAAAAACTGAGCAATTAAATATCCATGAGCTGCATGAATTTCGACCCCGTCAAGTCGCCCCTCGACAGCTCGGCCAGCCGCCTCTGCAAAGGACTGCACCAGCTCGGCAATCTGGTCTTTGGACATCGCAATCGACAACATGCCACTGCCTGGGCTGACGGTCTCCGACGCAGACCATGGACGTTCACCCGTGGGGCCTAAGTCATAGCCCAGATGATTAAGTTGCGAGAACATGCGCATGCCATATCTGCGCACCCTGTCCATCAGCAACTGATAGCGCTGAACAATCGAATCATCCCATACGTTCAAGGTCATAGGTCCTGAATAATGCACGCCGGATGCTTCTAGAATCGACAGACCCACACCGCCGCGCGCACGGGCTGCATGATAGGAAATAAGGTCGTCATTCAGGTCTCCGCCGCCCAGATTGGTGCCATGGGCCGTGCGAACAACGCGATTCTTAATCTCCAATTGATTAATCGTAATGGGGCTCAGAATACGATCATAAGCCATGTATTATCCCTTTCTGTGAGCCCTAAATTATTTGCGCATGATGGCATGGCTGGCCAATGGCTGCTAGGGTCTGTTTCTATCAAAATCTATTGATTGAACTGGCTTACGGGAAATCAGGGGACAAATTCTGTCAGACACTGCGCCATCGATTGATACGCCAACTGGGGCCTATCCGGCTGTGCGGCAGCGACTGTTTCGGGACTGGCCGCTGGCCGCCCTCAATGGTTCGCTGTCCATGCGGCGGGTCAAGCTGACGGCTGACATTCAATATGGCGACCACAACGATGCCTTTGTCGATTTGTACGCCCCCGTCGCCATGACCAAATCAACGCCCATCGTTGTATTTTTCTACGGCGGCCGTTGGCAGAAGGGCTGCCGTCAGGACTATAAATTTGTTGCCCAGGCTTTGGCATCCAATGGAGTATGTTGCCTTGTGCCAGACTATCGGCGCTATCCCGAAGTACAATTCCCAGACTTTATTCATGACGCGGCAAAGGCGCTGTTGTGGACTGCTGACAACATCAAATCCTATGGCGGGTCACCGCATAATCTTTTTGTCATGGGGCACTCTGCTGGGGCTCACATTGCATCCATGCTAGCCCTCAATTCGGACTACAGGCAATTTTTTGATGACGCAGGGCACAAGCTCGCCGGCCTGATCGGCATGTCGGGTCCCTATGACTTTTTGCCCATCAGGGATATGGACATTCTGGAAGTGTTTGGCGACAAAGCAAAATCCATGGAAAGCCAGCCGGTCAATTACGCCAATGCGCATGCTCCCCCGACCCTGTTGTTGACCAGCAAACTGGATATCGTTGTGCGCCAACGAAACGCCCATCGGCTGGCCAAAGCCCTGACCGATCTCGGTGCGTCTGCCGAAACCAGGGTTTACCCGAACCTAACCCATGTAGGCACCCTCCTTGCCCTTGCAGGCCCGTTGCGCTGGCGGGCACCGGTGTTGGACCATGTCTTGTCGTTTATTCGCCACAATTCCGATACGCGGCCAATAATGAGGGCTGGCAGATGATTGACCTACAAAATGTATCGAAACTGTATGACGGGACTGCTGCCCTGGATGCAATAGACCTGACGATCCCTGCCCATCAGACTACAGTGCTGATTGGTCCCAGCGGTTGTGGCAAGTCGACGCTTTTGCGGCTGATTGCCGGTCTTGTACAGCCTGATCAAGGCAGTCTGACCCTTGCTGGCCAAGCCTTGAACCAGGCCAATCTTCCGGCGATTCGGCAAAATCTGGGATATGTTATCCAGGAAGGTGGCCTGTTCCCCCACATGACGGCCCGGCAAAATACGCTGATCATGGCCGATCACCTTGGTTGGTCAGACACCGACCAGACCAACCGACTGGCAGCACTCTGTTCCCTAGCGCATTTCCCACCAGACTTGTTGGACCGCTATCCACTGGAACTTTCGGGTGGACAACGCCAACGGGTTGCGCTGATGCGCGCCTTGATGCTGGACCCGGACATCTTGTTGCTCGACGAGCCGCTGGGTGCCTTGGACCCCATGATCCGGGCGGATCTTCAGGACGAATTGCGCGACATATTTGCTGAGTTGAAGAAGACCGTGTTGATGGTCACTCACGACATGGCCGAAGCCCTGTTTTTTGGCCAGACCATTGTGCTGATGAAGGATGGCAAAATTGTACAGGCCGGATCAGGCGATGATCTGCGTTCCCGCCCTGCCGACCCGTTCGTCACCAAATTTATTCAGGCCCAGCGCCACATGACCATGGAAAGCTGATGGCATGATGAAATGGCTCCTATCGTTCACCCTGCTGATCAGCCTGTGTGTGCCCGCCCATAGCGCTGAAATCGTCATTGGATCCAAGAAGTTCACTGAATCTGTGATCCTTGGCGAAATCTTGACCGAGCTGGCACGCGATGCCGGCCTGGTCGCCAAACACCGGGCCGAACTGGGCGGCACCAGGGTGGTCTTTGAGGCCCTTCTCGGCGGCGATATCGACCTCTATGTCGAATATACCGGGACGCTGAAGCAGGAAATCCTGGTCAACGAACAAATCCAGTCGGACGATCAACTTCGCCGCGTCCTGGCCTCTCGTGGCCTGGCGATCACCGCACCTTTGGGCTTCAACAACACTTATTCTATTGGCATGACCAACAGGCAGGCCGCCAGCCTGAGTGTCGCAAGCATCTCTGACCTGCGACAACACCCTGAACTGAAATTTGGGTTCGGCAATGAGTTCATGAACCGTGCGGACGGGTGGCCTGCTCTTCAGGCAGCCTATGAATTGCCACAACAAGACGTGCGGGGCCTGGACCATGATCTGGCCTATCGCGGCCTCGACAGCGGCGCGATTGATGTCATGGATCTGTATTCAACCGACGCCAAGATAGCCCAATATGACGTTGCTGTACTGACAGACGACCTTGGATTATTTCCGCGATATGACGCGGTGGTTCTCTACCGGCAAGACCTGATCGAGCACGCACCTGACCTGGTAGCAAGCCTTAGACGGCTTGAAGCATCCATCGATGAACAGGCCATGATGTCGATGAACGCTGCCGTTACCCTGAACGGCCAATCAGAAGAAGCTGTCGCTGTTCACTTTTTGCATCCAGATGCCGAGCCCACTCAGAAACGGGACACCCAAATATGGTCGCGCCTTTGGACCAATACAATTGACCATCTGGTCCTTGTCGGCATTTCATTGGGCGCAGCGATCATCCTGGCTGTTCCCCTGGGCATTGCGGCCTATCGTCGGCCCCGCTTGGGGCATGTAATCCTGGGCGTGTCAGGGATTGTCCAGACAATCCCGTCGCTTGCTCTCTTTGTCTTTATGATCCCATTGTTGGGGATTGGCGGCCCGCCGGCCATTATGGCGTTGTTCCTGTACAGCCTGTTGCCGATCATTCGCAGCACGCATACGGGGTTGTCAGACATCCCCCGACCATTGCGGGAATCTGCCGAGGCCCTTGGCCTGCCCAAGGCCTATATTTTGCGAAAAATCGAACTACCCCTAGCGGCGCGCAGCGTCATGAGCGGCATCAAAACCGCCGCGATCATCAATGTCGGGACGGCCTCATTGGGCGCGCTGATTGGCGCGGGTGGTTATGGCCAACCAATTCTGACCGGTATTCGCCTCGATGACATGTCGTTAATTCTTCAGGGTGCCATTCCCGCAGCAACGCTGGCGCTATTGACCCAAGGCCTGTTCGAGTTGATGGAACGCAGTGTTGTGCCGAAAGGTTTGCGCTTGCAGCCCACGACTGGTGGTGCATAATCTTGGCCGAACAATAGGAACACCCATGGTAAAATCTGTTTTTTCAAAACTCTTTAGGGATCGGCAGGAATTTCTTGCCGAAGTCCCCCATGTCAGTGCGTTGGGCATTGAATTGTTGGACTTTTCGCCGCGGGGGGTTTCGCTGAAACTGCCCTATCGGGAAGATCTGGTCGCCGACCCAGAAGATGGCTTGTTCTCTGGTGGCGCTATCTCGGCCTTTCTGGACAACACCTGCGGCTATGCCGTGTCCGCTCGGACAGACCGCGATAACGTATTTGCGACCCTGGATTTGCGCATCGACTATATGAAGCCAGCCACCGTCGGCAAAGATGTGCTGTCTTTTGCAGAATGTTACAAGATGACGCGCCGTATCGCCTTTGTGCGCGGCGTCGCCTATCACAAAAACCGCAATGAACCGATTGCCAATGCGACCGCGACCTTCATGTTCACGGGACCGGCGGGTACCGACACGCGGGAGAATCTGTAATGTCTGTCGTGGGGGCAATGAAGGCCATGAAAGAAAAGGGTGACTTTAGCGATCTGCAAAAGGTCGTTCCCTATGCTGGTTTTATGGGCCTAAGCCTTGAGCAACAAGGTGACGAATTCATCACCACCATGCATTACAGCGAAGATTTGATCGGCAATAAAGAAATCCCCGCCTTGCATGGCGGCACGATCAGCGCTGTGCTGGAAATGGCGTCGCTGTTTCAGATCGCGTGCGAGTTGGAACCAGATATCATGCCCAAGATCGTCACGATCACCGTGGATTATATGCGGTCGGGCGCGGCCCAAGACACCTTTGCAACGGCGGTTGCCACGCGTGTGGGACGCCGCGTCGTCAACATGCGTGCCACGGCCTGGCAGGAAGATCGCAACAAACCCATTGCCACGGCCAATGTAAACTTCCTGCTCGCATAATCGTCTGTATCTATTTGAGAATTTCGTAGGCTGTACACACGCTTTTGAAGCGTTCCTCGGCCCTTGCATCCCCCAAATTTGTATCAGGGTGATGCTTCTTTGCCAGTGTCCGGAATGATTCCTTGATCTGGGCTTCGGTCGCCCCTTCAGTCAAATTCAATACCTCAAGCGCGGTGCGGCGCTCGCGTTCTTCTTTGGTCAGGCCGGCATCAACATATTCCCAGGTGTTGGCCTCGCGGAAACCCCGGGCAAAGTTCTCTTCCTTGCGCTTGGTCTTTTCCGCATCCTCTTTGCTCATGCCGTCAAAATAGTTCCAGTTGCGATTATACTCGCCCGCATGTTCCTGGCAGAACCAGTAGCGATCATTGGAATCGCGGAATTTGGGGGCGGGATAGTCGCCTTTAACATCACAGTCTTCCCACTCGCACATACGCACGGTTACGGCCTCAGTGTCCGTGGCACCATATCCGCCCCAACGCGGAAATCCCCAGCTTTTTGAACGTGTCATAAAGACGCAATCCATTCAGATTTCAAAACAAGCGATGATTATAACAAATAGACCCAAGCCGGTCACTTCATGTGATCGCCAAACAAAATGTGCGCAGGCCAGCTGCGCACATTTTCTTGTAATTACATACCCCTAAGCGAGCCGAGACTACGCAGCGTTAGGGGCCGCAGCCTTGACATTGTCGTCGACGTAATCTTCAAACTTTGCAAAGTTTTCAATGAACTGGGCAACCAGGCTCTGCGCTTTGGCATCATAGGCTGCCGGGTCAGACCAGGTTGACCGAGGGTTCAGAATACCGCTTGGAACACCCACGCATTCGGCTGGGACTTCAAAGCCAAAGTTCGGGTCGACAACCATGTCGACTTTGGACAAAGAACCATCCAGGGCCGCGTTCAACAGCGCTCGGGTTATCTTGATGGGCATCCGTTCGCCGATGCCGTATTCACCACCGGTCCAGCCTGTGTTCACAAGCCAACAATCGACATTGTATTTGGCGATCTTGTCTTTCAACAAATTGCCATACACAGACGGGTGACGCGGCATGAATGGCGCACCAAAGCATGTCGAGAAGGTTGCCTGTGGTTCGTTGCCAAGGCCCTTCTCGGTACCCGCAACCTTTGCTGTGTATCCAGACAGGAAGTGATACATCGCCTGTTCTGGCGTCAACTTGGCAATTGGCGGCATCACGCCAAAGGCATCACATGTCAACATAATGATATTGTTGGGATGGCCTGCAACACCTGTCGGCGATGCATTGGGGATATAAGACATCGGATACGCGCCACGGCTGTTTTCTGCCAGGGTGGCATCATCCAGGTCCAGCTCGCGCGTTTCCATGTCCATGACAACATTTTCCAGCACGGTGCCAAAACGACGTGTGGTGGCATAAATTTCAGGTTCTGCTTCTTCCGACAGGCGGATCACCTTGGCGTAACAACCACCCTCGATATTGAACAAAGATGTATCTGACCACCCATGTTCGTCATCACCAACCAGTGTGCGACCTGGGTCAGCTGACAGGGTTGTTTTACCCGTGCCCGAGAGACCAAAGAAGACAGCGGAGTCACCATCAGGGCCGACATTGGCCGAACAATGCATCGACATGATGTCCTGGCCCGGCAGGATGTAATTCAGGATCGAGAAGACCGACTTTTTCATTTCGCCGGCATAGGTGGTGCCGCAAATCAACGCGATGCGCTTTTCGAAGTCCAGCGCCACGACTGTGCCTGTACGGGTGCCATCGACTTCAGTGTCGGCAAAATAATCAGGCGCGTGCAAAATTGTAAATTCAGGCGTGAACTCTGCCAGATCTTCAACAGGCGGCTCTATCAGCAGATGCCGAAGGAACAGATTATGCCAGGCGTGCTGGTTGATCACGCGCACCGACAGGCGATAATCCGCATCGGCGCAGGCGTAAAGATCGGCAACAAACAATTCCTGTTCGCCCAGATAGGCGCGAACTTTGTCGCACAGGGCGTCAAACTTGTCGCCGGACATTTCCTGGCTGGCGTCCCACCAGATGTCGTCTTCATAGGACGCACGACGGACAATATACTTGTCCTGGGCAGACCGCCCGGTGTGTACGCCTGTCTCGACAACCACTGCGCCACCGGCTGAAAGGTGGCCTTCTTTACGCTGGATGGCCTCTTCCACAAGTGTGGCGGAGTCGAGATTCCAGTTGACGTCTTTTGTGGGGTTTATTCCTTGCTGGTCAAGACCGACCTTACCAGCACGCGTGCCGCTTGTGTGGTGCACTAAATGTTCTCCTGCCGCTTTATTGTAGGGAGAAAAAACGGAGCCACGAGATGCATACCCCGTGGCCGGTTTGGTTGCCCCGGTATAGGCGTGTGCTTCACTGGTTGCAAACGAAGATTCATAGATTTTGACACTTTTGTGACAAGTCTTGTGTCGACAACCGGTTACCGACTAAAAACAAGCCACAATCTGTCGTTCTGGGTCACTTAAATCACACGCTTTGTTATCGTTCTGTACGTGATAAGCTCGATTCGCAGAGCGACCACAGCTGAATCAATCCAGGGGTTTAAGGAGAAGCGGCGTCTATGAGCCACACAGTTGCACTTGTTGATGACGACCGAAACATCATCACATCCGTCAGCATGGCCCTCGAGGCCGAGGGCCTGTCTGTCCGCAGCTATACCGATCCGACCAAAGCGCTAGCCGCCCTGGCACACCAACCTGCTGATCTGGCGGTGCTGGATATCAAAATGCCCAAGATGGACGGCATCGAATTATTGCAACGCCTGCGCAAAACCACCGACATGCCGGTGATCTTCTTGACCTCGAAGGATGACGAAGTCGATGAAGTGCTGGGCTTAAAGCTTGGCGCTGATGACTATATCAAAAAGCCTTTCTCGCAACGGTTGCTGATCGAACGAATCCGGGCGGTGTTGCGTCGGGCCGATACCAGCCCCAACCAAACCAGCGACGCCCTGTTGGTCCGAGGAGCTCTGTCGATGGATCCCGCCCGCCACACCTGCACCTGGAACGGGGAAGCGATTAATCTGACAGTGACCGAGTTTTTGATATTGCAGTCTCTGGCCAATCGACCCGGCATCGTCAAAAGTCGTGATCAGCTGATGGATGTCGCCTATGACGACCAGGTCTATGTTGACGACCGAACGATCGATAGCCACATCAAACGGCTGCGTAAAAAATTTCGCGATACGGACCCAGACTTTGCCAATATCGAAACCCTGTATGGCATCGGCTACAAATACACGGCCGAAAATGACTAAGTGCTTTCGTCATAACGATGATCTGCCATGGTAAGAAGCGCAGACCAGGATATCGAAAACGAATTCCACGCCGCTGATCGTGACCAGCGTCGTAATCGTCGTCGCGGTCGCGTATCCGGCCTGACCGGCAAAATCTTATTGCTGAACATATTGGCGTTGGCGATATTGGTCAGCGGTATTCTGTACTTCAACCAGTTCCGGTCCAGTCTGGTGCAAACACGCCTTGGCGTCTTGATAACAGAGGCTCAAATGGTCGCAGCTGCTCTGGGGGAATCTGCCTCAGGCGGGGCCGACACACGAAACGTAGACGTAGGGCAGGCTCGGGCCATCTTGCAGCGACTGACCGTGGGCGCACAAAACCGAGGCAGATTATTTGGCCTGAATGGTGACATCCTGCTGGACAGCCGGTTGATGGTCCCCAACAGCCAGGTTCTGACACACCCGCTGCTGCCGCCTGACGAAATGCCTGGCATTGGCCCAACCTGGACCAATCTGAAGGCCTGGCTAATCAAGGCAATCTCAACCGAACCAGACTATCCGCCTTACTTTGAAAATGTAGAGCAAAAGGCCAGCGACTATGTCGAGGTGCTGACGGCGTTGCAGGGTGATATGGCCACAGCCGTTCGACTGACGGACCATGGCACGCTGATGCTGCATGTCGCCATCCCGGTACAACGCTTTCATCGCGTGTTAGGGGCCGTGCTGGTGTCGGTCGAAACCACCGAGATTGAAGAGGTCGTGCGCCAGGAACGCCTGGCCATCCTAGAGGTTTTTGGCGTCGCCCTGGTGGTCACAGCGCTGTTGTCGATGTTTCTCGCAGGGACCATTGCCCGGCCTGTTCGCCGCCTTGCCGATTTTGCCCATCAGGTCCGACTGGGCCGGGGGCGCGATATCAAGATGCCCGACTTTACGGGCCGACAAGATGAACTGGGCGACCTGTCGCGGGCCCTGCGTGACATGACCCGTGCGCTCTATCGTCGTATTGATGCTATCGAGGCCTTTGCCGCCGACGTTTCGCACGAGCTGAAAAACCCCCTGTCATCGTTACATAGCGCCATCGAAACTCTGGATCTGGATGCAGACCCGTCCCAGCAACGCAAATTGCTGGCGATTATCAAGGACGATGTCAACCGACTGAATCGCCTGATCACCGACATATCCAATGCCTCGCGCCTGGATGCCGAACTGTTGCGCGGCGAAATGGCATCCGTCGACCTCGCGGCAATGCTGGCCACCATCATCGAGATTTATCAGGAAACGACCCAGGATCAGGATGTAACCCTGTCGCTGGAACTGCCCGACGAGCCCTTGGTGATCACTGGTATTGAAGGCCATCTGGGCCAGGTGATCCGCAACCTGATCGACAATGCCCTGTCTTTCAGCCCCCCCGGTGGCACCATCCAAATTGCGGCCCGCAAGGTCGATAATCGTATTCGGGTAGAAATCATGGATGAAGGGCCCGGTATTGGTGAGGATAAACTAGAGGCCATTTTCGATCGTTTTTACACCGAACGCCCGGAAGAAGACGGGTTTGGCACCCATTCCGGCCTTGGGTTGAACATCTGCAAACAAATAGTGGCCGTCCATAGTGGCGAGATTTGGGCCGAGAACCTGTTTGAACCTGGTGATCTGGATCGCAATCGCATTGGCGCCAATTTTATTATCAGCCTGCCAAGCGCATAGGAGCCGCAACATGAGCAATAATATCCATGCATCCTGCGTCGCCCTGGGAGAAGACGGCGTGGTTATCACAGGGCCGTCTGGCGCCGGCAAGTCAGACCTGACGCTGCGACTGGTCGACGAAGGGGCCGGCCTTATATCGGACGACTATGTGGCGCTAGAAGCTCACGGGGATGACGTGCTGGCCTCCCCTCCACCAACCATT
>SMXS01000033.1 GCA_004356955.1 Alphaproteobacteria bacterium | reverse complement strand
CTGTCATCGTCGATCATGGAATCCATGACCAGGTTCAGGAAGGTCGCGCCGCCCTGTTGCCACCGCGCCTCCATGCCTGCCAGCAATTCTTCTTCGCTAATTTCATTGGCGGCGTCCGCTAGGGGCACAGTTTCACCGAGTTCCACCTTCAGATCACCGAAACCGCTGTTCAGGCCATATTTTTGGTTGTGGCGATGGCCACGATAGTTCTTTTTGAACCCAGCGACCCAATCATCATCCAGTGGCCTGTTTTGCGCCGGCACACTGAAATTGGGCGTGCGCTGAAACACGGTCAGCTGGGCCGCCTGTCTGGCCATGACCGGGATCGCCTGGATCGCAGACGACCCTGTACCAATGACGCCGACATGCTGGCCGGTAAAATCAACCTCTTCATGGGGCCACTGGCTGGCTTGGTAGCGATTGCCTTTGTAATCATCCAACCCAGCAATATCGGGCACGGCAGGCACAGAAAGGCACCCGGTTGCCATGATGATATAATGGGCGCTGGCACTGTCACCCTGGTCTGTTGCGACATCCCAGCGATTAGCGCCTTCATTATAGTGGATGGCGGTCACGCGCCGCTCAAAGCGAATATCCTTGCGCAAATCAAACCGCTCTGACACGTGGATCGCGTATCTCAATATCTCTGGCTGGGTGGAATAGCGCTCGGTCCACTCCCACTCTTGTTCCAGGTCTTCATCCCATGAATATGAATAGGCGACGCTTTCCGCGTCGCAGCGCGCGCCGGGATAGCGGTTCCAATACCAGGTACCGCCGACATCATCTGCCGTTTCATATATGCGCGCCGTCAGGCCCATCTGCCGCAGCTGGTGCAACATATGCATGCCCGCAAAACCAGCCCCGACAATGATGGCATCAAAGCTGACGTTCTGATCTGTCTCTATCTCGCCCACAAAGCCCCCTAAATTCCCCCAAATTCCCTGTGGCTACGATATTGGGCTGAACCAAAAATTCATAGGCTCAATATGCATAGATTAATTTTCGGTTTGGGGGATAGCACTTGGCGGAATATCGGCTAAACTCCTCAACTAATGGGGAGAGAAACGATGGAAACCCGTCTGTATTTTGTTGCTGGCGATATCGTCAACAACGCCGCCGTGGGTGCACTGGTCGGCTTGTTGCTGTCATTGCTGGTCGGGCCAGGTTGGCCCATGATTGTTGCCATGATTATCGGCATGGTGCTGGGGATGATTATCGCGCTGCCCTTCGCCTTTGGTCTAAGCGCCCTATTTGGCGCTATGGAAACCATGCTGCCTGTCATGACCACAGGTATGGTGGCGGGCATGGCGGTGACAATGTCGGCATCCATGAACGAAACCAGCATTGCCGGGGGTGCCGAAATGGGAGCTATTTCGGGCCTGGGGGTCTTTGCAGCAACCTATATTTTCAATGCATTTGTCAAACCGAGGGCCGCAAAATGGACGAAGTAACACGCAGAAAATGGGACCGTGCCGCCGCCAATTTTGAATTGATGGCTGGTTATGGCCCTGAAAAAAGGTGGGAGCCCTATAAGCGCGAATTGTTCTCGAATATGGGCGACGGCGAAATCCTGTTCCTGGCGCTGGGCACCGGGCTGGACCTGCCCGTCTTTCCCGAAGGTAAATCCATCACCGCAATCGATATCAGCCAAAAAATGATCGACGAGGCCGCCCCTCGGGTCGACGCCTATAACGGCAATATCCGTACGCAGCAAGCTGATGTGCACGAAATGCCGTTTGAAGATAACCAATTTGACCAAGTCTTTACGTCGTGTACCTTTTGTTCAGTCCCCAACCCCGTGCAAGGGTTGGAAGCCATTAAACGCGTCCTGAAACCCGGTGGTGATCTATTCATGTTTGAACACACCGGCAGTCGCTTTTTCCCGTTTCGCCAGATGATGAACCTGATGACTGTCGTCACGAAAAGATTGGGCCCGGATATGAACCGCACAACCGTCGAAAATGTGGTGGCTGCGGGCTATGACCTCAAAAAGGTTACCCATGTCTATATGGACGTGGTCAAGACCATCCACGCCATACCCGTCTAATTTTACAACCGGATAATCAGCTCTTTAGTTACGGTTTCCGTTCTCCACTTGGCCCTATGCACTTTGCCAGTTAAGCTCTCTCCACACACCTAGGGAGGGACACATGAAATATCGATTATTGGGAAACAGCGGCCTGCGCGTGTCAGAACTCGCACTCGGGGCCATGACATTTGGACCCGAGACCGGCTTTGGCGTCGACAAGGATGAAAGCAAATTGGTCTATGACGAATTCCGCAGCGCCGGCGGTAATTTCATCGACACCGCCAATGTCTATGCGCGCGGCACCAGCGAGACTTTCCTGGGTGAATTCATGGCCAGCGAGCGCGAACAGATCGTGCTGGCCACCAAATATACCGGTGCCATGCGTGGCCGCGATATCAATGCGTCGGGCAATTCACGCAAGAATATGATGGATTCGGTACATGCCAGTCTCAAACGCCTGAACACCGACTATATCGATCTTTATTGGGTCCATGCGCGGGATTACCTGACCCCGGTGGACGAGATGATGCGCGGGCTTGATGACCTCGTATCACAAGGCAAGGTGCTGTATGTCGGCGTTTCCGACACCCCAGCCTGGGTGGTGTCGCAGGCCAATATGTTGGCTGAAATGCGCGGCTGGGCCAAATTTATCGGCCTGCAGATCCGCTATAGCCTGATCGACCGGACGGTGGAGCGCGAACTCTTACCGATGGCCCGCGCGCTCGATATTGCTGTGACCCCATGGGGCATTGTTGGCGGTGGCATCCTCAGTGGCAAATATAATGATGATGCCGAGGCCAAGGGGCGAGCCAAAGAAATGGGACGCATTACCGACCGGGCACTCAAAATCGCCGCTGTCGTGCAGGACGTCGCCAAGGAATTGGGTGCCACACCCACCCAGGTGGCTATCGCCTGGGTACGACGCGGCGAAGGCAATATCATCCCGCTTGTCGGCGCCCGCACCGTCGACCAGTTGAAAGAAAATTTTGGTGCGCTGGATGTGGTGCTGGAAGACGGGCATATAGAGCAATTGAACGAGGCCAGCAAAATTCGCCTTGGTTTCCCCACCGACATGCTGCGCCCCGGTGCCCAGGATATGGCCAAAAAACTGGATAATCACCGAGCGGCCATCACACCAGAGTGGTAGATTTATTTCCCGTTCGTGCCGAGTGATTTCGACCGAAGGGAGAAATTGTATCAAGGTATGAACACGTTAATGTAGACCGGACATGACGTCAGGGCGCCTGCACCTCGATACAATCGCCCCCACTGACGTGGGTTCGACCACTCGGCACGAACGGTAGTAAGTTCGATAAGGAATCCGCCTCTCGGCTTTGTGAATTGTGTTTAGAAACAGTCTGAGTCACCCTGATTTCAGGCAAAATGGAGGCCGTTATGCGTTTTGGAACCGTGATCGCTGCACTGACCGTGCTCATTTTGATGTCAACCCAGCCAGCCCTGGCCGCAGGTGGCGGTGGTGGTGGTGGCAGTAGTGGTGGCATCTCGTCTGGCCCCAGCGTCAACGTATCCAAATTGTATGAAGAAAGCCTGGCGCATCTGCAAGCGGGCGAGAACGAAGATGCCGAGCGCAAATTGAAGAAGGTGCTGGGGGCCATCCCTGAAAATGCGCAAGCCAACTATATGATGGCATTGGCAAAATCTGGCCAAGGTGAAGACAAAAGCTCTGTCCGTTACTATAAGAAAGCCATCAAATACGACCGGCACATGTACACCGCCTATGTCACGCTGGGTCAAACCTATATGGGTTTGGGAGAAGCGGCAGACGCTCAAAAGCTGTTGAAGAAGCTGGAAAAGGTCAAATCCAAGTGCAAAGACAAATGTGATATGGGGCACCTGGACACGGCCCATGCCGATTTGACCGCTGTGGTTAACGGAACCACTGACGCACCGGGCGGCCAAAGCAGTCTGTTGTTTGACCGCATCGCCGATCCCGATAGTGCCTATCTGGGTGCTGTTGCACTGATCAATGGCGGTGAGTTTGAAGCGGCTATTATCGAGTTGACCAAATTGCTTGAGGCCATTGGGCCGCATGCCGACGTGCTGAATTATCTGGGATATACGCACCGCAAAATGGGCTATTTCGACGATGCCTATGGCTATTACAAGCAGGCTCTGGCGGCTGATCCCAACCATCGTGGCGCGCACGAATATCTGGGCGAGCTGTATATCCAAACCGGGCAACGCAAAAAAGCAGCCCGTCAGCTGGATAAACTGGCCGAGTTGTGCCCGTTTGGCTGCGCTGAATTTGACGATCTGGAATTCAAGTTCAACAGCACCATGCAGGCTGCCGACTAGACGGGGACGCATGCCCTTTCCCGCACCGTGGTTGCTGGCGGTTTCGTTTGCCTTGATCGCGACATCAAGCCTGGCGCAGCTGGATGACGCGCAATGGGTGCACCCTGATGCTGACATTGATGCCGTCTTGGGCAGCGCACCATCCGAGTGCATGGCATTGCCTGCGGATACCGTTAAACAAATGTCTGTGTTGACAGGACGAGCTGCCTTTCGGTCGTCGACCTTGATGGGGGGCCATGCGGCACGACGCGGGCTGTCGTGCAACAGCTGTCATCGAAATGGCCACGGCAACCCAGATTTCTTCATCACCGCTTTGTCAGACCAACCAGGCAATGTCGACGTAACCAATGGCGTGTTCAGCAGCCATCGCGACGATGGCGTATTCAACCCGGTCCCGATCCCCAACCTTTTGGATGCAGGTGATAAATCTGATTTCGGCACCATGGTTCAAACAGATAGTTTGCAAGCGTTCATCACCGGCATTCTAAGCGAGGAATTTGACGCAAGACCACCGCCAGAGCCTGTTTTTGACGGATTGGTCGCCTATGTCAAAGCCCTCCGATCTAACGCTTGTCCGGATGAGACGCGAGCAGTCCAAAACCTTGAGACTGAATGGCGAGACGTTGAAGCTTTTTTTGATCTATTGGTCTGGCACAATGGGCAGGGAGACTCCGCGACCATAGCCTTCATGATCGGCGCGCTGCGACATCAATTGGAGCGGGTCAGCCAACGACTTGAGGATAAGGATGTAGAGACGGGCATTGTGCGATTGTCCCTACAGCTTCGCCAGTTTAATGAAAGTCCGGAATCCGCTGAACTAGCAAGGCTGAGGGCAGATATGGACCGGCTTGGAAGGCACTTCAAGTAAACAAGCCGTCATTCCAGCACCCCGCCTTCGCAGGGACAGGCTCCGGCGGGAATCCACTCATTGGCTTGGGCAAACAGGACAATTGATATACTGATCGCGGTCGGCTTTTGTCTCCATGGGGCTGAGTGGACCCCAGCCGGAGCCTGTCCCTGCGTAGGCAGGGGCTGGGGTGACAAGGAAGGTTTGTGGCACTAAGCTCCCCTCCAAAAGGAGGACCTATCATGGAACTGAGCGGCAAAAGAATTATCGTCACGGGCGCGGCGCGCGGCATGGGGGCCGCCACTGTGCGTGCCTATGTAAAGGCGGGCGCGCATGTGATCAGCATGGATGTCAATGACGACGCAGGCATTAAAGCCGCCGCCGAGGCCACAGCGATTGGACCCGGCAAGGCCGAGTATCTGCATGTGGATGTCGCCGACAAAGACAGCGTTACCGCCAGCTTTAAAGCAGCAGTTGAAACACTGGGCGGCCTGGATGCCCTGGCACACCCGGCGGCTATCCAACGGATGGCCAGCGCCAGCGACGTGACAGTAGAAGATTGGGACCTGATGTTTGCCGTCAATGTACGCGGGACAATGTTGACCAATCAGGCAGCGCATCAATATATGACGGAGTCTGGCGGCGGCTCGATCATCAATTTTGGGTCAATTTCCGGTCTGCGGCCAGAACCATCGGCATCGGCTTATTCTGCCGCCAAGGGCGCCGTGCATTCATGGACGCGCACCGCAGCTGGTGCGTGGGGCAAAGACGCCATCCGGGTCAATGCCATTCTGCCGGCCATCCAGACACCCATGGCCGCCGAGGCCATAGCACGGGCCACGCCAGAGCAAAATGAAGCCGCCTATTGGCGCAATCGTGAGCCCATCGCCCTGGGACAGGCCTATGGCGATCCGGACGATGATTTAGGGCCAGTGATGGTATTCTTTGCGTCTGATGCATCTCGGTTTATCACGGGCCAATTAATCCCGGTTGATGGTGGTCAGACGAGTATACGGTAAGTAGACCTGAGCAAATAAATGGCTTTTTGGGTCTATATACTCAAGTGTTCAGACGGCTCATTCTATACCGGCCACACGGATAACCTTGAGAATCGAGTAGCAGAACATCAAGCAGCTGTTCACCGTGGATACACTTACTCTCGAAGGCCGGTAACCTTCATGTGGTCGGAAACATTTCCATCCAGGGAAGAAGCGCTCGCGGCTGAACTGCAGATCAAGCCGTGGAACAGGAAGAAGAAACAAGCACTGATCAACGGTGATTGGTCGCTTGTTTCGTCATCTGGTAAAAAGTCGTTCCAACCATAACCCGTTCGTGCCGAGTGGTTTCGACCGAAGGGAGAAATTGTATCGAGGTATGAGCACGTCGATGTCGATCGACCATGACGCCATTGCGCTCGTACCTCGATACAATTTGCTGCGCAAATCACCGGGCACGAACGGAACGTAACTGCAAGTATCTAAATCTACCTGTCGTGCACTATCACCGGCAGGTCCGTGATCCCGTTGATAAAGCTGGACCGCAGATATGTCGGCTCGCCAACCACTTCGATGCGCGAGAAGCGTTTGATGATTTCTTCCCAAATGGTCTTCAGTTGCATTTCGCCCAGGCGCTTACCGAGGCAATGATGTAGGCCCTTGCCAAAGGACAGGTGGCGCGGGAATTTGGGTCGGTCGATCATGAATTCATTGGCATTGGGGATAATTTCGTCGTCACGATTGCCAGACGTGTACCACATCACAATCTTGTCGCCCTTCTTGATCTGCTTGCCACGAATTTCGGTGTCTTCCATGGCCGTCCGGCACATATGGGCGATGGGTGACTGCCAGCGGATCACTTCGTTGACCATGCTGGGGATCAATTCCGGGTTGGCCATCAGTTTGTCATATTGTTCGGGAAACTGGTTCAGCGCCAATACACCACCGGTGATGGAATTGCGGGTCGTGTCGTTGCCTCCAACGATCAGCAGTATGATGTTGCCCAGATATTCATTGGGCGTCATGTTCTTGGTGGCCTCGCCATGCACCAGCATCGAAATCAGATCAAAGCCGCGTTCGCTCTGGGCCGCGCGTTTTTTCCAGACCGCGTCAAAATATTCGTGGCACTTCCACAATTCCTTGAAGCCGTCCTCAATCGTTTCAAAATAATTGGGGTCACCCAACCGCTCGATTGTGTCGGACCAATGGATCAGCAGATGGCGGTCTTCCTGTGGGATATCAAACAGGGTCGCCAGCATCTGGCCCGTCAGCTCGACCGACACTTCGCGGACCCAGTTGAAAGGCTCGCCGCGCGGCAATTTATCCAGAATGTGCCCTGCCCGCTCACGGATCAGGGGTTCCAGCTCGTTCATATTATTGGGGCGGAACTTGGACGCTAGCACTTCGCGTTGTTCGTCGTGCTTGGGCGGGTCCTGCATGATGAACATCGGCAGGTGCGACATGGGGTTGGGTTCACCCTCTATAGGGCGGCCGCCAATACGAATGCCACCGTTCAGAATGTCCGACGAAAACAGGTCGTGATGCGTATCGACATATTCGATGTCTTCATATTTCGTGATCGACCAATAGGGTGCAAACTGGCCTTCTTCGCACAGATGTACGGGGTCTTCAGCGCGCAGGCGGGCAAAATATTCGGGGGCGACGTTGGCCTGAAACAGGTCTGGATGCGCCGGGTTCATTTGGTTGAGCGGTATGCTGTAAAGATCCCGGTTCACATCTATGGCATATTTCTCGAGCGTGTCAGCGTTCGCACGCTTTAGTGGTTCACCGATTGATCCATCAACTTCTGTTGTCGACATCTGTTCCATCCTAGTCCGTAGTTTCCGTGCGGTAACATACGCCAGAATGCACCTCAAAGGAAACGATTTCCCTTCCCCTGAACAGAAGATCCGGAATAGCGCATTCAAACAACAAGTTCCTTCAATGTCGCCCTTTGGTTTATTTTGCGCTAGTCTCCGCACCTAACTTTGGGAGAGGGATTGAACATGGCCACCAAACCAGACCTGCCGCATATTGACGGCCTGGACAAAGTCTTTATCGGCGGTGCCTGGCGCGACAGCCAGGGCGGCACCGAGACAGATATCATCTGCCCCGGCGATGAAGAATATCTGACAACCGTCATCACCCCCTCCACCACCGACGCCGACGCTGCTGTTGCGGCTGCACGCGATGCCTTCGACAACGGTCCCTGGCCGCGGATGAATGTCGAGGAACGCGCCAAGGTTTGCGACCGTTTTGCCGACGCGCTTGAAGCCCGGTTTGACCGGATGAACCTGGCCTGGATGCTGGAAGCCGGTGCCCCCCTCGCCCATGGTGAAATGATCAATAATGGCGCTGGCACCATGAGCTGGCGCGACACCATCGCCAAAGCCCGTGGCCTGGCTTTTGAAGAACACCGCCACAGCGATACAGGCAGTGTGCTGTTAATCCGCGAACCGGTGGGGCCGGTGCTGGCGATCCTGACCTATAACGGCCCTGTCGTCCTGATGGGCATGAAGGTGATGCCTGCCCTGTTGGCCGGTTGTCCGGTGATCATCAAGCCAGCACCCGAAACCGACCTGACCTCGCGCATTATTGCAGACGCCGTGGCCGAGGCCGACTTCCCGCCCGGTGTTGTATCGATCCTGACAGCGGGGATAGAGGTAACCCAACATCTGGTCGGTCATGCCGGCGTTGATATGATCTCGCTGACCGGCGGCACGGCCATTGCCATCGACGTCATTCGGCGATCGGCTTACCGCCTTGCCCGTACATCATTAGAACTGGGCGGTAAATCCCCAGCCATCATCGCCGATGATGCCGATCTGCCAACCATTCTGCCCCACCTGGTAGGCGGCTCGACCGGCTTTCAGGGCCAGGTCTGCATCACTCTGTCGCGGGTACTGGTATCGCGCAGTCGCTATGACGAAGTCGCCACCGGCCTGGCAGACGCCTATAACAGCCTGAAAATCGGCCTGCCTTGGGACGAAAGCATCGACCGCGGGCCCCTGGCCGTTGAGCGTGCCCGCGACCGGGCCGAGACCGCCGTGGCTGGGGCCCTGAAGCAAGGCGCGTCGATTGCGGCCGGGGGTAAACGACCGGCCCACCTACAACGGGGCTGGTACTATGAGCCCACTTTGTTGGTCGGCGTCGATAATGCCATGGACGTGGCGCAAGAAGAAATCTTTGGCCCCGTTACTGCACTGATCCCCTATGACGACATGGATGACGCCATCCGCATTGCCAACGACACCAAATATGGCCTGGCGGCGTCTGTATT
>SMXS01000032.1 GCA_004356955.1 Alphaproteobacteria bacterium | reverse complement strand
CGATTGCATACACTGTAAATTGTTTCTGGATAGTTTGTCGCGCCCGGTCTAGATTGACCGCCCATTCGAAGGAGTAAACATGAATATTTTGAAACCTGCCGTCGCGCTAACCCTGTCGCTTGGTCTGTTGGCCAGCTGTGGTCAGGCAGACGAACCTGCTGCAGAAGAGGCCCCTGCTATCGAAGCTCCTGCTATCGAAGAAGCCGCAGAGGCACCTGCCGAGGCTGTTGACGCGCACCATCTAACATTCTCTGAGGCCCAGGACGCCTATGTTGAGGCTTATCTGGCCCAGGTCACAGAGGGTCCGTTTGACATGGAACGCATCGTGACCGAACAGAGTGGCTTGACCCATGAGGAAATGAGCACTGTCTTCGCGCACCCCTCCCTTGGCATGCGCGGCCTTGAAGTCATGGTCGATTTTATGAAGCCAGAAGGCTCGATGTATTTCGACGCCATCTTTGGCGCCAATTACGGCCAGCACGACATCCGCAACTGGCTGGTCCCGACGATGGTGGAAAGCTCTTATCTGCAGTTCCGACCCACTGGCCCCACGATCTTTATGGATGATGGCAAAGGCGGCACAACGATTGATGAATGGGTTATGGTTGCCGCCATTGGTGGCGAGGATATCTTTCTGGGCAATGGCATTTCCGTGCGTCGTTTCCGCGATGGCTGGATCACCGATTCTATCGATGTGTATGACGCAGCGATCTCTCGCAATCCACCACCGGCAGACGCTGCGGCCATGATGGCTGAAATGGGTGGCGCAGAAGCCGCGGCCGAGGCCCCTGCCCTGCCACCCTACCCGGAAATGAACTTCCAGCCCATCGAGGCCGAAGCCCCCCACCCGATTTCTGAGGCTGGTCAAGCCTGGATGGATGCTCGTCTCACTATCCATGCTGCGGGCGCAGACCCCGTCAACACGACCCCAAGCGGCCTAACCAATGACGAGCTGCATGACCTGCACAACGACCCCGTCGCGGGCATGGATTTCAACCTGATTGCCGACATGATGCACCCCACAGAGTCGGTCTATATCGACCCGATCTTTGGTCGTTTTGAAGGCCAGGACGCTATCCGCGCCTGGTACACCGACATCATGGGCAAAGTTGGCAATATCCAGTTTGAACCGATTGCAAAGACCGTTTGGAACGGCGAAACGTCGCTGCAGATGTGGCGTCAGATGGCCGTGCTGCCGAATGGTGACAAGGTCGAAATGACGTGGGGCTTTTCGGTCCGCAAGTTCAAAGATGGTTGGATGGTTTACGCAGCTGACTATTTCGACACGTTCCCGCTGCAAAAACCTGAAGTACAGGCCGCTGCTGCGCAGATTGGGTCTTCCATCACGCTGGAAGACATCATGCGCTATCGTAGCCCGGCACCGTCTGAATAAGACTGCTGTACACAAAATTAAGGGCGGCACTTTGGGGTGCGGCCCTTTTTTTTGGGCTATTGATCCTGATCAAGGCACGACGCACCAGGCTTGGGCAATGTTCAGATGCTAAGCGGTATATCAACAATCCTGACCACGCTTCCCGTTATACCGTTTGGCATACCCCGACTTGACCCTTGGTCAGGCCGGGGTGCTTTTATTCGGGTTGGGTTGCCGCGTAGTCGATCACCAGATTGACCATCGCTTTGACGCCCGTCAGCAGGGCCGTATCGTCCACATAATAAAGCGGCGAATGATTGGGCGCGGCCTCGCCTGGCCCAACACCTGGCTTGTTGGTGCCGATATGGAAATACATGCCCGGCACCTCGCGAGACAGATAGGCAAAGTCCTCAGCCCCCATCCCTGGCGGGCCATCGGTTATGACGATACCGTTCTTTGCAGCCCGTCTTAGTGTCGGCAACATGCGATCCACCAGCGACGGTTCGTTATAAACAACCGGCGCATAGGTGCGGAAGGTTACTTCAGCCTTGGCCCCGACACTCTCGGCAATGGTTTCTGCTGTGTGGCGAATGCGATTCAACAAATCTTCATGCATGTTCGGGTTCAGGTGTCGGACAGTCCCTGTCATCTCGACCCGGCCAGTGACGATATTGCCCCGAATACCGCCTTCGATCTTGCCAATAGAGACCACACTGGGTGCAGTCGCAGCCCCCATCTGGCGGGCCACCATGGTCTGCAGCCCGATGATGATCTGGGCAGAGGCAGCAATTGCATCGACACCCAATTCCGGCATGGCGCCATGAGTTTGCTTGCCAGTAACAATAATCGACAGGCGGTCAGACCCGGCCATTGCGGCCTGTTTGCGCACGACCAACACACCATTGGTGGTTGGGGATGTGTGCAGGCCAAATACAACGTCAGGCCGCGGGTCTTTAAACGCGCCTTCTTCCAGCATCATCTTCGCACCGCCATTTTGGCCCACAGGCACGCCTTCTTCAGCAGGTTGGAACAGGAACAGGACAGTCCCTTCCAAATCCGCTCGATTTTCTGCCAGCACCTGGGCAGCCCCCATCAGGATGGCCGTGTGCGCGTCATGCCCGCACGCATGCATCACGCCAACTTCGCGCCCGTGATATTGGACGGTGACCTTTGATGCAAAAGGAATATCAACCTCTTCCGTCACGGGCAGGCCGTCCATATCGGCGCGCAACGCCACCACGGGACCCGGTTTGCCGCCGATCAGCACGCCAATAACGCCTGTATGCGCCACGCCTGTCTTGACGACATCAAGCCCTAACGCTTCTAAATGCTTGGCCACAAGGGCACCTGTGCGAATTTCGCGATTGCCCAGTTCGGGGTTTTGGTGGATATCGTGACGCCATGCGATGACATTGACTTCAATACCAGCGATGGCCTGTTCAATGGATGCGGCATCTGCATGGGCGACGACGGGCATGGCCAGGGTCACGACCAGAGACATAGCCGCCAAGGATCGGGCCAGGGAAGAAAGAGGCATCGTATTTTCCTTATCAGTTTAGACCGAAGCTAGGCGTTGCCTTTGGCGGTGTCGAGTCTCGCCAAAAGCGCAAATCGATTGATCCGGATCAAGGACGAGTTTGCCGGATACATCTACAAACCAAGCAGCAACGAGATTTCAATGCGAGAAGTACCATGACGATTTCAGAATATGCAGACTGCTTTGTCGACGCGCCATGCCGGGCGGCCACGACCCGTGCCTATCAGGAACTACGGGGTCACGGTGTCCAGGACCAACGCGCTTTTGGCGCCGCCGTCCGGGTTTTCCAACATCACCACCCCGAGGCCCCATCACGCGCGGCGCACTTTATTGTCGCCGACTGGCTGGACCCTGACACCCAGGTAGATGCCTAAGTTGTAGCCTGGCGAGCTGCCAGCTCAGTCCGCAAATCACGCTTCAGTATTTTACCGTTGGCATTGCGTGGCAAGGGCTCGTCACGAATTTCTATCTCGATGGGCACCTTGAACTTGGCGATCAAGCCCGCTGCATGATCCATCAGGTCTTGCGGTGTCGCGCTAGAACCATCAGTCAGTTGCACGACGGCGGCCACTTCTTCGCCCAACACCATATGAGGCAGGCCGATGACGGCCGCATCGATAACATCTGGATGGTCGAACAAGGCGTTTTCAACCTCGACACAATAGATATTTTCGCCGCCCCGGATCAGCATGTCTTTGGCCCGGTCCACCACATAGACAAAGCCCGCTTCATCCATGGTGCCAATGTCACCAGAATGCATATAGCCGTCGGTGATGGCCTCGGCAGTGGCCTCTGGCATGTTCCAGTATCCGCGAATAATGTTGGGCCCACGCATCCAGATCTCGCCCATTTCGCCGCGCGGGACTTCCAAGCCGTCATCATCGGCGATGATGACATCGCAGACAGGCAGGACCGTGCCAACACTATCTGGGTTTTCAATATAATCGATGCCTGCATTCATGGTGGCGATGCCCGACGTTTCGGTCATGCCATAGCCGTTGCTGGGTTGGGCATCGGGAAAGGCTTGTTGTATTCGGCGCACAAGCTCGGACGCTGCAGGGGCCCCGCCATAGCCAATACCAGCGATCGATGACACATCATATTTGGTCAGCTCGGGTGATTCCAACACCTGCCACACCATGGCGGGCACACCGCCAAAGCCGGTAATTTCTTCTTGCTCGATCAGCTGCAAAGCCTGTTCGGGCTGCCAACGGTACATCAGCACCATCTTGCCGCCACCAAACAGAATCGGCACCAGATTGGAATGGGACCCGGTCACATGGAACAGTGGTACGGACAAGAGTGAATGACGGCGCGGCGCATCTTCAGGGGCCGGGATTTCGTTGCCCAGGCGCAAAGTCGTCTGATGCCCTACATAGGCCAGACTTAACAGGCTGGTGCAGATGTTCCGGTGGGTGCCCAAAGCACCCTTTGGGCTGCCGGTCGTCCCGGACGTGTAGAAAATGGTCGCGTCATCGTCCGTATCGATGGCAACGTCAGGCAGCGCATCGTGGTCGGCATGGGCTGCGATGACATCTGCAAAATCAAAATGGCCAGGCAACAATGGCTCTTCAGCACGGGCAACGATCACCGCCTTCATGCCCAGGGAATCGTAGTGCGGCGCCAACGCCTTTTCACGTGCCTGATCGCATATCAGCACGGTAGAGCCTGAATCTGCGAGGCAATAGTCCAGTTCTTCCCCCTTCAACCAGGCATTGACCGGGACGACAATTGCCCCCGAACAAACCGCCGCCCAAAAGGCCACTGACCATTCAGGGTAATTACGCATCGCTATCGCTACCCGGTCGCCATTTTGGACGCCGAAATCTTTGACCATTGCATGGGTCAGGGCGACCACCTGTCTATAATGGTCGCCATAGGTCAGCCGGTCGTCCTCATAGACGATGAAATCGCGGTCTGCGAATTGGGTGCTGGTCTCAAAAATTTCTCGCAGGGTGCGCGGGGCATTCTTCCATGCCCGCAATTTTTGTCCCCGTACGACAATGTCTTCCATTTCAAACTGTGCCCCGGGGGCCGTCAGCTGATCTTTAATTTGTGCCTGTGATAGCGGCATGGTGTTCTCCGTCCCGTTGTGGGGTGGAGCCTATAATGCGATCACCGAACAGAGCAAGGGCACTTTGCATTCGAAAGAATTATTGGCCGTCGGGGCACGGTTGTTTTTGCCATTGGCGGCGCGGTCGCTAATATGTCCCCAACAAAAATCAATCAACTTGCGGAGTACACCGAAATGGAATCACTGATGAAGGGTGCCAAGATCATCCAGAACGCCTATGTAGTCGATAATCTTGAAGAGGCCATGCAGCGCTGGACAGATATTTATGGCATTGGCCCCTGGGTCATTCTGCCCCACGTCATTGGCCAGAACCTGACCTATCGGGGGGCGCCTGCAGAGCTTGATTTCTCGGCAGGCTTTGTCCAGACTGGCGAGATCAATATCGAACTCATTGAACAGCATACCGATGGCCCCAGTGCCTTCCGCGACATGTTTGCCAAGGGTGAAGAAGGCTTCCACCATGTCGCAATTATTTCGGAAGACTATGAAGGCGACAAAGCCCGGTTTGAAGCAGCAGGCTGCCCTATTGCCACGGAATTCAGCTCGGGCCCTGATTCTGGCATCGCCTTTATCGATACCCGCGAAAAGCTGGGTCATATGGTCGAGCTGTACCAAAACGAAGCGGCGATTATGGGGTTGTATAATGTCATCCGTCAGGCCGCTGAAAACTGGGATGGAAAAACCCTGATCGCCGCCAGCTAATTGTGGCCACTCCGGTGGCCTGAGCTTCCGCTGCGATAGCTACCGCTACGGTTGCCACCATGGCTGCGACTGCCATAGGACCGCCCACTTTTGCTGCTGCGATAATGGCCGGAACGGGATGAACTGTTTCGGTTAGATGCCTGCTGCGTGCGATTGCTCTGCCGATTGCTCGCACGAGCTCGGTTGCCATCCCGGTTGCCATCCCGGTTGCCATAGTGCCCTTTGGACTGATTATTGTTGGCCTGTTGTTGATTGTTGGCCGGTGGTGTTGCTTGTGGTCTCAGTGCCTGCGCTGCAGCGGCCTGACCGCCATGACTACGGCGCCGGCCCGTATTAACAACAGCGCCATCTCCCTGGCGGCCGGCACGCATGTTACCCCGATGGCGTCCTTGGTTTCGTGGTCTATTCTGGGAATTGGTCTGTGAATTAGACTGTACATTCGGCTGGTTTGGTCGCCCTGCCCTTTGTCCCCCTGGCCTTTGTCGCCTGGGCTGTTGGCCGGTTGCGCGACCACCGCCGCGGCCAGAATTTGTCGCAATGGGCGGGGTGTCGTCACCTCTGTAGTCGCCCCCATGATTGCCTTGATGGCGGCCACTACGGTTGCCGCCCGTACTGGTCCAGTTGCCGCCGCCTGAATGGTCACCAACATGGTTTCCTGCCTGGTGATTTCCCTGACGCCCCCCCTGATAGCCGCCGCCATGATGTCTTTGACCGCCGTCTCCTACGCCAACGTATCCGCCACCATGTCCACCATTGCCGCCATAGCCGCCATAGCCTGCATGACGGTTGCCATTGTTGCCATGACCATTGTGGCCATGACGCCCATTGTGGGCGTGCTGATGACCGCGATAATTATAGGGAACGTAATAGCCGGGGTAATATCCGTAATTATGGTGGTGGCGGGTGTCGTAATAACCAACCCCCAAATAAAGAGCACTGCTATAGACAGCACATTGATCGGGGTACACATACGGGTCGCAATTATCCGCATAATTACTGGCGCAGGCACTGGCCAAGAGCGGCAAGCCCGCCATCATCAGCAAGCGAATGCGTTTTATGTTCCAGAATTTTCCAATATGCATCAAAAGCGCCTTTTCCCCCGACCATCTACTGGGCGTCTGTCCCCCATAGATATAGGGAGCCCACTGCTTCGGCGCAAAAAAGAGAGGCGATGCCACTTAAATAGCGGTCATCCAATCGGCAATGGCCTGGCCAATTTCATCCGGGGAATCTTCCTGGACAAAATGGTTGCCTGCGACAGTTATTTCGGTCTGATTGGCCCAACTGCGACAGAATTCTCGCTGCGGCCCAACCAAAATAGAACCAGGTTCTGCATTGATGAACAGCTTGGGCATGTCGCAATCCTTTAGCCATGCGCCATAGTCGTCGACAATCTGCACAACATCAGCCGGTTCGCCATTCAGCGGAATTTGGCGTGGCCAGGTCAGGGTTGGTCGGCGGTCCTCGCCTGGTGTGGCGAAGGGTCGGATATAGACCTCCATTTCCGCCTCGGTCAGGTCGCGGATAATCGCCGAGGGTAACACGTTCTCGACAAAGATATTCTTCTGCAGCACCAGATCGTCTCCTGCCGGAGACCGAAACGCCTGGAATATATCGCGACCGCCCTCGGGCCATTCATCCCAGGTCATTGGTCTGACAATTCCTTCCATATAGGCAATGCCCCGCATTGCGTCCCGATGCCGGTTGGCCCAGTCAAAACCCAGCGCAGACCCCCAGTCATGGATCACCAGGGTGACATTGCTATCGACCCCCAACGCGTCCAACAGGCCGTCAAAGTATTGCCGGTGCTCGACAAATTGGTAGGATTCAGGGCCAGGGTCGTCGAGCTTGTCTGAATCGCCCATGCCAATCAGATCAGGGGCAATACACCGCCCCAGATGTTGCAAATGTGGCATGACATTGCGCCACAGGTAAGACGAGGTGGGATTGCCGTGTAAAAAGACGATGGGGGCGCCTTCTCCCATCTCGACATAGGCCATGGTCTTGCCATGGACCTGCATGGTCTTTTTTGGATGCTCCCCAGCAGATAGTGGCATGGTCTTCCCCCTCTTGGGTGTCTGAGTTAACGCCCTTTGAAATTAGGTTTTCGCTTTTCGAGAAAGGCGTTGATCCCTTCGCGACCGTCTTCAGTACCACCTGTGGCGGTGATGGCCCGAGATTCCAATTCCATCTGTGTTTCCAATGGGTTGGTCAGAGAGTTTATCAACAGATGCTTGACCATGCCATAGGCCTTGGTCGGACCCTTGGCAAAGGACTGCGCCAGTTTTTTGGCTTCGGCCAGCAATTCATCGTCCGGCACGACCTTGGTCACAAGGCCAATTTCCAATGCTTCTTCGGCGTCAATCGTCCGATTGGTCAGCATCAACTCTTGTGTTTTACGCAAGCCAATAACCCGCGGCAGATAATAGGAGGAACTGGCATCAGGTGCCAGTCCGGCGGCCGTATAGGCCATGGTAAAGCTCGACGAAGCCCCGGCCAAAACAATGTCGCCACTGGCTGAAATACTCATACCTGCACCGGCGGCTACACCATTGACGGCAATGACCAGGGGTGCGTCTGTGCGTGCCAGGGTCGCGATGGCGGCGTGCAACAAGGCGGTGACTTCCTTCAGCGCCGAGGGCACCTTGTCGCCCTGGGAAGACATATAATTAAGGTCACCACCAGCACAGAAAATTTTGCCCGTCGCACTCAACAACACTGCGCGAACGTCTGGGTTGGTATCGCATTCAATTGCTGCGGCCAGATAGTCCTTTGCCAGGGCCAGGTTCAAACTATTGGCCTCGTTGGGACGATTCAGGACGATATGAGCAAGGCCATCTTCAATGGTCAGTTCCAGCGTTTCAAATTTCATGGTGGGTCCTCAGGAATGTTTGTTCGTTAAATTCTTTGCCGCACGCTATCACACATGCCTATATGCCTATATGCCTAACAATAAAGTACGATGGGCTTCTATGTAACCGTACGGTAACTTTCTCTTGGAATCACTAAAAATTAGGTATAGATTGTTTTGCAGAGTAAGCAATCAAGCAGAGATGGAACCTATGGCCGATACAACAAAAATCGAATTCACGCGCCGCATGCAGCCGATTATTGCCTGGCGCGCCATGAAGAAATTGCTGGCAAACAAAGAACTAACCGAAGAAGTGTTCATCATCTTACGGGCCCTCGGTGGCAGTGAAATGCATCGCAATTTCAAGCGTTTCAATCAATTGGAAACGGGTAAAAAAGTCCTCGCAGAAGAACGCGATATCATTGGTACGCTGAATGATCGGGTTGGCCTTGCAGCCATGCCTGAGGGCAGCCTTGGACGACGCTATCTCAACTTTGTAGTCTCGGAAGGGTTGACCGCAGACGGTCTGGTGGACGCCAGCAATGTCAATGAAGAGACCGCTGTCGACCTGACAGACGACGAAATTCGGTTCCAACTACGGCTACGCGACACCCATGATCTGTGGCACGTCATCACCGATTACAAACGCGATGGACTGGGTGAATTGTGCCTGCTGGCCTTCACCTATGCCCAAAGCCGTAACAAAGGCATTGCTTTCATCGTCGCCATTGCCACCCTTAGCGATATACGGAAATACCCCAAATCAAAGGTTTTCAGGGCTGTGCGCGAAGGCTATCGCCATGGCAAACAGGCAGAATGGTTTGTCGCAGCAGATTGGGAAGCTTTGCTGCCCATGCAACTGGAAGACGTCCGCAAGGAATTGGGCTTTGCTGCCCCCAAGAAGTATCGCTGGTCGCTGGATTGGCTGACCAAAGCAGGCGCCAACGACATTACGAGTGTGGCGATCCCTGCCTAAGGCCTGCCCAAGAATTAAACGACGTCCCCTCAGGACGCTGGTTCACACACCACTTCATTCCTGAATTGACCGAGCACCTTCTGGTGCTCGTTTGATTCGACCACCATGCGCAGCAAAATCACCCCACGCACGGATGGCGACAGATAGTCTGCCGAGCTGGACCGCTGGTCCGCATGACCAATCAATATGTCGACCGGTCGCCCTGCCGCATCACGGTCGTTCACCACAAAGAAATTATCCGTATTGGCCGCATATCCCGAGATCGACCAATAGGTCTGGGGCATCTCTGTCGTTGCTATGTGGACGGGGCCAAGGCTGAGATCATACAGACAGATCGAATACAACAAGTCAGGACTGGGCCGGACAATGGCCCGGTCTTTGGCTGTTCGCCGGTCGAAATGAACCAGTTCGTTCACCGGAAGACCATTTGCTTGCATGGTCGTTGTCACCGCCGCCAACAAAATACGGGGCATCAGCCAAATCGTCGCCAGGTGACACGCAACAGCCAGCACCAGAACCAGACCTATCAACCGGAGAACCCGCATTACCCACACCCCAGCTTGATGATTTGAGGCGCATTTATTTGGTCCGGTGACATCAGCACCGACAGATGTGGATGATAAAGCCGCAACAACAATGAAAATGCCTGTCCACCCATGACCCCATTGGTAACAACGGGAACCATGCCTGCGTCGTCCATCGCCAGTGCGAATATCTGGACGGGCTCATCGTCTGCCACCATGTCCGTTTTGGTGAAGGAGTAGCGATCGCCATCATTGGGTATCAGATAGTAATCAGGGCCATAGGCGGTAATGCTCCACCACCTGGCCGGCTGGTCTTCGACAGAGACATTATAGCGGCAGGACGACGTCAACATATCGCCAGAACTGTCGGTGGATGCGATGAAGTAAATTGCCTCCTGGCGGGTCAGGGCCAACATGGCCGACCTGGCAATAGCAGCCCGGGTGTAAATACCGGCCTCGACACTGCCTGCTTCTGATGAACCCTGCCATGGGCCCACCTGAATATCTGGTTTCATGGGCTGGCTTTCCAGCACATACAAGGCCGAGCCAACGCCCAGCACAAGTGCGGCAGACAGAACCAGAAAAAACGTACCCAATGCGCGCATATCACCTCTTGGACTGCAGTCTAGCAAATGGCATGGGGAATGAAAGGACAGCGACCGGTCGTTGCATCAATTCAGCCAGTTCTGTACCGTAGAGGCCCTAGTTTCTGGCAAAAAAAGTAGACCAATGCCCCAAAGCAATACAGAGATCCGGCAGGCCCTGAACGACCGCCGTGCCGAGTTGTTACAGAGCAGCGCAGACCACGAAGCCGATCGGGCTCCTGTCGAATTGGACCAGCAAAGCGTTGGCCGACTGTCGCGCATGGATGCGATCCAGGTGCAGGCCATGGCAAAGGATGCCGAGCGTCGCCGCCAGGACGAAGTCCGACGGATTGACGCAGCGCTGGCGCGCTTGGACGCGGGAGAATACGGCTATTGCGTCACCTGTGGCGAAGACATCGCCCCCAAGCGCCTGGCCTTTGATCGGTCGATCCCGACTTGCATCGACTGTGCCCGCGGTGGCAAATCCGCATGATCCTGAACGCACTGAGAGGTTTTTTCCTGCTCGTCATTGTTTCGGCCAGCACGTCTGCCGTTCAGGCTGGTCAGACCACCCAGATTGATCGCCTCTACGGCCAGATCGAACAGCGACTGTCTTATATGAAGGACGTCGCTGCCTGGAAGTGGCAAAACAAAAAGCCCATCGAGGATATGGACCGCGAGGCCATTGTGCTTGCCAATACTCAAAAGGCGGCAGAGGCATATGGACTGGATGGCCCATCAACTCGCGCGTTCTTTATGGCCCAGATTGCTGCGGCCAAATTCATCCAGAAAACCCACTTCGACCGATGGCAGACAAATGGCTATGACGGTGGTTCGCCGCCTGATTTGCAAAACAAACTGCGGCCTGCCATCAGTCAGTCTGGGGACAATATCCTGGCCCTGATCAGCCTGGCCTTACCGCAAATTTCTGCAGCAAAAGACGGCGACTTGATTGCCGACCTGTCCCTGCCAAAGAGCTTTCGTGTCGACATGGCCGCGGGCCTGAAACAGATCTATCTGAACGAAAAGGCGTCCACCGGGCGTTATGCCGAGATTTTGTACCGTGGTGCGCTGCGCGTTGGCACCACGGGTGATTATGCCCCGTTCAGCACTGGGGGCATCGGCAATCGGTCAGGCATCGACATCGACCTGGCGCTGTCACTCGCCGATTATCTGGATGTCCGCCTGGTATTTGTCCAGACAAGTTGGCCAACCTTGCTGGAGGATCTGCCGAATTATGACATCGGCATGAGCGGCATTTCCATCCAGCCCTTCCGACAAAAAGTCGGCTATATGAGCGCGCCTTATCATATAGGCGGCAAGACCCCCATCATTCGCTGCGCGAACCAAAGTAAATTTGCGTCCATGGCCGATATTGATCGGGCGGGCGTGCGCATCATCGTCAACCCCGGCGGCACCAACGAACGCTATGCCAGGGCCAACATCACCCAGGCCAGCCTTGTGATCTTTTCAGATAATACAGAGATCTTCGACGAGATTGTCGATGGTCGTGCTGATGTGATGATCACCGACGCCATCGAAGTGGCCTATCAGGCCGCGCGCAACCCAAACCTATGCCCTGCCCTGCCCGACAAAACCCTGACGGTTGCGGAAAAAGGGTTTTTGATGCCCAAGGATGACCTGCTGTTGCGCCACGTCAATCGCTGGCTGGCCAGGCTGAAGGACGAGG
>SMXS01000031.1 GCA_004356955.1 Alphaproteobacteria bacterium | reverse complement strand
TCTGGTCGGATTGGGACGGATCCCGCATCTTAGCCCCTGGCGCAAGTTGAGCGACGCTGACCAACATGCCATCGACCAGGCCATGGTCTTGACTGATACGACGCACCTGCAATCGCGCATTGCGACGACGCTGTCAGGTGGCGAACGCGCCCGCGTGATGTTGGCCCGTGCCTTGGCCGTTGAGGCACCATACTTGTTGGCCGATGAACCTGTGGCCTCGCTGGACCCCTTCCATCAACTACAGGTTATGGACATTCTTAGGCAACAGGCCGCAGACGGGGCAGGGGTGATGGTTGTATTGCACGATCTGTCCCTGGCCATGCGCTATTGTGACGAAATCATCATTTTGCTCAATGGCCTGGTGTTGGCCTCTGGTACGCCGAGTGACGTGTTGACGGACGACAATCTTCGGACAGCTTTTTCCATTCGCGCCTCACGCTGGCAAGACGGCGATACAGATTTGCTGTTGCCAACCACGTGGACTGACTGACAGCCATGGTTGCCCGCTCTATCATGATCCAGGGCACCGGCTCTGACGTTGGCAAGTCGATCCTGGTGGCGGGGTTGTGCCGGGCCTTCGTGAACCGTGGCCTTGATGTGCGCCCCTTCAAGCCGCAGAACATGTCGAACAATGCAGCCGTGACCATCGAGAATGGCGAGATCGGTCGGGCGCAATGGCTGCAGGCGCTGGCCTGTAAGGTGCCGCCGTCGGTGCACATGAACCCGATATTGCTGAAACCTGAAAGCGACAAGGGCGCGCAGATTATTGTGCACGGCCAGGTCGCCGGTCACGCCTCGGCCAAGGACTTTAATCAGGAAAAGCCCGAACTTTTCAACAAGGTGATGGAAAGCTTCAGGCACTTGCAAGACACCTGTGACCTGATTGTTGTCGAGGGTGCAGGCAGCCCGGCAGAGGTAAATTTGCGGCGTGGCGATATTGCCAATATGGGCTTTGCCCTGCCGGCTGATGTGCCGGTTGTTCTGGCCGGTGACATCGAACGCGGTGGCGTCATCGCGGCACTCGTCGGGACCTATCAATTGCTGCCAGAAAATGAACGCCACTTGATCCAGGGGTTCATCATCAACAAATTTCGGGGCGATATGTCGCTGTTCGATGATGGCCTTCAGATCATCGAACAGCACACCGGTTGGCCCAACATGGGGGTTGTGCCCCACCTGTCTTGCGTATCAAAATTGCCTGCAGAAGATGCCGTTGTCCTGGACAGGCCGAAGCCCGATGAAAACCCTTCGGTGAAGATTGCCGTGCCGATGCTGTCGCGCATTGCCAATTTTGATGACGCTGACCCGCTGCAAGCACATCCTGATATTGCCGTGCAGTTTTGTCCGCCGGGGACACGCTTGCCAGACGATGCAGACCTGATCATCATCCCGGGCAGCAAGGCCACCATCGCTGACCTTGCCTTTCTGCGCGCCCAGGGGTGGGACGCCGATATCACGCGCCACGTGGCGACGGGAAAGCCTGTACTGGGCCTGTGTGGCGGGTACCAGATGTTGGGCAACCGGATCCATGACCCAGAGGGTATAGAGGGCCCACCGGGCACGACAGACGGTCTGGGGCTGTTAAACGTACAGACTGTCCTGGCCGGTGCAAAAACCGTCAGGACGGTCGCAGCTCGATCACCCGGATTACAGGTTGAGGTGCCAGGATATGAAATCCACTGCGGCCAGACCTCGGGGCCCGATACGGACCGCAGTTTTTTGTTTGTCGACGACCAACCTGTCGGTGCTGTCTCAGAAGATGGTCTGGTCTTTGGGTCTTATGTCCATGGTCTGTTTCGCAGCGACGCGTTCAGGGTCAACTTTCTGCGCAGCCTTGGGCTGCAGGTGAGTGATGATCTGGACTATGCGGCCTCTGTCGAGACGGCGCTTGACGACCTCGCCAATGCGTTAGAGCAACATTTGGATGTCGACGCTATTCTGTCTCTGGCGCGCTAACGGTCTCCTCTTCAACTTCGAACGCCAACAGAACATTGCCGGGCATCAGCCCGTTAAAGGCATAGCCCGAGCTTACATAAAGCGTATTGCCATAGGCCACGGCACCCGCGCCGCCACTGATGGCGCCGCCATAGCTTTGCGTGCCATTGACGTCGGTGAAGTCTTGGGCGGTCTGGTAGGACCAGAGGACGTCACCCGTGTCGGCATCATAGATGCGCATATAGCCATCAATGCCACCGGCAAAGACCAGCTCATCACTGGCAGTCGCGGCGACCGCAATACCCGGGACGCAATATTGACGACCATTGCAGGTGTCTTCCATCGGGGACCGCCACAGGATTTTGCCACTATTGATGTCGAGAGCATGCATGCCGGGGTGTCTCTCGCCAGGGAAACCAGACCCGTCAATGACGTCGGCGATCGGCACATAGACTTTGTCATTGGCGATGGCGATGCCAAAATTGATACCGCCCAACAAGCTGCCACGGCCGACATTGGTCTTCCAGACCAGCGCACCTGTGTCTGGGTCCAGGGCATAGACATCGCCGCTTTTTTGCCCGGCGATCACCAGGTCGCGACCGTCGCTGGTCGTGGCAAGGGTGGCCCCCGCGCCAAAGTCAACATCGGGGCCGTCTTCCTCTGGGCAATTGGGCCCGTTGTCGCCGCCGCCCAGGCTGCTGCAGGCACCATTCCAGACGTCACCCACGGTTGCCTGGAAGACCCAGTTTACAGCGCCGGTTTCCATGTCCAGGGCGATGATTGAATCACTGGTGCCAGAATCCGGCGACGAATAGTTTTCGCCCGTTCCAAAGAATATCTGGTTGCGCTTTTCGTCAATTGAAGGGCTGTTCCAGACAGGCGCACCAGAAGGACCCAATCTCGTCGTGCCAACACTCGTGACACCCTTGGGTGACGGTGCATCAACGACTGAATAGGTTTGCCACTTTCTTTCCCCTGTGCGGCTGTCAAAGGCCACGATGGACCCCCGGAAGGTGCAACATTCATAATCTGGATTACGCGTGACGATGACTTCGAGAGAAGACACAGGCACGTACAATGTATCGCCGTAAAGTGTTGGTGCCCCGGTCATGGTTGCATTGGGATGGGTGTCGGGACGGTCGCGCCAGACCAATTCACCTGTCTGGGCATTGACCGCGTAAACATAGCCCAATAGATCGCCAAAGTAGGCGAGGGGCGTGGCCTCGTCATCGCCCTTTGTCCACGGAGACACGACAATCCCATTGCGCACAGCGGCAGAAGCTTGGAAGGTCCACCTGACACAGGCCGTGTCGCGGTCCAATGCGTAGACCTTGCCATTGTGGCTGCCGACAAACAGCGCGCCGCCCGCCAGTGCAGGCTGAGAGCGCACCCGCAAGGCCTCGGGAAAGGCGAAGGCCCATTTCAGTTTCAGGTCGGCGACATTGCCGCGATTGATTGATATTTTATCTGCCGTGATGTGGCGGGTGTTGCCCCGGGTCAAACCCCAGCCCGGCCAGACTGGTTGTTCGGTCATGTCGAAATTTGCGGCCTCTCCAGTACATATTGCCGGTGGGGACACGTCGCCGGAATCGCCGATGCGCTCGTCGGCTAGATATTCTGCGACGCGCACCCTGTCGCTGTCCGCCAGATCTTCGGCCTGCAAC
This sequence comes from Alphaproteobacteria bacterium, assembly GCA_004356955.1. Lineage (GTDB taxonomy): Bacteria > Pseudomonadota > Alphaproteobacteria > SMXS01 > SMXS01 > SMXS01. Next base: position 2,567 of record SMXS01000031.1, on the reverse strand, counting down.
TGCATGGCCCCTTCGGTCATTGCCTTGTGAATAGATTCAGCTGACATCAACCGCACCATGGATTTGTGGGGCGCCCTCATGTCGCCGCCATCGTGACAGGTGGCGCAATATTCTTCGTAAATAGCCTTGCCAGCAGGTTCGTCTATTTGACGAGCGTAGCCGTAGGAATGGACGCCCAACTGTTCGTTGACTGGCACAGCGTCCGCCTCTGGGGCCTCTTCACAACCGACCAGGCCCAAGACAAAGACCAAGCCTGCACCGGTAAGTGCCTGTCGAAATTGCATCATGTGATGTTCCCGTTTAATATCCCTTTGAAGGGTGATCTTACATGCCTGCCTGTCGGTTGCGACAGCAATTTGACGGTCGAAACTGGCGCTCTATTGCATGGCTTTGACAGCCTCAATTGTTCGTTATTTGTTCCCATTAGTTAACCAATATTTACGAATCGCTAAAACGGGGTTTTTGAATACCATTGGCGGCTATATGCGAATCACCCGATTCGCAAATTCATCCCGATTCGCAAGAAAATGCTTCAGATGGCTGATTCAATTAGGATTATCGTTAATATATGTTAAATTTTATTTAAATCAAAAATATAAATTTGTAGGTAATTTTAACGCGGTTTCTTAACTCTCTTGATTACGTACTAGGTGGTAAGTTTTTGAAATATAAGTAACAAATTTCAAATTAGGTTAAAATTTGATAAATTGGTTAAGAAATTGGTGGGAAATAATTATTTTTAATTTGTGAATTTCTCATAACTACGAAATTTACACTGTCGTATTTCATGGACGCCCTTTTTTAGGCAGTGACATAATCACCTCGTTAACTCCAACCAACGAGGTAAAAAAAATGATAGATGTAGTAAATTCAGAAAATCGCGAACATTTCGACAATATGCTGAAGCAGATGTGGCAACAGCGTTCGGACGTCTTTGTTGAAAAACTAGGCTGGGACTTGCCAGTCGTGGACGGCATGGAAATCGACGCTTATGACGATGACCGTTCCACCTATCTGTTGGCCAGTAAAGACGGTGAAGAAGTCACGGGTTCTTTGCGCATTCTGCCAACAACAAGCGGCCATCTGATGGTCGATTTATTCCCTGAAATGTGTGCTGGCGAACCGCCGGTCGGTCCAAAAGTGTGGGAGATTTCAAGGTTTTACGTGCTGCCACCTACCCGTCGTCCAAAAGATCGGGTGAAAGCTGCAGCCGAAGTTTTGTCTGGCGTTATCGAACTGGCCCTGCTGCACGGGGTCGAAAAAATCTCGATGGTTAGCTATATGTCCAACATGCCTTTGATCATCGGATTGGGCTTTGATGTGACACCTTTAGGGCTTCCGACTCAATACGAAGATGGCAACACTTATGTCGCCAGTACCATCAGCGTAACAGCTGCAGGCCTGCAGGCAGTGCGCGAAAAGCACGGTATTGAAGGGTCTGTTTTGGAACTGGGGCGCATACCTAAGGCCGCATAAACATTGAAGAAAATAGAATTTACTCAATCTCCACCAAGTGCACCTTGCGGTGCCTTGGTAGGATTTTGCTTTGTTCTTGCAACGTATTTGATCTATATTCTAGCGTTAGTTACGGAAGAAACGTCTTCAGTTGCGCGAATATAGGGGCTTAAGTGTGACATATTTTGATACAGCGACAGAGTTCATCGAGGTGGCCAAGCGGGCTTCCAATGATGACGAATTGTCTGATGGCTTTTTGAAGGCCATACGGACTATTGGGTTTAATGAGTTTGCTTGTCTTGCCTTGGTCGATCAGGACAACATGCCAGAGAACTTCGTCCAGATTCTGAGTTACTCTGAAAAGTGGTGCGATCACTACTTTCAGGAACGGTACAATCAGATTGATCCGACGCTTTCATTGGCGTTAGGGTCATCCATGCCATTCCGTTGGTCTGAGAAAATCGACAGTGACAAGCTGACAAGCAAACAGAAGCAGCTTTTCAGGGATGCCGCAGAAGAGGGCATCAAGTTCGGCTTTACTGTGCCGATCCATAATCGCCTGGTGCATTCCGCTAGCGTTAGCATTGTGGGTGATAGCGAAGAGGTATCGCAGGATGCGTATAACTCGGTGCATCTGATGTCGGTCTATTTGCATGAAGCCGCCTTGCGCATCATGAACAGTTCGACAGGCAAGAAAAAGAAAACCAAGCTGACCAGCCGCGAGCGCGAATGCCTCCGGTGGGTGGCCATGGGCAAATCCGATTGGGAAATCGGCGAAATCCTCGGTATTTCCAAAAACACCGTGCATTTCCATGTCGAGAACGCCAAGGACAAGTTCGAGACCTTCTCACGGGTTCAGGCGGTTACGCAAGCACTGCTTTCCAATAATATCGCAATCTAGTTTCGACCCACTAACGGGTCCTCTAAGACGGTCGCCATCCCGGCGGCCGTTTTTGTGTTTATGACTGTGTTCCATGTATTTGGCGCAAAAACCTACCTAATTAGATAGGGGCCAACCTCAAAAACCTACCTGATCAGGCAGGTTCTTCCTTTCGCGCTTCTTGTTCTTATGGTGTCACAGGTTCGGGGCTGATGAGCAAATCATCATGAAT
>SMXS01000030.1 GCA_004356955.1 Alphaproteobacteria bacterium | reverse complement strand
GGACAATAAGGTCCGCTGACTCGACCAGTTTGCCACCTGCACGCACCATCATCTGGGCGTAGGACGCTGCCGGGTCCAGCCGGTCACCGTGCTTGAACGACAGCACCAGCGTACGGGCGATATCGTCATAAATCATGGCCGCGGGCCGTTTTATATATGGGCTTGTTTGCCAGACAAACAAGACAGATCGCGTCTACCCCCTGGTCAAATTCGAACGGTATGCCGCAGCACGCGCAATAAGGCGGTTGGATGAAATGCGCTTGCGACCAACAATCACCACAAAGCTGGCCATGTTGGGCAACGACCTGGTGACAGGCAGCGCATTGCGGCGGATAGATAGCATCCATAAGCTGGCGGACGGCATTGGGGAACCAACGGCGTGACTGTTTTTCAATATGGCCTGGGTCAATATTCAATGGGTCAATATTCAATGGGTCAAATCTGATCTGTCATGAAGGGTTCTTGGCCGCGAAGTCGTCTTCTGTCATATAGACCAAATGAGCGACAACGCAGATAGCCAAATTTTTGACCGACACTTGCTGCGCGTCCGGCGACAGCGTCGGGCGGCCCGCTATGGGGACTTTGATTTCCTGAAACAGGAAGTCGCAAGCCGCCTGGATGACCGTTTGTATGACGTCAATCGCAGCTTTCACACAGCGGCTGACATTGGCAGTCATTCAGGCATCATGGCGTCGCTGCTGGGTAAACACCCCGGCATCGAAACAATTATCAGCGCCGATATCTCTGGCAACATGGTGCGCCAGTCAACCGGGTTCCCCGTGATCGCCGATGAAGAATTCCTGCCCTTCAAAGATGACAGCCTCAGCCTGATCACGTCGGTGCTGTCACTGCATTGGGTCAACGACCTTCCTGGCGCCCTGATCCAGGTCAACCGGGCCCTCAAGCCCGATGGGCTGTTCATGGCCGCCTTGTTTGGGGGCGAAACGCTGACAGAGTTGCGACAGGCACTCTTGCAAGCCGAAATGCAGGAAATGGGCGGCGCCAGCCCCCGCGTTTCGCCCTTTGTCGATGTCCGCGAGGCAGGCGACCTGCTACAGCGCGCGGGCTTCGCCTTGTCGGTGGCCGATACAGAACGCATCACTGTCGACTATAGCGACGCGTTGTCATTGATGCGGGACTTGCGCGGTATGGGCGAAAGCAATGCCCTGTTGAGCCGCCACCGCGCGCCCATGACGCGCCGCACCATGATGGCCACAGCCGAGGCCTACCACGACCTGTTTGGCCGCCCGGACGGGCGCATCCCGGCCAGTTTTGATATTGTCTTCCTGACCGGTTGGTCACCCCATGAAAGCCAGCAACAGCCCTTAAAACCAGGCAGTGCCACGGTCAATCTGGGCGACGCACTCAAGATGTTTGGCGAAGATCTGAAAGACCCTGAAGCAGGAAACTAAAGCAGGTCTCGTAACATAGCGATCAGCGGTTCATCGGCAGGCGGCATGGGATAATCGCGCAATTGATTGATTCGCACCCATTTCAGCGCCTGGCCTTCGCGACTTTGGGGGGTGCCCTTCCATTTGCGGCAGGCAAATAGCGGCATCAACAGGTGAAAATCTTCATAGGTGTGGGACGCAAAGGTCAGCGGTGCCAGGCAGCTTTCCCAGGTTTCGATGCCCAGTTCTTCATGCATCTCGCGGATCAGGGCGATCTCGGGTGTTTCACCCGGTTCGACCTTACCGCCAGGAAATTCCCACAAGCCCGCCATCGACTTGCCTTCGGGACGCTGGGCGATCAGCACCCGACCGTCAACGTCAATCAGCACCACGGCCGAGACCAAAACGGTTTTCACGATTTTAGGGGTCATATCGCAGCCTGCCATTCCCATTGTTGCAGGTGGTAATAATGGGCGGATTGTTCGCCGCCTCGGAATCGATGGGGCCGTGTGCCAGGAGAAAGATACCCGACTTTTTCCAACACTCGTTTGGAGGCTCCATTACCGGGCATCACCATAGCCCACAATTTCGGCATGTCAGAGTCGACCAGACCCAGCTGGGTAATCATGTTCACCGTCTCGGTGGCATAGCCTTTGCCCCAATGGTCCCGCCCCAGCCAATAACCAATCTCGCCGGTCTCGGTCGACAGGCCCAGGCCGCCAATCAGCTGTTTGCTGTCAGTTTCGATAATCGCAAGGGAATACCCCCGGCGGCGGCGCAAAACAGAGCGGGAAATCCTGATCCAGTCCCGACCATCCTGATGGGAATAGGGAAAAGGCGTGCGAGACAACCATTTGGCGACCTGCCAGTCATCCAATAGGGCGGGCAACGCCTTGGCATCCGCGCGCTTAAAGCGACGAAAAGTCAGGCGTTCTGATTGACGTGTGAACGGCCGCCAGATCACGACCGGTAGTCCGCATTGATCTCGATATAGCCGTGTGTCAGGTCACAGGTCCAGACGATGGCCTGACCGTTGCCAACACCCAGGTCAACAGACAGATCAATCTCGCTGCCTTTTAGATGCTCATTGAGCAACGCCTCGTCATAGCCGTCCCTAACCCGGCCGGCTTCCGTGACTGGCTGGCCACCAAAGTTGATCAACGTCTTCATCGGGTCAGCTTCAGCACCACATTTGCCGATGGCCATCACGACCCGGCCCCAGTTTGCGTCTTCTCCTGCAATGGCTGTCTTGACCAAGGGGGAATTGGCAATTGATTTAGCGACGATTTTGGCGGCCGCATCACTTGTCGCCCCTGTGACCGAGACGGTGATGAATTTGGTGGCCCCTTCCCCGTCCCGCACAATCTGGTGCGCCAGGTCTGTCATGACCTTCTGCAACGCCTGCCTGAATTCGGTCAAGGCCGGGTCAGACGCATCAGTGATTGCAGCGTGATCAGCTTTCCCCGTCGCCATCAACAGCACGGTGTCTGACGTCGAAGTATCGCTGTCCACGGTAATGGCGTTGAACGATGGTTCGATGGTCTCGCGCAACAAAGCATCCAGCACATCGGCAGGCAGTGTCGCGTCGGTCACCACATAAGCCAGCATGGTCGCCATGTTTGGCTCAATCATGCCAGAGCCTTTGGCGATGCCGTTAATCGTCACCGTCGCATCACCCAGCTGTACTTGTCGGGTTACGCCTTTGGGGAATGTGTCCGTGGTCAAGATCGCTTGCGCAGCGTCGGCCCAACCATCGGCAACCGGCGTCATCGAAGGCAGGATAGCGGTTACTTTATCGACCGGCAGCTTTTCGCCGATAACGCCTGTGGCGCTTAGCATGATGTCGCTGGCATCGCAGCCAACAATGTCGCTGGCGACAGCTGCAATGGCTTCACACGCCTTCATGCCGTCTTCAGCCGTAAATACATTGGCATTGCCCGCCTTAACAACCAATGCCCGCACCTGACCTTGACTGTCTGCCAGGGCCTGCTTGCACCAGATAACCGGGGCACCGGGCATGGTCGACTTTGTGAACACCCCTGCAATGGTCGTACCAGCGTCAAATGTAGCCATTAAGACATCGGTCCGGCCCGTATAGTGCACACCGGCCTCTGCAGTGGCCAGCTGGACCCCTGCAATCGGCGGCATCACCGGAAAACTTTCCGGGGCCAAAGGTGATGTCTTCAGATCGACCAATGCTTTGTCCTTTATGGGTTTAGTCACTACATGCACCCGCATTTATGTGATTGATACATGATCTGATGGGGAACGCAAAGACCCCCGTAATCCAGCCGTCCAACCAGTCGAAAACGACATTGAATACACCCTTCAAACGCGACACATTGACACGGACGGACTTGCACCCTATCTGTCCTCAGACATCAATCCCCCGCGACGCGGGCATTAGGAAAAATTCATGCTCGGTTTCAGTAAATTAGGCGAACGCCTATTCGGTTCTGCCAATGACAGGCATTTGCGTCCCTATTTTGATCGGGTCGAAGCCATCAATGCGCTGGAAAGCAGTGTCGAGGCCCTGAGCGACGACGAATTACACGGCAAAGCCCTTGAATTTCGCGCCCGCCTGCAAAATGGCGAAACCCTTGATGATATCCTGGAAGAAGCCTTCGCCGTCGTGCGTGAAGGTGCGCGTCGCAGCCTCGGTCAGCGCCATTTCGATGTGCAGCTGATCGGTGGGATGATCCTGCATGGCGGCCAAATAGCTGAAATGAAGACCGGTGAAGGCAAGACCCTGGTCGCCACGCTGGCGGTGTATCTGAATGCCGTCGAGGGCAGCGGCGTGCATGTTGTCACAGTAAATGACTATCTTGCCATCCGAGATTCTGAATGGATGGGACAGATATACAACTTTCTGGGCCTGACAGTTGGCTGTGTCGTCCATGGTATGAACGAACAGGAAAAACGCGAGGCCTATGCCGCCGACGTGACCTATGGCACCAACAACGAATATGGCTTTGACTATCTGCGCGACAATATGGCGCACACGGTCGAACAGATGGTGCAGCGCCCGTTCAACTTTGCCATCGTCGATGAGGTTGACTCGATTCTGATTGATGAAGCCCGCACGCCGCTGATTATTTCGGGCCCGACCGAAGACAATTCAGAGCTCTACAAAACCATCGACGCCTTCATTCCCAAATTGGCGGACGAAGACTATGAGCGCGATGAGAAAAGCAAGACCGTTGCCCTGACAGAAGAAGGCAACGAACATATCGAACAACTGCTGCGCGATGCGGGGCTGCTGATTGGCGACAATTTGTACGAAATAGAGAACGTCTCGGTCGTGCACCACGTGACCCAAGCCCTGCGCGCCCATACGATGTTCCAGCTCGATAGGGACTATATTATCAAGGACGACAAAGTCGTCATCATCGACGAATTCACCGGTCGTATGATGGAAGGCCGCCGTTATTCGGAAGGCCTGCATCAGGCATTGGAAGCCAAAGAGAAAGTCGACATTCAGAACGAAAACCAGACACTTGCCAGTGTTACGTTCCAAAACTATTTCCGGCTTTATCCCAAACTGGCAGGCATGACCGGCACCGCCACCACAGAAGAAGAAGAATTTCAGGACATTTATGGCCTGGCGGTGGCGGAAATCCCGACAAATATGCCCCTGACCCGCTTGGATGAACATGACGAGGTCTATCGCACCGCCCCCGAGAAATATAACGCGATTATCGAACAGGTCGCCGAGGCGCATGAAAAGGGCCAACCAACCCTGGTGGGTACAGTCAGTATCGAGAAATCTGAGTATCTGGCTGACCTGCTGAAAAAGCGTAAGATTCCCCACAATGTGCTGAACGCGCGTTATCACGAAAACGAAGCCCACATCATTGCCCAGGCGGGGCGCCTGGGTGCGGTTACCATTGCCACCAATATGGCCGGTCGTGGTACCGATATTCAGCTGGGCGGCAACCGGGACATGCGGGTTGAAGACGAAGCCTCGAAAATTGAAGATGACGCCAAGCGCGCTAAAAAAATCGCCCAGATCGAAGCCGAAATTGCCGCGGAGCGCCTCGAAGTGATCGCCGCAGGCGGTCTGTTTGTCATGGGTACAGAACGGCATGAAAGCCGCCGTATCGACAACCAGCTGCGTGGTCGTGCCGGCCGTCAGGGCGACGCCGGTGCGTCTAAATTCTATCTGTCGCTCGAAGACGACTTAATGCGCATCTTTGGGTCCGAACGCATGGACAAGATGTTGGTCAAACTGGGGTTGGAAGAAGGCGAAGCCATTGTCCACCCCTGGATCAACAAGGCGCTGGAGAAAGCCCAGATGAAGGTCGAACAGCGCAATTTCGATATGCGTAAAAACGTCCTCAAATATGACGATGTCATGAACGACCAGCGCAAGGCGATCTATGAACAGCGCCGCGAAATGATGGAGTCGACGGATGTCTCTGACGTCATTCTCGACATGCGTCTAGAGACGATCGAAAAAGTAATCTCGCAGCATATTCCACCCAAGTCCTATCCAGATCAATGGGACACCGACGGTCTGAAGGTCGAGATGCAGCGCATCTTTATGGTCGAGCCTGATCTTGATAGCTGGGTTGAAGAAGATGGCATCGACGATACGGATATCACTGATCGCCTGATCGACTTTGCCAATCGGCGGATGGCTGAACGCGCTATTTCCATGGGTCCCGACCTGATGCGGGCCCTGGAAAAGATGTTCCTGATCCAGGTCATCGACCAACACTGGAAAGAGCATCTGTTGCAGTTGGACCACCTACGCCAGACTGTGGGCCTGCGCGCCTATGGCCAACGCGATCCACTCAACGAATACAAAGCTGAATCGTTTGAGATGTTCCAGGTCATGCTGCAAGAGGTGCGGGCCGAGATAACCTATATTCTGGCCCACGCAACCGTAGGCACGGAAGGCATTCCTGACGAAAGCGAAGAACAGGCACCACCCCAAAACATGCAACTGGGTCGCGGCGACCCGGCCTTTGGTGACGTTACGCCTGAGACAGAAATTCAGATGCCCATACGGACCAGGGTGACCGAAGAAGACCGCAACCCCAACGACCCCCGCACCTGGGGCAAGGTCGCACGCAATGCGCAGTGCCCTTGTGGGTCAGGTAAAAAGTTCAAACATTGTCATGGGGCCATTGTGGCTGGTTAGGCATCGACCTCTATTGCTTAAATAGATCGGGTCTGGAATTGATCTCGAACAGGTCCAACAGCTCTACAATAGAGGCATCCATGCAGCCTTCACGCGCAATCTGGTCCTGAATCGACTCACCCAGACGGTGGATCCGATTATCGATGATGTTCAAGATGGCCGTTTCATCCAGGTCCGGGTATTTCTGTTGATAGGCACTCAATATACTGCCCTGCACCACCATCAGATTACCCAGGAAATTGGACAATGTCCGCTCCTTCGGTGGATCACATATTGTCGAGGCAACCAGTGAGACAGTAAAACTATCGAACATCTGCTCGATATTCGCCACGCCTTGGGCTGCGGTCTCTTGCGCCTGAACATTTGGCGACAACCCCCACAGGGTAACCACCGTTGCAACCGCAACAAAGTTTCGAATCGCGGCAACAGCAACAAAATTTCGAATGGGTGCGTGCATCACACGACACCCGCCGTGCCCATGGCCAGGAATTTTTCGCGACGGTCGCGGCGCAATTCGTCGGGCGACAGTTTACGCAAATCGTCCAGCGTCTCGGCAATGGCATCGCCAAGCGCGGCAATTGCAGTGTCTGGCTGGCGATGCGCGCCACCCAAGGGTTCGGCCACGATCCGGTCGATGACGCCCAGTTCTTTCAGGTCAGGCGCTGTCAGCTTCAGGGCGTTGGCGGCGTCTTCGGCGTGATCAGACGTGCGCCACAAAATCGATGCACAGCCTTCGGGCGAAATCACCGAATAGATGGCATGTTCAAACATAATCACCCGGTTGCCAGAGGCCAGCGCAACGGCACCGCCAGAGCCACCTTCGCCCACGATAACGGCGATCAGCGGCACACCCAATTGCAGGCAAGTCTGGGTTGATCGGGCGATGGCCTCGGCCTGGCCGCGCTCTTCCGCGCCAATGCCTGGGTAGGCACCCGATGTATCCACCAGCGTAATCACCGGCAGCTTGAACCGGTCGGCCAGTTTCATCAGGCGGATGGCCTTGCGATAGCCTTCAGGCCGGGCCATGCCGAAATTATGTTCCAGACGGCTTTGCGTATCACGCCCCTTTTCATTGCCAATGACCAGGACAGACTGGCCGCGGAACCGACCAAGCCCGCCAATGATGGCGGAGTCTTCCGAAAAGCCCCGATCCCCCGCCAACGGCGTAAAGTCGGTGATCATACCGTCAATATAGTCATTGAAATGTGGCCGCAGCGGATGGCGCGCAACTAGGGTGCGCTGCCAGGCAGACAGGCCGTTATAAGTCGATTTCAGCAGTTGATTGAGCTTTTTTTCCAGCCGAACAATTTCGTCGACGACGTCGACATCGCCGCTGTCAGATATCTGCCGTAGTTCAGAGATCTTGCGTTCCAGCTCGGCGACCGGCTTTTCAAATTCCAAGAATGATTCCATAGCGTAAGGGGGCGTCCTTCAACCGCTCAATAGTTCATTACACACTGTCGCCCGATCAGGGCAAAGTGTCAATCTAGTGGCTATAACAGGCCTATATGTAAGGATTGCTGCTCGATTGACCAGCTTTTTTAAGTTTACTGGCGCGCTTTTCTGCCTATTCTGGACCCATGCAAATTGATGTAATCTCAGATACGATCTGCCCGTGGTGCTATATTGGTAAAAAGCGCCTGGATGCAGCCTTGGCCCAACGCCCCGATGTCAATATCGAGGTGGTGTATCGCCCGTTTCAATTGAACCCGGACACACCGCGCGAAGGTGTCGACCGCAAGGACCATGTCAGCAAAAAGTTCGGCAACAAGGAACAGGCCCGCCAGGTTTTCGACAATATCGCCAAGACGGGCAAAGAAGATGGCATCGACTTTGACTTCACACGGCAATCGCGTCTGCCCAATACCATCGACTCTCACCGTCTGAACCATTGGGCCCACACGGCCGGTGTCCAGGACGCAGTCGTCGAGAAATTGTTTGAACGCTATTTCATCAAAGGCGACGATGTCGGCGACAAAGCCGTGTTGCTGGAAATAGCTATTGAGGCGGGCATGGATGGTGCCGTTGTTGAGCGATTGTTGAACAGTGATGCCGACGAAGACCACATCCGCGAAGAAGAATCCATCGGCCGCAATATGGGCGTCACCGGCGTACCGTGTTTTGTCATCGACAAAAAATACGCCATCATGGGCGCCCAGGACACAGACATGCTGCTGCGCGCCATCGACCAGGCCCTGATGGAAGCCGAACAAGAAGCGGGGTAAGACCATCACTTCGAAGTATTACGGCGTTGTTCTTGCCGTTGATCCTGTTGCATCAGCAAAAATCGAATCTATTTGGAGACAGATAGCCGAAAACGACATCAATGAATCAATGTTGCAGAACAACATGTATCCACATATTACGTTGGCCATATACCAAGAAGAATGCCCTGATCAGCTTCCGGAATTGCTGCTGCAAATATCGAACATGATTTCGTCCTTCAAATTGGTGTTCTCTAGCGTCGGGGTATTTCCCGGTGACCACGGCGCACTTTTTCTTGCGCCTGTCAGAACCAAGCCGCTAATGCAACTCAGAGAAACCTTTCACCAATTAACGGCCGATTTTGAGGAGCAGTGCGCCTTTTGGTACTTGCCCAACAACTGGGTGCCTCATTGCACGCTTGCTCAATTTATCTCCACTGCAGATTCTGCACGAGTCTTGAGTAGCGTACCGGCACTCAGTACCGAATGGTCCCCCATCCCAGCAACCTGCACCGCAATCGAGCTCGTTGAGTTTTATCCAGCCAAACAGCTGGCAACTTACGACCTCACGGGCCAGAAAGCCTAAGCCTTCAAACGTTCAGACATGGTCACCATTGCTTCGGCCTGTTTGATCGAGGCAATATCAATGAGCTTGCCATTCAGGGACACAGCACCCTTGCCTTCCTTGAGGGCCGCTTCCATGGCAACAATGATTTCCTTGGCCTGGGCCACGTCTTCATCGGACGGGCTGAACACGTCGTTGGCGAGGTCAATCTGTGATGGATGGATCGCCCACTTACCTTCACAACCCAACACCGCCGCGCGGTTTGCCTGGGCGCGGTAGCCTTCAGGATCAGAGAAGTCACCAAAGGGGCCGTCAATGGGGCGCAAGCCGTGAGACCGAGCAGCAACAACAATACGCACGATGGCATAATGCCACATATCGCCCCAATGGGTGTCGCGATTGCCGGCTTCGTCGGGGTGGGTCAGGACAACATAGTCCGGGTTCGGGCCGCCGATTTGGGTGGTGCGCGCTTTGGTTGATGCCGCAAAGTCAGCCACGCCGAAATGCAGGCTTTCATTGCGCGGGCTGGCCGCTGCAATTTCATTAACGTTCATCAGGCCCTGGGCGGTTTCGATGATGTGTTCAAAACCAACGCGCTTTTTGCGGCCTTTGGCAGCTTCAATCTGGGTGCACATCATATCCAGCGCGTAGACATCTTTACCGTTGTCGACCATGGGCAACATGATCAGGTCAAGCCGTTCGCCTGCCTGTTCCATCAGATCAACCACGTCGCGGTACATGTATTCTGTGCTCGGTCCATTGATCCGGACAGAGAGAATTTTGCTACCCCAATCCAGATCATTGATCGCTTCGATAACGTTCTTGCGGGCTTGGTCCTTGTCGCTTGGCGCAACGGCGTCTTCGAGGTCCAGAAACACGGCATCAGCGTCGGATTGGGCGGCTTTTTCCAAAAAACGCGTGTTGGAACCCGGTACAGCCAATTCACTGCGGTTGATGCGGCTGGGTGCTTCGGTGATGGGGGTAAAAGCCATGATCGTATCCTGTCCTGCAAGCCCGTCTGATACGGGGTTAATTCTGGCGCGCAAGCTAGTCGCTACAGCCGATTGAGTCAATTCGTCGCAACAGCTTTAGGCTTGGTTGTCTTTGTCCGATTTCTTGTCGGGGGACAGCGGATGCCCGGATCGGACCAGCGACAGCAATCGTTCCTCCAATATATGCGTATAAATCTGGGTGGTCGATATATCTGCGTGCCCCAACATTTGCTGGACCGATCGCAGATCAGCCCCATGATTTAGCAAGTGACTGGCAAAGGCATGGCGCAGCACATGGGGGCTGACGCGTCTAGGGTCGATGCCCGCCTCGATGGCCAGTTCATCGAGCAATTGCGACACCCGCAGCCGGGTCAGATGCCCTGCCTTGCCGCGCGACGGGAACAGAAAGAGCGAATTCTCGACCCCTGCTTTTTCCAAAAAGTGATCGCGTACGGTCAGGTACACCGACAGTGCCATGCGGGCATTGTCGCTAACCGGGACCAAGCGTTCACGGCCACCCTTGCCTTTCACAAACAACAGCCTGGGATCACCTGTCACAGCTGACAGGGGCAACGAAACAAGCTCTGTGACCCGCAGGCCGCTGGCATAAAGGACCTCGAGCAAGGCGGTAAAACGTACATGCCCGGGCGATGGGTCGTTGAACTGACGCGCCCTGGCGACCTCCAGCAATTGGTCGACTTCGTCTTCACTAAGGACCCTGGGCAGGGGTCTGGTCTGTTTTGGGCCTTGCAGAGAATCACAGGGACTGTCCGGCCGCCGGCCTTCAGAAAACAGAAATTTGTAAAACTGTTTCAGCGATGACAGGCGACGCGCACTGGTACTGGTGGCATAGCCAGCGCGCTGTACTTTTTGCAGATAGGCGCGGACCAGATCTGTATCAGCCTCCAACGCATTAGAAGATTTCGTGAGGGCAAAGTCCGCAAAGTCCAACAGATCGCGACGATAGGCCTCTAGCGTGTTGAGGGAAGACCCGCGCTCGGCAGCCATCATTTCAATAAAGGATTCAATCTGTAACAGGCTGGCCTGGTCGGCCACTTTCTTGGGTGGTCTGGTGGGGAATCCACCGGCGCTCAAAGGTCATTCTCGATTGCGGCCCCGATCACGGCCCCGATCATGGCTTCCAGCGCCATTGATCGGGCCTCCTGCGCCATCCCTACAGCACTCAGCGACCGCATCACTTCATCCAACATTATTGGGTCCGCATTGGCCGGGCCACCTTCGCCCAGGCATATCAACGCCAACATCACGGTCTGCCCAAGCAAGCCCTGTCGCGCGGCATCACGCAGCCGCAACAGGTCAATGCTGTTCACTGTTTCGCTGGTGGGGCCATTCTCTATCGCCGCCAGCTCAGCCCAATAATTCGCTGGCACCTGTTGGCCCAGGGCCTCAAATATTGAAAAAGTCCGCAATCCACGTTCATAGCGCAACGCCCCGGGATGAACAGCTTGCGCCTGCCACCAGACGTCCAAAATATCCCTCGTCCACGGGAATTGGCTGGACCCGGCGGCCATCTGCATCAGGGGCCACAGACCGATGAGGTCAGTGGTGGCATCGGCATCCCCATTGGCCGCAGCACTGCGCAGCACCCAGTACCAGCCCATAGCGCGTTTGACATCGCCATTGGCAATCAACACCCGTGCCGCTGTCGCAGCAGCAGCCGCCAGATTGGTGCTTGGTACGATAGCCTGGGTCAATTTTCCCGTCATCTGGGCAGCGTTGACGAGGTCACCCTTGGCCAACGCCTTGGACCAGATCATGCCCAGCAATTGCAGGCGCAAAGGCGCGTCTTGGGCCAGGGCAGATGCCTGGTACAAAGTGGCGTCTGTCATGGCGCTGTCGCCTGCAGCATCCATCATCAGTGCCTGATCTAATTGGTCTACAGGGATAGAAATCGCCCCATACACCCGAGCCAGCGCCCGGTTGGATAAAGCCGCTTGTTCGTGCCCCAGTGAACCAGCCAACAGTCTGGTGTCGTCAGACGTGCTCTCGGCGCTGGCGATGGCCTGCAAAATGATGGGGCTGGCTTGCTCGACAGCTGCTGTTGGCACCTTTATGGCCGCAGCACGCAGACTGATCAGCATCAGCGGTGTCAGGTCGACATCTTCTTTAATTTTGGGCGTCCGGCCCTGGCGCTGGTCTTCCGGCACGGCGAGGAAGCGCATGACGCTGGACCAGTCGGCATCGATGTCGCCCAGTTCCTGCGCCATATCCAGGGCAAAGCTAGCCCCACCGTAGTCTCCGCTGGCGGCATAACAAAAGGCCTGCATCTGCAGCCAAAAGACGTCTTCATGCTGGTAGTTCGCTTGTTCTGCCAACGCACAAGCATCTGTGGTGTCGCCTGCCAAAAGGGCCACTTCGGTTTGCATTTTCGCCAGGACCGAACTTTCGACCAGCGACGGCAATTGCTGAAACAGCGGAATCAGATAGCGCAAGCCGCCTGCCTGATACAGGCGTTCTATTCTGGCCTGCAGATAAGCCAAATTTGACCCGGCGCCCTGGGGTGGTGTCGCCGTCGACAGGGTCAGGCGCCGCAACAACATTTGCATGGTTGGCGAATTGGTGTTGGCCGGTACTACCTGCATCAGAGCGGTCACGATTTCTCTGTCACTGCCCGCCCACATATCTGGGGCAAAACCGCCATTGGACGGGGTTAACAGCCCCATCCCTGCCGGGTCCAGATTGGTCAGCGGCGCCGAGGTAACGTCAGCGTCGAGGACAATCGGACCGGTCTGGCTGTCTGATATTTCGGCAGCAGCTGGTCCGGGTACAATCGAGGTAGGACCTGCTGCATCATTCGTCTGCGCATGTGCCGACATCGACAGGCCGCCCTGCAACAGCAAGGCCACCAGTAAAGCTGGGAGCAAGCGGTGCAGCATCGGTTCAGGACGCAAAGAGATCATCCGTCACATCTTTTTGAATTTCCTGGCTCGGCGCGGGTGGGTCCCACAGGGTCAAAAAGACCAGCAATGCGACCAGAAGGGCAGCAATACCGCCGATAATGAAGCTAAATTTCTTATTGTTTCCCAACGCTTTTTCCCATTCAAGAATGACTGAAAATTCAGTGTACTGTTTCAATATAAGGGTTTCAACGCCTGGCACCACCGGTAGGCGCAATTGCCAGCGATCAATCGGTCACGACCAGTTCCTTTTTGTCTACAAGCGCTGGTCGTTCGTGTAGATTATGGCGATCTTGCGAAACTGGAAACGATAATACACCCCAAGGCGATGACTGATACACGACTGATCGCAAAAACACTGCACCGCCCCGATCCGCGCCAGACGATTGTTCTGGTGGGCCTGATGGGTGCTGGCAAAACGACAGTCGGCCGCCGCCTTGCACGCGAGTTGGGTATCGACTTCATGGATGCCGATGCCGAGATCGAAAAAGCAGCAGGCTGCACGATCCCCGAGATCTTCAAGAATTTTGGCGAACCTGCCTTCCGCGAAGGCGAAAAAAAGGTAATTTCGCGTCTGTTGGATGACACGCCAAAGGTGCTGGCCACCGGCGGCGGCGCCTTCATGAATGAAGACACGCGCGCGTCCATCAAGGAAAAGTCGACCTCAGTATGGCTGGATGCCGATGTCTCGGTACTGTTGGAACGCACCGGGCGCAAGAACAACCGCCCTTTGCTGAAGACCGGCGACCCAGAGGAAATTCTGACGCGTCTGGCGGCCGAGCGCTATCCGACCTATGCCGAGGCAGACATCCGCGTCAAAAGCGATGGCGGTGCCCACGAGGATGTGGTTGAGGCCATCATCAAGGCCCTGAACGATCATTGGGGTAACAGTCATGACTAGTCACGAAATCGATACGATCAATGTAGACCTGGCGGGTCGGTCCTACGACATCCACATCGGCATCGGTCTGTTGGAAAAGGCGGCGGATTATATTGCGCCGCTGCTGAAACGCCCGGTGACAGCCATTGTCACAGACGACCAGGTCGCGCCGCACTTTCTGGATAGTTTGCAGCGAAACCTTGAGGCGGCGGGCATATCCAACACATCCATCGTGTTGCCCGCTGGTGAAAGCACCAAGTCTTTTGCCCAGTTGGAAAGTCTGTTGGCACAATTGTTTGAGGCAAAAATAGAACGCGGGGACACCATCATCGCCCTGGGCGGTGGCGTCATCGGTGATCTGACGGGCTTTGCTGCCAGCATCTTCCGCCGGGGGATCGACTTCATTCAGGTCCCCACCACCCTGTTGGCACAAGTCGACAGTTCGGTCGGCGGCAAGACGGCCATCAACACCAGCTATGGCAAAAACCTGATCGGTACTTTTCACCAGCCCAAACTGGTTCTGACCGATATGGCGACCCTCGACACCCTGTCCCAACGCCAGATGCTGGCGGGCTATGCCGAAGTGGTGAAATATGGGCTGATCAATGATGCACGCTTTTTTTATTGGTTGGGCGACAATGGCGAGCGCATGTTGGCGCGCGACAGCCAGGCGTTGCAGCACGCCATCGCTGTGTCGTGCCGCGCCAAGGCAATTATTGTAGCGGCTGATGAACGCGAAGGCGGACAGCGCGCCCTCTTGAACCTGGGCCATACATTTGGTCACGCGTTAGAGGCCGCAACTGGATATTCCGACCGCCTGTTGCACGGCGAAGGCGTCGCTATGGGCATGGTCATGGCCTTCGAACTATCAGCCAGGCTGGGCCTGTGTGATGACAGCGTCGCGCCCATCGTCAAAGCCCATCTCGACCGGGTTGGCTTGATGACCCGGCCAAACCAGATATCCGATGCCGATTTTGACGCCGAGACATTGCTGGGCCACATGATGCAGGACAAAAAGGTTAAACAAGGCGAGATCACCTTTGTGGTCGCCCAGGGCATTGGCCAGGCATGCCTGCAAAGCGGCGTGCCTGATGCCATGGTCAAAGATGTTCTTGAACAGGCGCTGGCAGATAGCGCACATTAATCGTCATGGATACTCAAACCATTGCCACGATCATTGCGATTGTGATTTTACTGTTGCTGTCGGGCTTTTTCTCGGGGTCTGAAACGGCACTGACGGCCGCGTCGCGCGCGCGCATATTGCTGATGGCCAAAGAAGGCGACAAACGCGCCAAAATCGTTGAGCACCTGCAAGAAAACAAAGAGCGCCTGCTGGGTACAATTTTGCTGGGCAACAATGCGGTCAATATCGTGGCCACAGCCCTGGCCACCACCCTGTTCGCGCGCTTGATGGGCGACTATGCCGTTGTCGTCGCCAGTATTGCCATGACAGCCCTGGTGCTGATATTTGCCGAAGTCCTGCCAAAAACCTATGCCATCACCAACCCTGACCAGAGCGCGCTACGTGTTGCCCCGATTATTCGGTGGCTGGTCCCCGTATTATCCCCGATCACCACGGCTATTCAGGCCATTGTGCGGGCGACGCTGAAGTTTTTTGGTGTCGATGCCAGCGCCTCGAAAGCGGTCTTTTCTGCCGAGGATGAATTGCGCGGCACGTTGGACCTGCATGCCCGTGAAGGCAGCATGATCAAACCCCATACCGATATGTTGGGGGGCATTCTGGACCTGGACGAAATTTTGGTCTCGCAGATCATGATCCATCGACGCGCGATGCAAACCATTGATGCAGGCCAACCCACCGGCGCAATCGTTGAAGAGATCGTCAACAGCCCGCACACGCGCATACCCCTGTGGGAAGATGACCCCGACAACATCATCGGCATTGTCCACGCCAAGGATGTTCTCAAGGCATTGCGGGGTCGGAATGAAGACACGCTGGACCTGCGGGCCTTGATTATAAAGCCGTGGTTCGTCCCTGAAACCACCACCCTGCGCGAACAGCTGAACGCGTTTCGCGACCGGCGCAGCCATTTTGCCATTGTTGTTGATGAATATGGCGCGATCATGGGCCTGGTGACGCTCGAGGATATTTTGGAAGAAATTGTCGGCGACATTGCCGACGAGCATGATCTGGATGACGAAACCATTCGCGCACAAAGCGATGGTCGCCTGATCATCGACGCCACCACACCCCTGCGCGACCTTAACCGCGAATTCGGCTGGGAATTGCCCGACGACCGGGCCACCACCCTGGCAGGCTATATTATCGACGAAGCCAAAATTATCCCAGACCCAGGGCAAATATTCCTGTTCAAAGGCTTCAAGTTCGAGATCATGCAAAAGGTGCGCAACCAGATAACAACCGTGCGCGTTACCCCCAGTGAAAACACCGCCAACGGTCAATCTGACCGGAATGCCAATTCATGATCCTTGAGCTACTGAGCATCATTGCCCCGGTCTTTCTGATCGCCGCCGTGGGCTTTGCTTGGGCGCGCATGGGGTATGATTATGACACGGCCATCATCACGCGATTGCTGACCAATATCACCACCCCCTGCCTGGTGTTCAGCCGTCTGACGACCCTCGACTTTCCCCTGTCACAATTTGGCGAGATCGCCCTTATCACTCTGGCTGCAACCCTGATATGGGTCTGCGTGGGCTATGTCACCCTGCGCGCAACGGGCATACCACGTGATTCCGGCCTGCCGCCGGTGATCTTCCCCAATTGCGGCAATATGGGGCTGGCCATCTGCCTGTTCGCCTTTGGCGACGTTGGCCTGGGCATGGGTCTTTGTTTTTTCGTCGTGACCGCGACCCTGCAATTCACCGTCTCGCCGTGGTTGGCATCCGGGCATTTTTCGCTGGTGACGATGCTGCGATCCCCCATCATCTACGCAACACTGCTTTCTGTCGTCGTGATGGCCATCAATGTCGAGGTCCCTGCCTGGCTGACAAACACGACCATGCTGTT
Source organism: Alphaproteobacteria bacterium (assembly GCA_004356955.1). Classification (GTDB taxonomy): domain Bacteria; phylum Pseudomonadota; class Alphaproteobacteria; order SMXS01; family SMXS01; genus SMXS01. The sequence goes on along the minus strand of SMXS01000030.1, from coordinate 20,129 downwards.
GGGCAACATCTCGATCCCCATGATGTTGATAACGCTGGGCGTTTCATTGGCCGGCTATGGGATCGTCAATCTGCGCAACAGCCTGATCGTGTCGCTGCTGCGATTGGGTGTTGGTTTTGCCAGCGGTCTGTTCTTGGTCTGGCTGTTAGATATTGACGGCGTCATGCGCGGCGTGATTCTGATCATGTGTTCGATGCCCGCCGCCGTCTTCAACTACCTATTCGCCCAACGCTACGGCAAAAACCCCGAAGAAGTCGCCGGCACGGTCATCCTGTCGACTGCCATGGCCTTTGTGCTGTTGCCGTTTTTGCTGTTGTTTGTACTCGAGAGCTAGCCGGCTTTTGCCTCTATTGCCAAAGCATGTACCGGCCCGGCCATTTCTTCTGCCAGTATCTTGTAGACCAGTCTTTGTTGGGCAACGCGGTTCAGGCCTTCGAACGCTTGGGCGGTGATTTTGACGCTGAAGTGGGTTTCGCCGCCTGGACTGGCGCCCGAATGGCCAGCGTGTTGATGCGAATCGTCGGTGACTTCCAATGCCGTGGGTGACAGGGCATCGCGGAGTTTTTGTTCGATGTCACTGGCGACGCTCATGTGTAAATGTCCTATTTTATCAGCTTTTCAAATGGCATGGCGGCCATCATAATCTGGCTATGGCAGACTACAACTCAAATAGCAGGTCAGGACGGGGCGAAAACCATCGCCTGACCGAGCCCGACCCAGAGTGCGACTGCGACTGGCCGGAATGTGATGGTGCCGGTGTGCACCGTGCGCCGCGCGATCGCAATAATTTGCGCGATTATTTCTGGTTCTGCCTCAGCCATGTGCGCGACTATAACAAGTCGTGGAACTATTTCGACGGCATGGAAACCAACGAATACCAAGCCATGGCCAGGTCTACTGCCAAATGGGACCGCCCTACGTGGCCCATTGGCAACGGCCCGCAAGGGACCATGGGCAACGGCCCGCGAGGGCCCATAGGCAATGGCCCGCGAGGGCCCGCGCCAGGCCAACAGCGACCGGGTTTAAAGGCGTCGGATCAGACCGGCCATATTCGGGCCGCAGCCGCCACTTTTCGGGTAGTGCCTGACCCCATCGAGATGACACTGGACGACTATGTCGAGACAGCCGCAAGGCGCAGATTGCCCGTTGATGATCGCAAAGCGCTGGAAGTATTAGAGCTGAATGCCACGGCAACATTGCAAGACGTTAAAAAACGCTATAAGCAGTTGGTCAAACGCTTCCACCCCGATGCGAATGGCAGCACAAATGACCCCGACAACCAGAGCATTCGCGCTCAGGAACAATTGCGTCAAGTCATTGCTGCGTATTCTCATTTGGTTAAAAGCAGCCATTTGATGAACTCGACGTGAAAGAAGATCGATGAGCACCGAATCTACTACGATCGGCAATAACGGAAAGCCGGATATCAAGGTTTCTGTCCGTGAGGTATTTGGCCTCGATACAGATTTAAAAGTCCCTGCCTTTTCGGCAGGTAATGAACATGTGCCGCCATTTGATAACGCCTATCTGTTTGACCACGAAACCACCATGGCCATTCTGGCTGGCTTTGCCCATAACCGCCGCGTCATGGTGCAGGGCTATCACGGTACCGGCAAGTCCACCCATATCGAACAAGTCGCGGCCCGCCTGAACTGGCCTTGTGTGCGCGTCAACCTCGACAGTCATATCAGCCGTATCGATTTGATCGGCAAGGACGCCATCGTGCTGAAAGAAGGCAAGCAGATCACAGAGTTCCGCGAGGGGATCCTGCCTTGGTCCATTCAGAACCCGATTGCGCTGGTATTTGACGAATATGATGCCGGCCGCCCGGACGTGATGTTCGTGATCCAGCGTATTCTGGAAGCCGAAGGACGCCTGACATTGCTGGATCAATCCAAAGTGATCCACCCGCATCCATCGTTCCGTCTGTTCTCGACCACCAACACCATTGGTTTGGGCGACACAACGGGGCTGTATCACGGCACACAACAGATCAACCAGGGCCAGATGGACCGTTGGAATATCGTCACAACCCTGAATTATCTGGAACATGAAGCCGAGTGCAACATCGTCCTGTTGAAGAACCCCAGCTTTGGCAATAAAGAAGGGCGCGACATCATCGACAAGATGGTGCGTGTGGCCGATCTGACCCGTGCTGGTTTTATGAATGGTGATCTGTCGACGGTGATGTCACCGCGGACGGTCATTACCTGGGCCCAGAACAACGAGATTTTCAACGACCTGGCTTTTTCGTTCCGTGTCACCTTCCTGAACAAGTGTGACGAGCTGGAACGGCCTTTGGTTGCTGAATATTACCAACGCGTTTTTGGTATAGAATTGCCAGAATCACTTGTTAGAAAAGCCGCTGCGGCCGCCTCGGCCTAAGCTGCCCTTGTTTGGTTAGCCGTCATGTCCATACCGGAAAATCTGGTAGAGCCCTTTAAGCAAGCCATTGCCGCGACCTCGCGCTCTATTGCCGAGGACGCCGAGATGGAAGTGACTTTTAGTGCCCAAAACGTGCCGGGGCCGGGCAAATTGCCCCTGCCCTCGCGGGACCTGACACCCGTTGAGGCCGCCCGTATTCGGGGTGCAGCCGACGCCATGGCCCTGCGGATCAAACATCATGACGATGCCATCCACACACGCCTGTACCCAACAGGCGAAACCGCCCGATCGATCTTTGATGCGGCCGAACAGGCGCGTGTCGAATCGATTGGTGCAGAAATGATGGAAGGCGTTGCGCGCAATCTGGAGGCCAATCTAGAGGCCGAGACCGCCGCCCGTGGCTATGACCAGTTCGAAACCGTCGACCAAATTCCGTTGGCGGACGTTGTCGGCTTTATGGTTCGCGAACGCCTGTCTGGTCACAAGCCACCCATCGCGGCACGGTCGATGGTTGATCTGTTGCGCAATATGATCGAGATGAAAGCGGGTAAAGACCTGAACTCATTGATGAATTCAGTAGAGGACCAGACTGAATTTGCCCGGGCCATCCGGCAGGTCATCCGTGATCTGGACCTGGCAGACGAATTGGGCGACGAGGCCGACCCGACGGCTTCTGACGACGAACTCGATTCCTCACAACAGATGGAATCAGACGGCGAAGGCGAGACGTCCGAAGAGATGGACCCGGATGGCAGTTCACCCACCGATGTCGAAATGCGCGAAGACATGGGCGATGAAGAATCCATGGAAACGGTGACCATCGAAACCGAAATGGACATGGACGCCAAAGACAGCGACGACGACAGCGAAGGCGAGGCCCCATGGCGCCCGGAAATGGGCCGCAATTCCAAGGCCGACCTGCATTACAAGACATTTGTCGAAACCTATGACGAAATCATAGGCGCTGAAGATTTGTGTGACCCAGAAGAGCTGCAACGCCTGCGCACGCAACTGGACCGGCAATTGGATAATTTGCAGGGTGTCGTTGCCAAGCTGGCCAATCGCCTGCAGCGCAAATTGATGGCGCAGCAAAATCGATCTTGGGACTTTGACCTGGAAGAAGGCATTCTCGACACGGCGCGTCTGACCCGTGTGGTCACCGACCCTTCCCAGCCGCTGTCCTTCAAGATGGAACAAGACACAGACTTCCGCGATACGGTCGTGACGTTGTTGCTCGATAATTCGGGCTCGATGCGCGGTCGGCCCATCACCATTGCGGCTGTTTGCGCCGACGTACTGGCCCGCACGCTAGAGCGGTGCAATGTGAAGGTCGAAATCCTGGGCTTTACCACCCGCGCCTGGAAGGGCGGCGAATCGCGTGAAAAGTGGCTGGAAAACGGCAAGCCGTCCAACCCCGGTCGCCTGAACGATTTGCGCCATATCATCTATAAAAGCGCCGATTCTCCGTGGCGTCGCGCCCGACGCAATCTGGGCTTGATGCTAAAAGAAGGCCTGCTGAAAGAAAACATCGACGGCGAGGCCTTGCTATGGGCCCATGACCGCATGCTGGCTCGTACAGAGGCCCGTCGCATTCTGATGGTCATCTCGGACGGGGCCCCAGTAGATGACTGCACCCTGTCGGCAAACCCTGCCAATTACCTGGAGCAGCATCTGCGCCGGGTGGTGAACTGGATTGAAACCAAGTCAGCCGTCGAACTGGTTGCCATCGGCATCGGCCATGACGTGACCCGCTATTACAAGCAGGCCGTCACCATCACAGACGCTGAACAATTGGGCGGCGCCATCACCGACCAGCTGGCAGAACTGTTCGACGAAGACCACAACAAAGGCCTGATCAAAAAAGGCCGCCGGGCCAGACGCCGCGGTTGAATTTCCTACTCGTCATCCCGTGCCCTAACCGCCAGGTCAGGTTACGACTCGGGATCCAGGAAAAATATGCCCCTGCTAAAACAGGGTCATTCCTATTTTCTGGATACCGGGTCTGACCGGGCTTCGCCCTGCCCGGCATGACAAATCAGAGTTTTGAGCCAATGCTCAAAATCACTCAGGACGAACCGAAATTGGGGACGGGTCTAGGATCAGCTGTACCGAGCTTCTTTAACACTACTATCGTCCCCCGCGATAATATCAGCCATGCTGGCCTTAAGATCCGCCAGATATTGGTCCTGTACCTTTGCATGGAACGGGCTGAGCATGAGATGAAGCGACCGGGGTTCGGTGGTCACCGCGGTAATCCAGCCGCGCTTCATCATCTGTGCCAATAAGGCAAAACTGTCAAACTCTGGGTGAAAAAAAGCCATCAGCCCCAGCTTTGGGTCACCAACAATTTGGAACCCCATTTCCTGTACACCGTCTTGGATATATTGCCGTACATCGCATACCTGACCCTGTTTTTCCCGGTAACCCTCGACACCCAGATAGTTCATGACAGCCCAGGCCGCTGCGATCGCACCGCCCGGTCGGGTGCCCGCCAGCGTTGGCGTGATCATCCGTCCGCCAGGCCAATCGCTGACATTGAAGATCATGTGTTCTCGCAATTCTTCGGTCCGGAAAAATACTGTGGACGCCCCTTTGGCCGCATATCCATATTTGTGCAAGTCTGCCGACATGCTCAGGACCTCGGGCACCTCAAAATCAAAGGGCGGCAGGTCAACACCATTCATTCTGGCAAAGGGCGCGAAATAGCCACCAACGCAGGCATCAACATGCAACCAGACATCTTTCTCGGCCGCGACTTTGCCCAACTCGGCAATGGGGTCGATCAATCCGTAAGGAAAGCACGGCGCAGACCCGACCATCATCACTGTATTGTCGTCCACGGCTTGGGCCATCGCTTGGGGGTCAGCATAGAGGTCGCGGCATGGGATGCGTCTGATTTCCAGGTCCATCAGGCTGGCGGCTTTGTCGAAGGCTGGATGCGCCGACCACGGTATGACCAGATTCCCCTGCCCGTCTAATTTAACATGGCCATTCAGTTTGTTCAGAGAACGGCGATAGTCGCGCGCAGCTTTGATTGCCATGGTGATGGAATCCGTGCCGCCCGACGTCAGGTTGCCCGCCGCCCCAGATGGGGCCTGCAACAGGTTCAGCCCCATCGAGACCACTTCTTCCTCCATTTTTTTCAGGCTGGGGAAGGCCGCCGGGCCCAGGCCGTTTTCGGACATAAAGGCGCCATAGGCCTGCTTGGCCACGTCGCGCACATCCTCACCGCCGTTGAAAACATAGACCGCTGTTTTACCGTCACGCCATTTGACATCAACGCTGGCGCGATCCGTCATTTCCTGGCTGAGACTGTCCCAGTCACGTCCTTTTTCCGGCATGGTGAAGGTCATTCTATTCCCCTTATCAATCGTATTTGTTTCAGCCAATATGTTCGGCCAAAAAAGCTGTTGTGCGCTGCCACGACAAGGCCGCATCGGCGTCGTCATAACGGGCGGACGTTGGGTTTGCAAAGGCGTGGTCAGCGTCATACAGATGGACGGTCAACTCTTTACCTGCAGCGGCCATATTGGCCTCAAAACCGTCGACCATTGGTTTGTTGATAAACTGGTCCTGGGTCGCGAAATGGCCCAGCACCGGGCCAGAAATCGATGCCAGGCGCTCGGGTGGGGCTGTCACGCGACCATAATAGATGATGCTGGCGTCCACACCGGCCTCGATGGCGGCCTCCAGCGACCAGCCGCCGCCAAAGCACCAGCCCATGGCCGCCACCTTGCCAGACCCTGCCGGGTGATTGCGCAGCCACTTGGCCCAGGACTGCACGGTATCGACGCCGACGGCCTCGTCGACGGCGCCCACATATTGCATGGCCTCGTCGGCGTTGGTCGCAACTTTGCCGCCATACAAATCGATCGCCAGCGCCAGATAGCCCAATTTGGCCAGCTCTGCGCCAACGGATTTGATCTGGTCATTCAACCCCCACCATTCGTGGATCAGGATGACGGCACCAGCAGGCGTCCCATCGGGGGTGAACAGGCTGGCACTGATTGTATGGCCACCGGAATTGGTTGTGATCGTGACTTCTGTGGCCGTTGCAGCGCTGAGTTCGGCCAAGGCAGGGCTGGCCAATATTGTAGCCAGAGGCAAGCCCGCTGCCCCTGCCAGCAGCGACCGTCTGCTGATGCCTGCTTTTTCATTCACTGTCGATTGCTGCGTCATGTCAATTGCTCCCCGTTCCATATCACCCTAAAGTCATCATAGAACTATCCATTTACGCCTGAAAAGGTTCAACGTGAAACGCAGCACCTATTACGCAATGATTGTCATTGCTGTCGCCCTTTTTGTCGCCGCCTATCTATTCTGGCCCAGGGCCATCTTTCTGGACCCATTGGGCCCCGTGGTCGTCTCAGCTGAATCAGTCCCGCTTGTGCCAGGGGACTCAGGCACCACACGCGTCGGGCAACTGAAATATCGGGGCGGTCTTCGACTGACATCAGAACATAATCGATTTGGCGGCCTGTCCGGCCTGTTGGTGGATCCTAAGACCATGGAAATTCTGGCTGTCTCGGACAGGGGCTTATGGTGGCACAGCTATCTGGTCCATGAAGACGGCAAACTGGTTGGCGTAAGGCAAAGTACGCTCGCCGCTGTTAAAGATATGAGCGGCGACCCATTGGTCGGATATGGTGCCGACATCGAAGGTCTGGCAACAGACAATGCCGGTCATGTATTTGTGTCATTGGAACGTGTGCATCAGGTTTTGGCATTTGAATTTCCTGGGCCACATCCCCTAAGTGTGGCGCTGAATGAAGAGACGCAAGCTATCGACAGGTTCGTCCCGCCAAACAGCGATTCACTAACACCTAATGCAGCGATGGAAGCGCTGGTCTATCTGGATAAGGGCGTGTTACTGGCAGTGACAGAGGGCAGTTTTAATTCGGACAACACGACCAAAGGCTGGTTGATTCTTGGGGCCAAATTCAACGAGTTATCCTACCTGATCAGGGACATGTTCTTCCCTGTTTCGATGGCCCTGTTGCCTGACGGCAACATCTTGACCCTGGAAAGACGCTATACGCCCGCATTGGGGTCCGCTATACGCCTGTGCATCATTCAGCGCCAAGACGTCAAGCCAGGCGCAACTCTGCCCTGCGACCAAATCGCCGAGATTGCATCGCCAATGACTGTTGATAACTTTGAAGGATTGCGTGTCGTGGAAGGCGCGCACGGGGAAACGCTGGTCTACATATTGTCAGACGACAATTTCAACCCCATGCAGGATACGCTTTTATTGATGTTCGAATTGGTCGATAATGCCGACCAATAGCTTATGCTTCGGCTTCGGCCAGCTTCTTTTTGATGCGACGCTTGACGCGCTGGGCCTTCAAAGACAGGTCAGCATCAGCCTGCTTTAGCAAAAAGGCATCCAGGCCGCCACGGTGCTCAACAGTGCGCAGGGCATGGGATGTGACGCGCATGCGGAATTTTTCACCCAGAGAATCACTGGCGAGTGTCACCTGATTCAGGTTGGGCAGAAAACGACGCCGAGTTCTGTTTTTGGCGTGACTGACATTGTTGCCTGTCATGACGCCTTTACCCGTAAGTTCACACACTCTGGACATAATCTGTCACTCTTCTTTGCTTTGTTACAACTCGCGGCTTTCCGCCAGTCATGCGGGCCGATTCTGCCCGTAAATCTCTGATTGGCGGCGATGTATAAGGAACCATTGCAGCCACGTCAAGACACGGTTTTAACTCAGTTACTCTTGAATATCCCCAAGAGTTCGGAAGCTGCCGCACTCGGCGTGATTTCGCCTTTGGCTACATCGTCTTCCAGCACGCTCATCCGGGCCGATACGGCCACGTCATCCTTGAACCGGTCCATCAGACCTGCACCAATCTCGGTCCACATCCAGGCAGTCGCTTGACGCGCCCGATTAGCCTGTAATTCGCCCGACTCTACCATGCGTTCTTCAAATGTGCAGACCGTGTCCCAAATTTCGGTGATACCGATGTTCTTCAACGCCGATGCCAACAGCACTTCTGGCGTCCAGTTGGGGCTTTTGGGGCGCATCAGGGTCAGGGCGCCAGCAAATTCTGCCTGGGCAATCTTGGCTGGTTTTTCCAGCACGCCGTCGGCCTTGTTGACCACGATCAGGTCGGCAATTTCCATGATCCCGCGTTTGATGCCCTGCAATTCGTCACCCCCACCGGGCGATTGCAACAACAGGAACATATCGACCATATCGGCCACGGCAGTTTCTGACTGGCCAACGCCCACGGTTTCGATAATAACAATGTCATAGCCTGCAGCCTCGACCAGCAACATGGCCTCGCGCGTGCGCCGCGCCACCCCACCCAAGGTACCACTGGCTGGTGTCGGGCGGATGAAAGCGTTCGGGTCACGCGACAACAGCTCCATCCGTGTTTTATCCCCCAGGATAGACCCACCCGTGCGGGCAGAACTGGGGTCAACGGCCAACACCGCAACTTTATGACCAAGGCCAGTCAGATGCAGTCCCATAGTTTCGATAAAGGTGGATTTGCCCACGCCGGGCGCACCAGACAGACCAAGCCGCATGGCACCGCCTGTCTTTGGCATAATTTCGGCCAACAGCGCCTGGGCATCCTGTTTGTGATCTGCACGAGACGATTCAACCAGGGTAATCCCCCGTGCCAAAGCCCGGCGGTTCCCGTCGATCAACTGTTGTGCAAGCGACTCCTCAGCCATAGGAAGCCGTCCCTTCACTAATGCCTATTGGGCAGCTTTTTTATGCTTGTTCAAAAGCGCGATTACTTCGCTGGCGGCGTCAGGGATATTGGTCCCTGGGCCATAAATGGCGGATACACCGGCTGCATACAGCCCCTCATAATCCTGTGCCGGGATCACCCCACCACAGACCACCAGCACATCACCGGCACCCTGGGCGCGCAAATCTTTGATCAGCTCTGGCACCAATGTCTTGTGACCAGCGGCCTGTGACGACACACCAACGATGTGCACGTCGGCCTCAACAGCCTGGCGCGCGGCTTCCTCTGGTGTCTGGAACAAGGGACCGACATCGACGTCAAATCCGATATCAGCAAAAGCAGTTGCGATCACTTTGGCGCCCCGATCATGGCCATCCTGGCCCATTTTGACGACCAGCATGCGGGGACGACGACCTTCTGCGGCGGCGAAGTCTTCAACGGTCTTCTGAATATTCATGAACTGCTCATCCCCTTCATAGGCGGCGCCGTAAACACCAGAAACCGACCGGATTTCAGCTTTATGGCGGTCAAACACCGTTTCCAAGGCGTCAGAAATTTCGCCGACTGTGGCGCGAGCGCGGGCTGCCTCAACAGCCAGTTCCAGCAAATTGGCATCGCCTTTGGCGCCTTCCGTTAACGCGTCAAGGGAAGCCTGCCACGCGACAGGGTCACGCTCGCCCCGAACGCGGGTCAGCCGCGTAATCTGCGCTTCACGCACCGCGGCGTTATCAATATCGAGAACGTCTATATCGTCTTCTTTTTCAAGGCGGTATTTGTTGACGCCAACCACAACTTCTTCACCCCGATCAATGCGGGCTTGCTTGCGGGCAGCGGCTTCTTCGATGCGCAACTTGGGCAGGCCGCTTTCAACGGCTGCAGTCATGCCGCCCATTTCTTCGACTTCCTGGATCAGCTTCCAGGCTTCCTCGGCCATGGAATTGGTCAGGCTTTCCACATAATAAGACCCACCCAAGGGGTCGATCACATTGGTAATGCCGGTCTCTTCCTGCAACACCAATTGGGTGTTGCGGGCAATGCGGGCTGAAAAGTCTGTTGGCAGCGCAATGGCTTCATCCAGCGCGTTGGTGTGCAGGCTTTGCGTGCCACCAAAAACGGCAGCCATGGCCTCTACCGTGGTGCGGACGACATTGTTGTAAGGGTCTTTTTCCGTCAACGACACGCCCGATGTCTGGCAATGGGTGCGCAACATCTTGGAGCTTGCTTTTTGCGCCCCAAAATCTGTCATGATCCGGGCCCACAGCAGGCGTGCAGCCCGCAGCTTGGACACTTCCATAAAGAAGTTCATGCCAATGGCAAAGAAGAACGACAGGCGGCCGGCAAAGACATCAATGTCCAGGCCCTTGGCCATGGCCGCGCGGACATATTCCATACCGTCAGCCAGCGTATAGGCCAGTTCTTGCACCTGGGTCGCGCCGGCTTCCTGCATGTGATAGCCGGAGATCGAGATCGAGTTGTATTTCGGCATATTCGCCGAGGTATACTCGATGATATCGGCGATGATCCGCATGCTTGGTGCCGGTGGATAAATATAGGTGTTGCGGACCATGAACTCTTTGAGAATATCGTTCTGGATCGTACCGGTAAGTTGATCGAGCGAAACGCCCTGTTCCTCGGCAGCCACAATGTAATAGGCCAGATTCGGCAGCACCGCGCCATTCATGGTCATGGAGACGGACATTTCGTCCAACGGAATACCATCAAAGAGGATCTTCATATCCTCGATGGAATCGATGGCCACACCGGCCTTGCCGACATCACCCACCACCCGGGGATGGTCAGAATCATAGCCACGATGGGTCGCCAGATCGAATGCGATAGACAGGCCCTTCTGGCCCGCCGCCAGATTGCGGCGATAAAATGCGTTGGATTCTTCAGCGGTGGAAAAACCGGCATACTGGCGCACGGTCCAGGGGCGGTTGGCATACATGGACGCACGCACACCACGTGTAAACGGCGCAAAACCAGGCAGGGTTTCTTCAAAACCCATATCTTCAAGGTCTGCAGCGGTATAAAGCGGCTTGACGGCAATACCTTCTGGCGTATCCCAGGTCAGGTCTGCTAAGGGCTTGCCCCGAAGCTCTTTTTCAGCCAGTTCAGCCCACTCTTCTACGGTGTGTTTTTTATCTGCCATGTTTCATTTGCCTATCTGTAAGGCACCCATATTAGCCTAAATTTGCCGCGCAGTATGTTGAAACCCACGCATATGTCAATTGCGCCGGGGGCATAGCGGGATTTTCACCTTGTTAACCAATCCCCTACAACACCGTCATGCCGGGCCGGGCAACGCCCGAACAGACCCGGTATCCAGAAAGCAGGCATGACCCTGCCCCTGGCAGGGACTTGTTCATTTCCTGGATCCCGCATCGTAACCTGACTTTCAGTCAGGGTGCGGGATGACGACAGAAGTATCAGCTATTCCTGCAATACAGCCAATCGCTTCTTATTTGTCGTCGCTTCACTGGCGGCATAGGCCGCAGCAGCATCCATGCAAGACAGGTCCATATCGGCCTCTAGTCCCTGCCCCATGCGGATGATATTGAGGCAGAACCAGCCCTGGCGACCTGCGCCGGTCAAGGCCGTGCGTTGGTGGGGTTTCATGTTCGGGGCATCTGCTTCGGTGACGTCGAGCATGTTTTCATAGTCTGGCAGGGCTTCGATTTCGCCGCGCAACAGCTTGGCGGGCGATTCCGGGTCGCCGCACAGGGGCCGGGCAATGCCGATGAGGTCAACTGCGCCTTCGTTCACGGCAAACTCCATGGCCTCGCGGGTACGAAAGCCGCCGGTGACCATCAGCGGCATGGTGGCGGCCGGGCGGATGGCTTTGGCATATTCAACAAAATAGGCTTCGCGTTTGGCAGTGCTTTCCTTCAACGGGTCTTCATAGGTGGCCGCATTTCCAACGCCGCCCATCATGGCGGGCTGTTCATAGGTACCGCCCGATATTTCCAACAGGTCTAAGGTCGCGTCCGACAGCCAGGCCACGACCTGCTGGCAGTCTTCCAGCGTAAAGCCGCCCTGTTGGAAGTCGGTCGAGTTCATCTTGACCGAAATGGGGAAGTCTTTGCCAGTTTCCTCGCGCACAGACCGGACGATATCCACCAACAGCCGCGCGCGGTTTTCCAGCGACCCACCCCATTGGTCGGTGCGCTTGTTGGTCACGGGGGACAGGAAGTTCGACAGTAAATAGCCATGGGCGGCATGGATCTGCACGCCGGTAAAACCCGTTTCCTGGGCCGTTTTGGCGACATGGACAAAGCGATCGCGGATATCGATCACCTGATCGTGGCTCATGGGGATGGGCTTGCCATAATGGGCGTCGTTGTTCCCCAGTTGCACATCAGACGCCGCAAACGGATGCGGGTTAATCGACGCCGGGCACTGCCTGCCGGGGTGGTTGACCTGCATCCACAATTCAGTCCCATTGGCACGACCTGCCGTGGCATAGGCGCGCAATTCATCCAGGCCACCGTTGCCTGCCATGGAAGGATCGATGACCACATTGCCCGGTCGTTCCAGATGGGTGATGTCGACTTGCACATTGCCCGTGATATTCAACCCGATGCCGCCCAGCGCCCAGCGCTTGTATATGTGGTTCAACTCGGGCGTGGCCCGGTGGGGGGGTCGGCCAGCCCTTCAGTCATGGCAGATTTGGCCAGGCGGTTCGGTACGGCGACGCCACAAGGCAGCTCGAGGGGGTCTTCCAGGATGCTCACAGTGTTTCCTCAATTGATATGAATTTGCGAAACCATACAGAGCTTTGGCCCGGCCTGACAAAGACTGTTTTATACCCTTTTCAATTTGGCGACATTTTGGGCATAGTGGCCGTACGAATCGGCTCTGAGGTCAGAGTCACCCAAAACAAGCTGCGGGCCTTTCCAGGAAGGCGCGCCCTTACAGGTAAAGTAACAAAACGTGACAGAACATTCCCGCTTTCTCGCCGTCCTAGGTCCCACCAACACCGGTAAAACACATTACGCTATCGAACGCATGCTTGGGCACTCCTCGGGCATGATCGGTCTGCCGCTGCGCCTGTTGGCACGTGAAGTCTATGACCGGGTGGTCGAGATGCGCGGCCATGGCGTTGCCGCCCTGATTACGGGCGAAGAAAAGATCATCCCCAAAAACCCGCAATATTGGATTTGTACCGTCGAGAGCATGCCGCTGGAACGCGATGTCGCCTTCCTGGCCATCGACGAGATACAATTGGCCGCCGACGAAGATCGGGGCCATACCTTCACCCAACGGCTGTTAAACGCCCGTGGGCGCGAAGAAACCATGGTGATGGGGTCCGATACAATCGCGCCATTGATCCGCAAATTGGTCCCCGAGGCCGAGTTCGAGACCCGCAACCGCTTTTCCAAACTGTCCTATGCCGGCGCTAAAAAACTAAGCCGCCTGCCCCGCCGGTCGGCCATCGTCGCCTTTTCGGCCAATGACGTCTATGCCCTGGCAGAACTGATCCGCCGCAGGAAAGGCGGTGCCGCCGTGGTCATGGGGGCCCTGTCGCCCCGCACTCGCAATGCCCAGATAGCCATGTATCAAAATGGCGAGGTCGACTATATCGTCGCCACCGACGCCATTGGCATGGGCCTGAACATGTCGATTAACCATGTTGCCTTTGCCAGCCTGACCAAATTTGACGGCACCCGCCAACGTCGGCTGATGGCCCATGAAATAGCGCAAATTGCCGGGCGCGCGGGTCGTCACATGAATGACGGAACCTTTGGCGTGATCTCAGATGGCTATGGCGAGTTTGCCGGTCGCGATACGGACATGGACCAGGAAACCATCGACAAGATCGAAAACCATCAATTCCGCCGTATAGACCGTCTACAATGGCGCAATGACCGGATGGACTTCAGTTCGATCCACTCTCTTGTCGGCAGTCTGGAGCGGTCGTCAGACAACGACCTGCTAGTACGAGCGCGGGAAGCCGATGATCTGCGCGCGCTGAAAATTATGTCGCGGAACAACCAGCTGGATGCCAAGGTCAGCGGCCCGGCTGCCGTCGAGATGTTGTGGCAGGTTTGCCAGATCCCAGATTTTCGCAAAACCATGGATGACGAACACGCCGACTTGCTGGGGCGCATCCATACCCATTTGATGGAGAACGACGGCATTTTGCCTAATGACTGGTTTTCCGCTCGTCTGGCCAAGCTGGATCGCACCGATGGCGACATCGACACCCTGGCCCAGCGCATCGCCCATACGCGCACCTGGACGTATATTTCGAACCGTGCTGACTGGCTGGAAGACCCGGCCCATTGGCGTGGCGAGGCCCGGGCCGTTGAGGACAGATTGTCCGATGCGCTGCATGAACGCCTGACCGAACGCTTTGTCGACAAACGCTCGTCGATATTGTTGAAGCATCTGCAGTCGGACCGGGCACTGATCGCCAGTGTCGACGGGCAAAGCGATGTGTTGGTCGAAGGACAATATGTCGGTCGTCTGGAAGGCCTGACTTTTCTGGTCGATGAAGACGCAACAGGCGCCGAAAGCAGCACCTTGTTAAACGCCGCGACCAAGGCCCTGCGGCGCGAGCTTGACCGACGGGTGGAAGAGATCAAAGCCGCAGAAGACGATGCCTTTACCCTGATCCCCGAAATCGGTGAAATTGTTTTCAAGGGCGCCTCTATTGCCAAGCTGACAGCAGGCGGCGACCCTCTGTCACCTGGTGTGACCATTCTGGCCAGTGATTTTCTGGAAAGTAGTGCCCTTGAAGTCGTCAGCCAGCGGGTCCAACCCTGGCTGGCCAAGCACCTGCGCGAAGTCCTGGCGCCCGTATACGGCCTGCGGGACGAATTGGCGCGCACGGACACGTCGAACGGGATTAGCGGCCTGTCACGGGGGCTGGTATTCCAGATGTTGGAAGACCTCGGCAGCCTGCCGCGATCAAAGGTCCGCAACGAATTACGTAAAATCGAACAGGCAGATCGGGCCCTGCTGCGCAAGCTGGGCATTCGGTTTGGCGAAGTATCGATCTTCATGCCGGCATTGCTAAAGCCGCAACAAAGCCTGTATCGGCTGGTGCTGTGGGCTATCCATAAAGGCATCGACCCGATCCCCGAGACGCCCATTGCCGGCCTGACGTCGATCCCGCTAGGGGATCAACCTGACGAATATTACGAGATGTCGGGCTTCCGCAAAGCAGGCACCCGCGCTGTTCGCATGGATATGTTGGAAAAAGTCGCCGTCATGGCTCGCGAAAAGGCCGAAAAAGGCGAATTGAGAGCCGAAAGCGACATGATGTCCTTTGTCGGCTGCAGCGGCGATGATTTTAAAGCCATCCTGAACATGCTCGGTTATTTCGAAGCCCCTGCGGATGCAAAAGACAAGCCCGAAGAAGCTGCTTCAGAACCACCAGAAGCTGCTCCGGAATCACCAGAAACTGCTTCAGAACCAAAGGCGACCGAAGAACCCGAAGCGTCAGCCAAAACTGCGGAGACCGCTGTGGAAACCACTGTGGAAACCACTGCGGAAACCGCTGCGAAAACCACTGAGAAAACCACTGTGGAAAAGGATGAAACTGAGCGTGCAGAGGTGAAATCAGAGGCCCCTGAGCCTACACCCGATGCCAGTGAACCCGTGCCCGAGGCCCCTGCAGAATTAGGGCCACTTTATGTGCGATCCCGCCCTGTTGAACGTCGTCGGTCAAGCAGGCCAAAAACACGCACAGATGGTCCCAGAGGCAAATCGCGCCAGGAACGCCCCCAGGCACGTTCCAACGAGCGCCAGGGCGGGGCCAACGAGCGCCAGGGCAGGCCCAAAAACGGGCCCAAAAACGGCAACGGCCAGCAGCGTGGCAATAATCGACGACCTCAGAAACGCCAGCCAGAATATTCACCCGATTCACCTTTCGCGGGCCTGATGGATCTCAAAAAATCCATGGAGGCTGACCGTCGACAAAGCAGTCGCAATAAAAGCAAAAGGGGTAAAAATGATGGAGCCAAAAAACAGGCATGACCCGGCGCGCATCTGGCCCTCACTCTGAACCTGGCCCTCTGCCAAGCATCCGCATCGATAAATGGCTATGGTATGCCCGCGTGTTCAAGTCCCGCACCCAGGCGACGGCTTTTGTGTCGAAGGGCAAAGTTCGGGTTAACCGCCAGCGCGTTACCAAACCGGGTGCGGCGATCCGCGTTGGGGACGTCCTGACCTTTGTTCGCCATCATGATGTCCGCATCTATCAGGTAGCCGCCCTTGGCGAACGCCGTGGCCCTGCAGTGGAGGCCCAAAGCCTGTATGAAGATCTCGTTATCCTTGAAGACCACAGTGAACCCGGAGGCAACTAAGTGCTAAAATCCCTATCCAAGTTATTCGCCCGCGCTGACGACGACGCGGCACCCGAGCAGTCTCATACCGACGAGTTACATCTAGCCGCCGCTGTTCTGATGGTCGAGGCCATCAATCTGGATGGCGAAGTTGTCGAGGAAGAAATAGCAGCCGTAAAACGCCTGCTGGCCGGGCGCTTTTCGCTTAGCGAAACCGAAAGTCAGGACCTGTTCGCCATGGCGCAAGACCAACACGAGTGGTCGGTAAGTCTGCATCGATATACCAAAACAATCAAAGACAGATTCTCTGAAGAAGAGCGCGTGGAATTGATTGAACTGCTTTGGGAAGTGGTCTATTCAGACGGCACGTTACATGCGCATGAATCAAACTTGTTGCGTCGCATAGCCGGGTTGATTTATGTCTCTGATCGAGACAGAGGTGACGCGCGCAAACGAGTGTTGCAACGATTAAGCGCTGAACAATAAAATATGAGGAAGCAATGACCTATATCGTTACGGAAGCCTGCATCAAGTGTAAGTACACTGACTGCGTAGAAGTCTGCCCTGTGGACTGCTTTTACGAAGGCGAAAACATGCTGGTGATCCATCCTGACGAATGCATCGACTGTGGCGTATGCGAACCAGAATGCCCGGCAGAGGCCATCGTGCCCGACACCGAAGACGGCATGGAAAAGTGGCTGGAAGTCAACACCAAGTTTGCTGAAGAGTGGCCAAATCTGACTGAAAAGAAAGATATGCTTCCCGGTGCCGACGACGTCAAAGACGAAGCTGGCAAGTACGATAAATATTTCAGCACCAATCCTGGCTAGTTGATCACCGATCTTGGCGGGCCCTGAGCCCGCCAGGTCTTAGTCCCCCCAAGCTGGCGAGCCCGTCCCACCCCTGAAACAATTAGGGGTGATTTTTTTGCGTTTTTGTGATATGGTCGGATCTACAGTGCATAGTGCGCTGATGGTGGAGTATGGCCTGCACCAGATTGAAAGCCAGTCCTCGCTTGAATGCAGAGACGCTTTGATCCCCAAAAGCAGTCAACCACGACAGATAAGTAAGACCGCGAGTCCAAGCGTGACGTTTGGTGCGTCACTAATTTGGCCGAAGGCAATCTAGGAGTGAGAGAGAGTGGCTAAGAAACCAGTTAGAAAGTTCCGCAAGGGTGAATACATCGTCTACCCAACCCATGGTGTAGGCCGCGTGAACAATATCGAAACCGAAACCTATGAGGGGACGGAACTGAACCTGTACGTCATCAATTTCGAAAAAGAAAAGATGACCTTGCGGGTGCCAATCCAAAAGGTCGAGCAGTTGAACCTGCGGGCGCTGTCTTCCCCTGAAAAGATGAGGTCGGCATTCACAACCCTGCAAGGCAAGGCCCGCATCAAGCGCACAATGTGGAGCCGTCGCGCCCAGGAATATGAAGCAAAGATTAATTCTGGTGACCCAATTTCGATTGCCGAAGTTGTGCGCGATCTGCACCGGACTGAAGAACAGCCCGAGCAGTCTTACAGCGAACGACAGATCTATGAATCAGCCATTGGCCGTCTGGCCCGCGAATTAGCTGCGGTCGAGAAAATCGACGAAGAGGCTGCCATTGAAAAACTAGAAGAAACTATCCGCGCTGCGTAAAACAGCGCACATCCCACTTGAAAGGCTCGCCTTATTGGCGGGCCTTTTTTTGGCTAGGGCTCCGACGGTTCTACGAGGGCTCTAACAGTTCCAATTGCGCTGGATGGGTCAGCTCGATCATGGGGCCGTTCCAGTCTCGCAACCAGCCACGCACCCGCACCCGGCTACCCTGCAGCCCCATCAGATCGATGCCCGCTTTCTTAAAAGCACGGCGCACGGGGCTGGCGATCGATATGGTGAAGTCTGTTTTATAGTCTTCACCAAAGTTCAGATACACGCGCCCGCGCACATTGGCCAGATCAACAATGCGCCCTTCGACAAGCTGGAAAGAATCCGCCCTGCCAACGGCCTGCAGGGGCGTCAGCACCGCATAATAGTCCAGGTGCCAGATCCCCTTGTTCGCCGCACGGGCCTTTGCTTCGGCGGCATAAAGGGCATCGGCGTGCCTGTCATTGTCCGCAAATGTATAGACCCGCGCCAGGCCCGCTTCCAACATTGCAGACTGCAACCAGACGTCTTGTTCATTATAGATCTGCGCCAATATCCGGCCCCAACGATCCTGGGGGTTTTCACCGGGTACTATGCGCACTTGTTGATCTGACACCAGAATTTCCAGGTGCCGCTTGGCCTCGTCAGCCAAAGGCCATTTGCGGAACCCCTCGCGCCCCAGTGGCAGCTTGGGGGCTTGAATACCGGTCATGCGGACCTCGCGTCCGTTCGCCAGCCTGACCGTGTCGCCATCGATAACGCGGACAACTCTCGCTACTATCGGCTGATCTATGACTGGCTGATCAATATTTGGCTGATCTGGGGCCTGAATGGGCGCAGGATCAACGGCAGCCGTGGGTTTGAGTTCGACAGGCGCTTCGCGCAAAAGCGGTTGAATCAGGGACCACGCGCCCCACAGGGCCAAGAGGCCAACAACAATTTTGCCGATGGTCGAGAAAATGCGCTCCATAAATGCCTAAGTATCATTTCTGATGCATTGGCGCTTTAACTTCCTCGACCCGCCGGGTTAGTCTGCAAACAAATAGTGGAGAGAACTTATGGATTTAGGAATCAAAGGCCGCACGGCCATCGTCAACGCCGCCAGCAAGGGCCTGGGCAAAGCCAGCGCCATGGCGCTGGGCCGCGAAGGGGTTAACCTGGTGATATCAGCCCGTACGGTAGAAACGCTGGAGGCTGCGGCCGAGGAAATCCGCCAGGAAACCGGCGCAAATGTCACAATAGTGGTTGCCGATGTGTCGACCGTCGAAGGGCGCGAGGCCATTCTGGCCGTGTGCCCCGACCCGGACATTTTGGTCAATAATTGCGGCGGCCCGCCCCCGGGGGATTTCCGTGACTGGACCCGCGACGACTGGATTTCGGCTCTCGATTCCAATATGCTGGCCACCATCGAGATGATCAAGGCCACCATCGATGGCATGATCGAACGCGGCTTTGGCCGGGTGGTTAATATAACATCCAGTTCGGTCAAAGCGCCCATAGCGATCCTGGGCCTCTCAAACGGGGCCCGCGGCGGTCTTACCGGTTTTATAGCCGGCCTGGCGCGCGAAGTAGTGCAGCATAATGTGATCATCAACAATCTGTTGCCCGGCATGTTCGCCACCGATCGCCTGCTGGCCCCTATGCGGGCAACCGCTGAGGCCAATGACCAGTCGCTGGACGAGGTGTCTAAAAACTTCACCGCCCAAATCCCCGCCGGTCGCTTTGGCAACCCAGACGAATTTGGTGCCATGTGCGCATTCCTATGCAGTCAATATGTCGGCTATATGGCCGGCCAGAACGTCCTGATGGATGGCGGCCAGATCAACGTGACGATGTAATTGGGGCGGTCGGCGCAGTTGCCAAGACCAGCGCAGCGACCTATTAGAACGTTAGTGGTCCCGTAGCTCAGTAGGATAGAGCACCAGATTCCTAATCTGGGGGTCGTGGGTTCGAATCCCGCCGGGATCACCATTTTTTTCAACTAGTTAGGTTCGTATATGAATTTATCATCGGCGAATTTTTTGTATTAACAATCACCTAGCAATCACGAGAATTGATTTCACCACTCTGGTCTCGGTACGCAGCTTCGTAGACGGAATAGGTTCTTCG